>CAMNJQ010000077.1 GCA_946541575.1 uncultured Clostridium sp. | reverse complement strand
ATATTCTTTTTTAAATTCATCATTTTTCATCTCATGAATTAAGCATTCTTGAATATATTCATTTTTAGCAAATATAACTAATCCAGAAGTATTTCTATCTAATCTATTAACCGGCCTAATTTTTCTTTTTAGCCCAATACTATTAAAGTAATACTTTATGCCATTAGATAAAGAATCTTCATAATGATTCTGAGAAGGGTGTACAGGCATTCCAGAAGGTTTATTAATGATAATCATAGCATCATCTTCATAAACTATCTTTAAATCCATTTTCGTAGGAACTATATTGTCAGATTCTTCATCAAAATCTAAATCAACTTCAATAATATCATTTTCATTTAATTCATGATTTAGATATGTATTTTCATTATTATAAAGAATTCGTTTATTAAATTTAAGCTTTACTAAAAGTCTTTCAGAAATACCAAAGTGTCCTCGAAGTAGGTCTTTAATATTATCGTATTTATTATCTTTTTGAACTTCATGAATAAGTTTCATTTTAAGTCTCCAAAAAATCTTAAAATATTTTCGAATATATTATACCAAATTTAGAGATATTATGATATTATTTTTGTGAACGGAGGTGGTTTTATGGAACTATGGGACGTTTACGACAAGGATAAGCAATTCACCGGTAAAGTAGTACAGAGATCTTTTAATCAACCTTTCGCTCAAGGCGAATATGGCCTTGCAGTTCATGCGATTATTTTTAATGATAACAACGAAATACTAATTCAAAAAAGGCAAACAACCAAAGAGTTATTTCCAAATCTATGGGACTTAAGTTGTGGAGGCCATGTATTATCAGGAGAAACTAATCAAGAAGCAATATCAAGAGAATTAAATGAAGAATTGGGATTAGATTTAGATTTTTCTGATGATGCACCAGTAATTACTCTAACAACACCTCATCATATTGATGATTACTATTTCGTGCAGGGAATAGACATTGATATTAATAATCTAAAACTTGCAACTGAAGAAGTTCAAAGTGTAACATGGGCAAGCAAGGAAGAAATACTTCAATTAATTAGTGAAAGAAAGTTTATTAATTTCTCAAAAGGCTTTATAGAATTTTTATTCTTTTTAAATGAAAATGAGGGGGATTTAATCGGACAATTAGAGCAATAGTCATCAAGAATTTTATGTAAATAATAATATAAAAAAGATTTTGATCGCAAAGTTTTATTTCTTGCGGTCTTTTTTTATCCTAAAGGAGACTCATAAATAGTATTTTCACCAAATTTTTACATTATGTAAAAAAATTTTCTTTTATTTTTATTTTATTTGTGTTATAATTAGAGTGTACTTGAACAAGTATAACGTTAACCCACTACAATTGAATAGATGGATTTAAATTTCTTATAAAATAAGAAAGCAAAGCGCTCATGCTTATTTAAGAAAGTAATTGTAAAGGAGATTTATTTTTATGATTAATGAACCAAATACATTTAAACTTTTAGGGAAAAAAAGAGCAGACAACAATTATGAGCTAGCAATCGCAATTTCAAGAAGGGCAAGACAAATAATAGCTAATCAAGGAACTTCTGAAAATACAGATACAGGTACAGCAGTTGGAAAAGCCGCTGAACAACTTGATAAAGGCGAGTACTATATAGTAAGAAAAACTAATGAAGACTAAATCAGTTTTTAATTATAAGCAGTAATAAATATTATTAATTGGAGGATGAAATGCAAGAAAGACTACAAAAAGGCGTTGAAACATTAAGCTTAACGAAAGGTATTACGAAAACACTTAAGGATAACAATA
The DNA here is from genome assembly GCA_946541575.1 of uncultured Clostridium sp. Lineage (GTDB taxonomy): Bacteria > Bacillota_I > Bacilli_A > RF39 > UBA660 > RUG13868. Next base: position 1,445 of record CAMNJQ010000077.1, on the reverse strand, counting down.
TTAATACTATTTATGAACTATGTAAGTTTTCAAGAATGGAACTATCAAGCATCGGTTTAGCTAATAGTCAAATAACAGATGTAACTATAGCTCTACAATTATTAGGTTTAGATTTAAAGAAAAATCATGCTAAAAAGAACTTAATAATTGATGGCAAGAAGAAATAAGCTTTATTTTTAGAGAGGTTTAAGCCTCTCTTTTTTCATTTAATGCTAAAAATCTTGATTTACAAGTTTTTTAAATATATAATTAGCTGTGTAGAAGGAGTACAGAATATGAAAGACATACAATTAGCAATTGATGAATTCAAAAATTATGTTGATAGCAACTTCAATGTAAGTGATAAATCAATCAATAGGAAAAGAAGCCATTCATTAAGAGTAATGAATTTTTGTAAGGAACTTTCAATTAGTCTTGGAATGAATGATGAAGAAATATATATTGCACAAATTATTGGTTTATTGCATGATATAGCTAGATTCGAACAATGGAAAACATTTCAAAGTTTCAATGATATACAAACTTTTGATCATGGTGATAGAGCAGTAGAATTTTTAAAAGAAAATAATTATATTAGAAAATTTATTGAAGACGGCTCATATGACGATATTATATTTACAGCACTAAAAAACCATAATAAATTTGAAATTGAGTCAAACCTTTCTGAAAAGGCTTTAAAATATTGTAAAATAATCCGTGATGCTGATAAACTTGATATTTATTATGAAGTAGATTCATGTTTCTATAATGAACAATCTAAAATTGATGCAGTCACAGATACAAAATTATGTGATGAATACTATAATGCTATATTAGAACATAGACCTGTTCTAAAGAAAAAGGAAGAATCTAAATTCGATTTAGTAGCTGTATTAATCTCATTTGTATTCGATATAAACTTTGACGAATCAATAACGATTATAAGAAAACATGACTACATGAGAAATACACTAACAAAAGTTCACTTATCAGATCCAGTAGAACAGGAAAAATTTGATAAGATTAAAGAAATCTATTATTCATATTTGGAAACAAGGGGATAATAATATGTACTATACATATATGATAAGATGTGAAGACAATTCTATATATACTGGAATAACGACAGATTTGGAAAGAAGATTTAATGAGCATAAATCCAAAGATGAAAAAGCTGCAAAATATACTAAAAGGCACACTGCAAAAAAATTAGAATCAGCTTGGGAATCAGAAACAAGAATCTTTGCATCTAAACTGGAGTATCATATTAAACATCTAAGCAAAGATAAAAAGGAAGAACTAATAAAAGATAATAAATGTTTAGGAAAATACTTAAGTGATAAAGTAGATATAAGCGAATATAAAAAAATAATTTAAATACAAAAGATTAAAATAGATAAGGATAAAAATGGGATGTGATTAATAATGTCAGAGGAAAAAAAGAAAATTTATAGAGAACCAAACAA
>CAMNJQ010000076.1 GCA_946541575.1 uncultured Clostridium sp. | reverse complement strand
TAGAAAACAAAAGAATTTCAAAAATGATAATAGAAGTGGCAGACAATAATGATAAAAACATAAATCCCGAAGGGATGTCAAAGTTTAATATGTAGGGGGCAACATGATAGACATTATTAAGTCAGAGAAAGCATTTAAAAAATATCTAGAAAATTATGATTTAGATGATGATAGAATAAAATTAAAAGTAACTCATACATATGGAGTTGTTGATGCTAGTCAAAGACTAGCTCAAAAATTGAATTTATCAAAAGAAGATACTGATTTATCAAAACTAATAGCTTTATTACACGACATAGGAAGATTTGAGCAAACTAAATCTATAAAAGGAATTTATGATAATGCAGATAGTTATGTATTTGATCATGCTGATTATGGAGTAAAAGTTCTTTTTGAAGATGGATTAATAAGAGAGTTTATAGAAGATGATAGCTATGATGAAATAATAAAAACTGCTATTTTGAATCATAATAAAATAAAAATCGATGATGCTGTTGAAGGAAGAGCTCTAGTTCATTCTAAATTGATTAGAGATAATGACAAGATGGATAATTTTAGAGTAAAACTTACCGAAAACTATAAAGTACTTTTAGGTACTGATGATATAGATTTTATTGAAAATGAGAAAATTTCAGATATAATATACGAAACCTTTATGAGCAAAAAACTTGTTAATATCCATGATACCAAGACGTGCTTAGATAGATGGATTGGGTATATTGCCTTTATTTTCGATATATACTACAACGAAAATTTTGAGTATATAAAAGAAAAAGATTTAATAAATAGATGCTTTGATAGAATCACATACAAAAATGCAGATACCATTGACAAAATAACAAAAATGAAAAAGCTTGCCAATGAGTATATTAATGAAAGAAATTGTAGTTAGGCCTTATTATTTGATAAGGCTTAATTTGTACAATAAAAACAATTTACATAAAATGTTGATATTCAACTAGTTTTATGATATAATTATGTATTAATAATATAAAAAAATTAAAGGAAAGAGAGGTCTTATAATAATGAATAATTTAAAATACCTAGACAGATTTTATTTAGATAAAGAAAAAGATATTGTTGTAGAACTATATAAAAATGGTAACCCTGATGAATTATCGTATATTATAAGAACTCCAAGTCATAAAAGTGGAAATTTAATCACTAATCTTGCAATGGTATGTGGAGTTGAAACAACTTTAGATAACAAGGGATTAAAGATTATTTCTAATGTTATTCCTGCTTCAATTAACGGTGATGGTTCAGAAGTATATATTTTTAGACTAGCAGGAATGAAAATTGCTAACATTTATGAAGATAGAATAGAAGTAAAAGCTAAAATGCCGGCAATTATTAAAACACTTATTTCTCAAACAAAACATTATAAATATGATATTAAGAAAACAATAGTAAAATCATATATATTTAAAAAATCAAAGTTTAAAACAGATCTTCATACCCATATGAATGCAAATTTATCACCAGATGTTTTGATATCTTTAGGAATTGCTAGACAACTTAGATATCCTTTATATTATATTAAGAAGATTGATTTAAAACTTTCACCATCACAAATAAAGAAAATAATGGCACAAAGAGATAAGGTTGAAGCAGAATATGCTGATAGTGGTTTAGAAGGAAAAGCTCTAACTAGAAAAATTGATGATAACACATTTATAAACTTTGCAGATTTAATTATAAACAATCCAAAGGATGCTGAAGATAATATTAGAAAAATAAGAGCTAGTTTGGCTTTACTAAAAGATGGTCAAGCTGTATTTACAAACTTAGAGAAGTTATATGTTTATAGATATGTTTTTTGTAAAGGAACTGAGCATAAGAATAAGATTAAGATTACAGACTCAAAGATTAATGATATTCCAGATAGAGACATTAGAAACTTCTTAAGAAAAATGATGGAAGATAAAACACCAAAAAGTCCATACAAAAACAATACACTAAGACAAGATAAACTATTATGGATTGCAAGAGAATACGGCAAGCAACATATTGAATATGTAGAGATAACAGATACAGATTTAGCAAAAAACGGTGAACCAGGAATTAAGGCCTTAGAAGATATTCACGAAATAATGCCTAAAATCGAAAAAGAAACTGGTGTAAGAATTAGATTCTTAATTGGAATTAGAAGAATACCATTAAATCTATTTGGAGCTAGTGCATCAAACAACAACTATTCAGATGTATTATGTGTATTAAAAGCTCTAGCTAAAAGTCCATACATAGTAGGAAGTGACTTCATTGGAGAAGAAATAAATGATATAGCAGAATTGAAACCAGTTATTAAAGAATTGGTTAGATATACTGCAACAGAGGATGAAAATTTTACAATTAGAATTCATGCTGGTGAGAATGATTGCTTAAGAACCAATGTTGCGAAAGCAATTTCATGTGTAAAAGATTCATTACTTCCAGGACAAAAAATGCCTAAAGTAAGATTAGGACATGGCTTATATACTGCAGATTTATCATCTCAAGAAGGTAAAGACTTAATGAAAACAATGAAGAATTCTAATGTAATTCTTGAATTCCAATTAACAAGTAACGTTAGATTAAATAATTTGACTGATATTGAGAAGCATCCAATCAAACAATACTTAGACTATGGAGTTAAATGTGTGCAAGGTACTGATGGTTGCGGAATATATGGAACAGATACTTTTGACGAGCAATTAGCACTACATAATCTACTAGAATTAGATGATTCTGACTTTGAAAAAATGAGAAGAGTAGAAGATGAAATAATAGAAGATGCAGATGAATACTTTAAAGAAAAAAATAAAAAGTTTAAAAAATTTATTCATGGCAGATCATTAAGAGAAGCAATGTTTGAAGAAGAAAATGTAAACCTTGAAAATGCTAAGAAGATTAATTTAAACAATAAGATGAAAATAAATGCAGAGGAACAATTTAAAGATAAGATAATTGAGTTCCCACAAAATAAAGTGCCACTTATTATTGCTGGTGGAAGTTTCAATGGAAATAATAGAGAAACAATAATAGATGAACAAGAAAGAGATGCTATAAAAGAATTGGTAGCAAACTTAGATGAACAAAAAGTTTACTTTGTTGTAGGGCATACAATGTCAGGATACGAAAAAGCTTTTGTAGAAGCAGCTAAATCATTAAATAAAGACATTGAAATAACAGCAATTGTTCCAAATGAAATTGATGAATATGATGCAGAAAAAATAATTACTGAGAATATTGATGGAGTTAGAATTTCACCAGAAAAAGAAATGGGATTATATAAAAGCTTTAACTATGAAATATTTGAAAGAAGAAATTCTATAGTACTTGCTTTTGATGGTAACTCACCTGTGTCAAATCTAGTTCAAGAAGCCAAAAATGGAAAAGGAAAAGCAGGCATATATGTAAATAGTGATGCTAAAGTGTTGAAGGATAAAGCTAATTCTTTAGATGGATATGTAAAAATGTTTAAACTAGATAGTAGTTTAGCTAATGAGATATTAGAAGATTATCCTGAGATAATCAAAAATAAGAAATAAAAAAGAAGCTCTTTTACAAAAAGAGCTTTTTTTGTTATAAAAACGTAATTAAAATATTATTGAAAAAAATTAATAGTATTGTTAAAATCATAATACGAGGTATTGTGTTATGAATTTAGAGAAAGAAGAATTAGAGAATCAAAGAGAAGTAGATGAACGTCTTTATTACAAAGTTCAAAACATAATTAAATATGCCAAAATTGAAAGATATATCACTGATAGAGATGCAATTTGGATGGAAGGACTTCATTTCTTTGGAAATATTACTGGAAAAAATAACCTTCAGTTAGAGAGAATGAAGAACGTTAAATTAAAAATTGAGTTAGTACAAGCTCAAAAAATCGAACCAAAAGAGAATTATGACTACAAAGAGATGTTAAGTGATATATATGCGTGTGCTTTATCTGATTTATCAGGTCAGTTTACACCTGAAATGAAAGCTATGTACAATAAGATAAAGAAAGACTACGCAAAAGAGAAGATTACTGATGAAGAAGTATATCAAAGAGCATTAGAAAAGATAGTTGGAGAACAATCATTTTTACCTGTAATTCATAAAGAAAGAGTAAAAGGATTATTTTGCGAAACAAAAAATCAAATTGAATTTTATAAATTAGAGAATACCAAATTACAAAATGAGATTATACTAGAAAGAGGTAAATGCCAATTTTCAACTTTTGATTATTATAATAATAATGCAAGTATTATTATTCCTGTAAACGTTAAAAATGCTAAAAAAAGCTTGACAAACGCATAAATAGGTTGTATACTATTTGAGTAACTTTAAGAATAATAAGAGTTTGACATATATAAAATCGTCACTAAAGGAGGGATTCAAATGGCACAACCAAAAAGAAGATGGTCAAAAGCAAGAACAGGATCAAAAAGATCTACATGGAAATTAGAGGAAGAAAACCTATCTGTATGTCCTCATTGTCATCAACCAGTTAGACCACATACAGTTTGTTCAAATTGTGGATACTATGATGGAAAAGAAGTAATAGCAAAAAAAGAAAGTAAATAAGATATATTTTTTTAAGATTGCATGTCATGGTGCAATCTTTTTTTTTGCCCAATTTTATTTGTGAATTAATAGTTGTTTTTCTTTGACATATAAATGTATTTGGTATAGAATAATTGTGAGTTTTATGCAAAAAAGTAAAGAAAAAATAGAATCAAATAGAGGTTAAAAAGTGAAGAAATTTATAGAAAAACATAAGAATCTTATTAGTTACATAGTAATAATAGTAATAGGATTATATCTTGGAATTCCGTTATTTAGTAGATATTTAAATGTTTATTATGATGATGGAATTCAACATATTGCTAGGGCATTTGGTCAAAATAAAAGCAATACATTTATGGGAAATGTTATTGTTTCATTTACTAATGGTTTTGGATATTCATGGAATTTATTCTATGGACCACTTTCTTCATTTGGAATAAATATTTTGCATGTAATAACACACAATTATATTAGCGCATATAAATTATTGCTTCTTATTTGTATGATTCTTTCAGGTGTTTCAATGTATATTTTTATTAAAGCAACATCAAAGAATCATAATACCGCTTTATTGGCAGCAATTATTTATATGGCGTTTCCATATCATTTAACAGACATGTATATTAGAAATGCTCTTGGAGAGTACATTTCATTTTGCTTTATTCCATTAGTCTTTTTAGGACTATATAATTTACTAAAAACTAATGATAATAGTTATCACTTTATTATTGGTATGGTAGGATTAATTCTTACTCATAATATTAGTTCAATTTTAGTAACTATTTTCGGAGCTTTTTATATAATTGCTAATTTAGAGTTATTTATAAAGAAGAATGTACTTAAAGAATTTTTCATAGATATATTTTTTATTTTGTTAATTACTTCATTTTATTGGGCACCATTTATTGAAACTGCTGTCTCTACAAATTACCAAGTGTATGAAGAAGGTATGATGAGTACTAGTGCTGAAACAGCAGAACATGGATTAAGTTTAAATCAATTATTCGTTTCAAAGAATAATGGTACATTTATATTTGAACTTGGACCTCATATCTGGATAATGTTAGCATTATCTGTTATGGCATTTAGATTAGTTAGTAAAGATCATAAAAATATATATGTTGTATTTTTAGTATCAGCATTATTATCTATATGGATGTCTACTAAATATTTCCCATGGAAATGGCTTCCAAAAGAATTCTCATTTATTCAATTTCCATGGAGAATGTCTATGATGTCAGGATTTTTCTTAAGTGGACTATGCGCATATAATATGACAGTTATTATTAAGAATTTTAATATTAAGGACGTCGCTGTTGTGACAGTTATTGCTGTTGGATATATGACGGCGTTTTATCCATATCTAAAATATGATACTGGAATTCAAGATATAGACAAATATACTTTAGGAGTAATGTCTGGAAAAGAAGTTGAAACTGTTGCAGGAACGGCAAAGGCTGAGTATTTGCCAGTAAATGCATATAATCATAGATTTGATATAGCAACAAGAGATGATAATACATATGTTATCTCAGGCAAAGCAATAATAGAAGATGAGGTAAAAAATGGTGCTCATTATGAAGCAAAGATAGAAAATTTAGCTGATGACTATACAGTATTTGAATTACCATATATTTATTATCCAGGGTATACGTTACGATTTGATGGAATAAGAATGAAATATTTCGAGTCAGATAAAGGATTTATAGAGTGTGCAATTCCCAAAAATGAAACTGGAGTATTGACGGTAGATTATACTGG
>CAMNJQ010000075.1 GCA_946541575.1 uncultured Clostridium sp. | reverse complement strand
CTTTTCTATACAAGTATAGATATTTGTTTTGGACTATGTATTGGTATTTCACTTATATATGGATCAAGCTTGGTGTTAAGTCATCAAATATCAGTAGGTGATTTAGTAGCATTTACTGGATACTTAGCATTATTTGAAAAACCAATGATATGGATTCCAGCGATTGTATCTAAAGCAAAAAGAGCAAGAATATCATATGCAAGATTAGACAAATTATACTCATTAGAAGTTGAGCCTATTAGTGATGATACCTCTTCAGATGCAAACACAATAAAAGGTGATATTGTAATTAAAAACTTAACATTCAATTATCCAGAGTATACAGACGAGGTACTTAAAAATGTATCCTTAAGAATTCCACAAGGATCAACTCTTGGAATAATTGGAACAATAGGTAGTGGTAAAACCACTCTTACAAACTTACTACTAAGACTTTATGATTTTGAAAATAATAAGATATTTATAGATGGAAAAGATATTAAATCATTAGATTTAGAAGACCTAAGAAAATCATTCTGCTACATTACACAGGACAATTTCTTATTCTCTAATACAATAAAGAATAACATCACTTTATTCAAGGATGATTATAGAGAAGAAGATGTAATAGATAGTGTAGATAAAGCTATGTTTAAATCCGACTTAGATAGTATGAAAGATGGAATTGAAACGATTATAGGAGATAAAGGAATAGATTTATCAGGTGGTCAAAAGCAAAGAGTTGTAATATCAAGAGCATTCTTAAATAGATCAAACTTTATTATTTTTGATGATACATTCTCAGCTCTTGATAATAAAACAGAAAAAGAACTACTTAAGAACATAAAAGAATTAACCGAAAATAAAACATGTATCATAATATCAAATAGAATTTCAGATATTAAAGATGCAGATAATATCATAGTACTAGATGATGGTGTAATTGTAGAAGAAGGAAAGCACAACGACTTAGTAAACAAAGAAGGACTATATAGAAACTTTTATTTGCAACAATCATCAAAATTCTAAACTTTTAAAAAACATAAGGGAAGGAGGAAAAGAAATATGAAAAAGAATAATAAAACATTTTCAAGATGTTTTGCACTTGCAAAACCACATATGAAAACAATCATCTTAGTATCTATTTTATCTATTATCATTGACATTATTTCTATTGCCAAACCTTACCTTATAAAAATATTAATTGACGATTTTCTATCACTTGGATTATTTGAAAAAGGACTAGTAAGCACATCTGTTATTGGTGCTATATATATCCTTTTAGTAGTAATTGGAAATGTACTTGATTTATTCTCAATTACTAAAACAAATATAATGGGTGAGAATATATTATTTGATTTAAGAAATAGAATATTTGACTATACGCAGAAAGCAAACGTATCATTCCATGATAGAGTTCCTGCAGGAACATTATATGTAAGAATGATAAATGACGTAGATGACCTATCAAATCTATTTAAAGAAGTAATTGCAACGTTCTTTAAAGATATTCTATCAATAGTTACAACTCTTATAATAATGCTAGTATTTAGTATAAAACTTTCAATGTATGCATTTATTGTAATTCCGTTTGTAGCTATAACTGCAGTGGGACTTACAAAAATAATTAATTACATATATGAAAAGTCAAAAGTTGTAAGAACACAAATTAATACATTCTTTGCAGAATCTATTTATGGTGCAAAACTAATTAAGATATTCAATATTCAAAAAGAAAAAGAAGATGATTTAAGGAAGATGAACAAAAAGTTCTTCTATGTTAAGTTCCCATCATCAATCTTTGAAGCACTTTTCCCAAGTTCAATGATGCTTTTTGAAAACATTGCAAAATCTATAATTATATATGTTGCTATCAAGCACATCTTTGGTCTTACAGTTGGAATTGGTGAAATATATATCTTTATTACATACATAAAGAATCTATTTGATCCAATAAATAGAATTATTGAAAACACCGAAACAATACAAGAAGCAACAGTATCAATAAATAAAATCTTTGATATTTTAGACCACGAAGAATATTTAGAAGACTTAGAATCCGGAAAAGAGCTTAAAAAACTTAAAGGGAAACTAGAATTTAAAAATGTCTGGTTCTCATATGATGGAAAAGATAATTGGATTCTAAAAGATATATCATTTACTATAAATCCTGGAGAGACAATTGCATTAGTTGGCAAAACTGGTTCTGGAAAGACAACCATCACTAACTTAGTTAATAGATTTTATGATGTTACAAAAGGTGAAATATTATTAGACGGTAAGAACATTAACGAATATTCTAAGAAATCACTTAGAAATCACGTTGGTACAGTTCTTCAAGATCCATTTATCTTTGCAAGAAGTATTAAAGATAATATTGCACTTGCAAAAGATATTTCAGATAAAGAATTACAACTCGCAATTTCTAGATCCGAAGCTGATTCATTTATTAAAGACTTACCACATGGAATAGATGAAGTTGCCAAAGAAAGAGGCGAGTCATTTTCGGCTGGTGAAAAGCAACTTCTAGCATTTGCAAGAATATTTGCACATAATCCAGATATATTTATTCTAGATGAAGCAACGGCAAATATTGATACAAATACAGAAAATATAATTCAAAAATCAATAGATATTCTATCTAAAGAAAAAACTGCTATTTTTATAGCTCATAGGTTGTCAACAATTGTAAATGTTGATAAAATACTTGTATTAGATCAAGGAAAGATAATAGAAGAGGGGACTCATAAAGAACTTTTAGAAAAAGGTGGATATTATTCAAAACTATACAATTCATTCTATGAGTCATTAGGATAAAATAAAGCATAAGAAAAAGGAGACAGATAAAATGATTAAAAACATAATATTCGATTTAGGAAACGTTACTTTTCACTTCAATTGTTTTGATATGATAAGGGAAATGACAAATAGTGACGAAGAATATGAAGAATTAAAAAATATTACTTTCTCATCTGAAATTTGGAAAAAGTATGATCAAGGATTATATACAAAGGAAGAAGTAACTGATATATTTTTATCTCAAGTAGAAGAGGATTATAAAAAAGATAAACTAAGAGACATTATGAACAGATGGACAGATTATATAGTAAACAATGATAGAATTATAAATCTAATAAAGACATTAAGAGAAAATGGATATAAGACTTTTATATTATCTAATGCACCATTTGAGATTCCTGATTTAGTAAATGCAAGAGGACTAAATGAAATATTTGATGGAAGTGTATTTTCATGTTTTGAACATATCAATAAACCAGATTCAAGATTATACCAAATCTTACTTGAAAAGTATGATTTAGAAGCAGATGAATGTGCATTTTTAGATGATAGACATGATAATTGTGATACTGCAAATTCACTTGGAATATTTGGTATTTGCTATAGAGATTATGCATATGAAGAAGCTTTTGAAAACCTAAGAAAATTAGGAGTAAAATTTTAAAAATTAAAAGGACCTAAAAAAGGTCCTTTTTTTGCACCTCGAAACTCGTATAAAATAAGCTTTTTATACTAGTTACAATTGTGTTAAACTTATATATTTTTTAAGTAACATTTGCCTTTTAAAAATCTTCTAATGATATAATTTTATATGTATTATAGGAGATTTATATGGCACTTAATTTTTTACAAAAATCAATTTTAAGAATTAATCCAAGTTTGATTTTAAATACTAGAGTATTTCCAGAGATTTCTGAAGATGCTCTAGCTTTTGTGCTTTCTAGGGGCTTTGATTTTCGTCAAATACCACAAGATAGATTCTCTGAAATAATAACTAAAAGAGCATTTGTAAATGAACTATTAAGACTTGATGACCAAGAATTCATTAATTTTGTAAATAATAATATGGATTTAATTCATTCAATTCCAAATAAAGCATTAGAATTAGATATTTATGAAAGATTAAATGGCATAGATATTAATTCTATTGACATTGATTCAGCAAGAACTTTGGTTTCTCAAGATTCTAGATCATTTATTCGAGTATTAAAGTCTAATCCAGATTTTATAAAAGATCTTCCTAAAGATACTTATATTAGAATAGAAACTGACTTTTATGATGCTGTGATCACAGAAATATCTAGATCACCTCTTCAATGTACAGATTATCCAAATAACATTACTGAAAATGTGAGAGCTCAAGAATTCTTTATTCAAAGAAATCCTGAACTTTTCTTAAGCATGTATGAAGAGGGC
>CAMNJQ010000074.1 GCA_946541575.1 uncultured Clostridium sp. | reverse complement strand
GAAAACGGTAAAAAAGTATTAGCAATAGGTAAAATTGAGGACTTATTTACCGGACGTGGAATTACAAGAGCAATTCATACTAATGGTAATACAGATGGTATACAAAAAACAATTGATGAGATTAAGAACTCAACAGAAGATTTAATCTTTACCAATTTAGTTGATTTTGATATGTTATATGGACATAGAAACAATATTGATGGATATGCTAGAGCTTTGGAAGAATTTGATAGTAGACTTCCTGAGATTATGAATATAATGACAGATGAGGATATCTTAGTTCTAACTGCTGATCATGGTAACGATCCATCAACACCAAGTACAGACCATGATAGAGAATATATTCCAATTCTTGCTTTTGGAAAATCATTAAAGAATAATGTTGATATTGGGGTGAGAGAATCATATGCAGATATTTCAGCTACAATATTAGATTTAATGGATTTGCCAAGATTAGAAAACGGAAAAAGCTTTAAAAATGAAATTGTATAATGTATAATGAAAGAGAAAAGTAGTAGCTACTTTTCTCTTTTTTGGAGGAATAAATGAAGAAAAAATTTATATTTTTTTTGGCTTTATTTGTAATTATTACTATTGTTCTTAGCTATGTAGCAATTAATTATAAGAAAATTGTTTTATTTAGCAAATATCTTGAGCCTTCAACTAAGTATGAAACTATTGAAGTTGAAGATGTTTATTATGCTGAAGATTTTAATATAGAAACAATAAAAAGTCATTATGATGCAGACAATGATGGAATTGATGATTATTCTGATATAGTAGAAGGTGCACGAATTGATGCTAAAAATATGCCTAAATATGTTAGCAATTATTACCAAGGCGGTTATCCACCGGATGATGAAGGTGTTTGTGCAGATCTTTTTTGGCGTGCATTTAAAAATGCTGGGTATAATATTAAAGATTTAGTAGATGAAGACATAAGTAAAAACATAAGCTTATATCCAAGAGTAGAGGGAAAGCCGGATCCTAATATAGATTTTAGAAGAGTTGCTAATCTAACTATATATTTAAAAAGAAACCATCAATCATTAACTATAGATTTAAGTAAAATTGAAGAGTGGCAACCAGGAGATATTGTGGTGTTCTCTAATGATAGAGAAAATCATATAGCAATCGTATCAGATAAAAGAAATGAGAAGGGAATTCCATATATAATTCATAATGCAGGACAGCCAAACAGAGAAGAAGATGGATTAGAATTCTATAATGAATACGCTTGGCCAATTGTTGCTCACTATAGATGGACTGACTATGGAATCTAAGTTTATTTTATATTTTTTTATAGACAATAGATTAAATATATGTTAATATAGTTATCGAATTTACTTAAGCCTGAGTGGCGGAACTGGCAGACGCACATGACTCAAAATCATGCGGGAAACCATGCGGGTTCGAGTCCCGCCTTAGGCACCAAAAAATCAGGATTTTTATCCTGATTTTTTTTGTTTTTATTTTATATTGAGATAATATTTTTGATATGATATTATAATTGTGTTAAGGAAAAAGAGGTGAATTATATGAATAAAAAGAAAGCTATTATTTTAGTTGGAATCTTGTTTTCGTTGTTATTTATAGTTGTTTTGATAAGTTTATATTATATGACATTAAAAGCAAATATTTTAAAAGATCTAACATTTGAATACACTCTTAATGTAAGACCACTAGGTTTTACTAAAGGAAGTGTTTTTTCTATCGATGAAGAAAAGTATACAGATGGTAATTTGACTTCAACTAACCATGAAGTATCAAACTTTTTTGTCGGTACTTCCAAAGTAATAAAACATGAGAAATATGGTGATAATTTAACATATCCATATGAAGTAGATTTTATTTATTTGGATAAAAAAGGCGATAAAGAAAATACATATAATGAAGTCCTAGTAGTAGATATGGTTAATAGAACATATAAGTTAGAAGACAATTATGAATATGTAATTCCAAATAAGAGAATTGAAGATATAATGGCTAAATCATTTAATACATATAATTCAAATGACTTTTATAAGCCTGTGCTTGAAAATTATACTATTGAGAGTAATCAAACAGAAGAAGGCAATAGTTTCTTTGTATCTAATAAAAAAGGAAATACAATTACTAAGAACTGTGCTACTTTTATTTTAAATCCTAATAATTGCACTGCTGAATATATAGAAGTAGAAAAAAATTCATATACTAAAACTAGTATAAGTGTTAATCTAAATGATAAGATTACTCAACAACATGTTCAAGAATTCAATTTAGATGATTATGAGAAGATAGAAGATTAGATAAAGAAGAGTATTCTATGAAAAGAGAAGAATGGATTGGTTTTATCAAATACAACAAGTGCAGGATAATTGCAATTGTTGTAGCAATTCTTATAGAAGTATTTATATGTAACTATGGATTTTTTAGGACTGTTTTTGTAGGCAATAACAATACAAAAGCTAGATTTAAAGTTATAGATGAAAATCAAATAAAGGTCTATGATATTAATTTCCGTGTTACAAATATAACTTTAAAACTAAATAATCAATTAACGGATAAATGTACCTATCTACTATCATTTAAAAATGACGATAGTAGTGATACATTTATTGTTGGTGCAAAAGAAATCCTAACATCTCAAAAACAATATATAAATTTTGATACTACTTCTAATTGTACTCAAATTATTATTAAGTATATTACACAGTCTGAAATGAATGTAGGTAGTATCATATTAAATCAACCTTGTTTTAATTTTAGCATTCTAAGATGGTTATGTTTATATTTTGGAGTGCATCTTATTATAAGTTTAATAACTAATAAAGCATATAATTTAAGGTACTATGATGATTTAAAGTTCCATAAAATATTTTTTATAGTCAACTTGATTTGTTTCTCATTTATTATTGTTTCATATACATTAATACAATTTAATAATGGCGAAAGTATCATCATAGATAAAAACGATATTGATCATGAAGATTCTATTTTAATGCAAACAGAAGCATTTGTTAATGGACAAATAAAACTGATGGAAACGCCTTCTGAAGAATTGGTGGCTATGAATAATCCATATGACAATGTGGCAAGAGAATGCATAGACTATCTATATGATGTGGCATATTATAATGGAAATTATTACAATTATTTTGGACTTGCACCTATAATAACTTTGATTTTACCATTTAGACTTATAACGGGATTTTATGTTCCAACATATGTATTTAATTTGGTATTTTTAGTTGTTGAATTTTTCGTACTATATTTAGTATATGATTGGTTCATCAAGAAATTTATTAGTAAAAATATATCATTATTTGAATACTATTTAGGATATTATGCTATTTTATTCGCTTCTAATTCATTGACATTGCTTAGAGGGGAAAAATATGACATTGTTGTAAGTGCAGGACTTCTATTCATTTTATTATCAATATATTTAGCTTTAACAGCGTTTGATAGTACTAAGTTTAGAAATGTTAAACTTGTATTTTTGGGTATTACATCTGCTTTAATAGTACTTTCAAAACCAAACTTTATAGTTTATTATATAGTAATTCTTGCGATTCTAATTTATAGAATGAAAGAAGTAGATAAAAAAGAGATAATAAAAGGGTGTATAGCAATACTAATTCCACTTGGTTTGTTTGGTATACTTCAAATGATTTATAACTATATTCGTTTTAATAATATATTAGAGTTTGGAGCTAAATATCAACTTACTTCATTTAATATGAACATATTAATGAAGCCAACTTTCGGGAAAACTATATTAGGAATATTAGAGTATTTGTTTAGAACAATTTCAATCAATCCACTAGTATTTCCATTTGTTTTTGCAAACAAAGAAGCTGGTCTATTATCTATAAATGAGATGTGTTATGAGAACAAATTGGTAGGATTGATATCGATACCAATTATGTATGGATTTATATTCATAAAAGATATATTAAAAGATAAAAATAAGGAATTTAATATAATAGTAATTGCTGTTATAGTTACTTCAATTATTTCAATCCTAATTTCAACCTGGTTTGGTGGAGTGTGCGAAGTATACTCATTAGATTCTAAGATGTTGTTATCATTAGTAGTTGT
>CAMNJQ010000073.1 GCA_946541575.1 uncultured Clostridium sp. | reverse complement strand
GATTGGTTCTACAATACCAGATAATGTTCCATATAAGAATGATTTACTTTTAGAATTACCCTCCTCTTTTAATGGCATTGATATTATTGCTCCTTCAGGGAAATTTTGAATAGCAATACCTATTGATAATGCAATTGCCCCAGCAATTGTAATAGTGCTATTACCACTAATTGCACCTGCTAGTGCTACTCCAACTGCCATTCCTTCTGGGATATTATGTAGTGTTACTGCTAAGACCATCATTGTTGATTTTCCTAGATTTGATTTCATTCCTTCCGGCTCTTTACTTTTAACGTGTAAGTGAGGAATTATATTGTCTAATATAAGTAAGAATATTATACCTAATATAAAGCCAATTGTTGCTGGTAGCCAAGCTATTATATTTTGTTCTTTTGCCATATCAATTGACGGAATAATTAAAGACCAAACTGAAGCTGCCACCATCACTCCTGATGCAAATCCTAATAATACTTTTTCAACTTTTTCATTTAATTTGTTTTTCATTAGGAATACCATTGCTGATCCTAATGTTGTTCCTATAAAGGGAATAATTAGCCCAAGAAATAGATTCATTATATCACCCTATTCATTACCTTTTAAACTTGTAACCATATCTATTTTCTTAATTTTTCTTGCTAAGAATTTAGATACTAGGTATGAAACTATAAACGTTCCTATAGCTGCAATAATATAAGTTCTTGTAGTTATGAATGCACAAAAATCATAGTGTTCTTCAATTGCTGTTTTAAATAACCAATCAGTTAAATAGAATCCTGCAGGTAGTCCAATTATTATTGAAATTATTGCTATCCAATTGTTTTGTTTAATAAAAATATTTTCAATTTGTTTATCTTTAAATCCTAATACTTTTAATGTTGCAAATTGATACTCTTTTTCTGTATAAGAAAGTATTCCTAAGTTATATATGATTACACTGCCAAGAAGTATGGCAATACCAATAATCATTATTAGCATTGTTCTCATCATAGATAACATACCTGTCATTCCTTCTTTTAGACTATTAATATTTTGAATTGTTTCAATGTTTTTTATTTCTTTCGTTTTGCTTAAATCATTATTTGTATATAATGCATCTGGTTTATATTCTATTCCTAATGATTCAAGATATTTTTTAGTCATAGATACATTTTGATTTTGAGGGTCTTTATTAAATCCTATAATTTTTGATTTATAATATTTACTATCACCATAAATATGCCACTCTATTTCATCACCTAATTTGTAGTTATTAGTTTCTGCTAATTTATATGTAACATAAATACCATCATCTGTTGGCTTATCTTTAATTTTATTTTTATTATCCACGAATCTTAAATAATCTCCAGCATTTGTTACTAAAATGTTATTTGATTCTCTTTTAGCATTTTTATCTCTTATTTCAATTCCTATACTTTGAGAAGTCTTGCTTCCATATTTTTCATATAAAGAATTATATTCTTCGTTACTGATACCTTCTTTTATATTTAATTTATAATCAAAATTATACAAATCTTCAAATTGTAATTTTACAAAGAAGTTCATTGAATCTAACATACCAAATGAACATACTATTAAGGCACAGCATCCAACCACTCCTGCAAGTCCCATAAATGTTCTCATTTTATTTCTTAAAATATCCCTTAAATTCCATTTTGAAGAAAAACTTAATTTCTTAAACAATCCTTTTTTAGTTATATTTAAAGCTTTACCTTTAACACTTGGTATTTTTGTTCTTAATGTTTCTGCAGGATTTTCTTTTAAGATACTTCTACAAGTTATAAATGTAATAAATGCTACTGCAAGAACTACTATAGCAGCCACATAGTAACAAGAACTATCCATAGCAGGATGACCATTTGGTATTTCAAAGAAATCCATTTCTGTTCCTATAAATATATTACCAATAGCATAGTATCCTAATACCAATCCTACTACACTAGCTATAACGCTAATCCAAAATCCGTAACCTATATA
Source organism: uncultured Clostridium sp. (assembly GCA_946541575.1). Lineage (GTDB taxonomy): Bacteria > Bacillota_I > Bacilli_A > RF39 > UBA660 > RUG13868. Next base: position 585 of record CAMNJQ010000073.1, on the reverse strand, counting down.
ATGAAGTAATATTCTTCTATTACTAAATCCTAATGCTTTTAATGTTCCTATTTGCGTTCTTTGATTCTTAACAACTCTAGTCATTGTTGTAATAACTGATAGCATTGCTATGAATAAGAAGATTCCTGAAAAAACTCCTACATACGTTTTTCCTTCATCTATTTCTCCTTGATAAGCAACATAAGAAGATGTATCTTCTACATTTATAATTGCTTTGGCATTTTCTACCTTGTCTTCGATTGTCTCTTTAACCTCATCTACTTTACTTTTATCTTTAACATCTACCATAATACTTGAAAATGGTATATAGTCTTTATATTTAAAGTTTGGCATTATCATTTTAAATACATTTTCATCAGTAATGTTTGCTTCTTTCATAACTAATGATTTAATATAATCTTCTGTTATTTCATTTGTGCTCATATAAGCGAAACCAAATTCTTTTCGATCTGGATATAATTCGGACTCATCTCTTACATCATATAAATGATCTGGTACATTAATTCTACCTAATACTTTTTCATACAATTCCATTCCATCATATTTTACTAGTACAGTATCTCCAACTTTTATATCATTTTCTAA
>CAMNJQ010000072.1 GCA_946541575.1 uncultured Clostridium sp. | reverse complement strand
TTAAAGTGACAACTATTATAGATAGTATTGATAAAATGTACAAGTATAGAAATAATTTATTACATGATAATAAAAAAATTAAATCAGAAAAAGAATACTTAAAGCACTATTTAAATAATAATTGTAAAGAATAACAATTGATGATATATTACATATAAAGGATGAAATATATGAATAGAAAATGTGAATTTTGTGGTGCAAAAATAAGTAAAAACGATACATTTTGTAAAGAATGTGGAATGAACTTTAACAAAAAAGCAACAGATGCAATTTTGGAAGATGATAAAAATGGAAATTCTGAATTAGCAAAAAAAATAGGAATATGTGCAATTATATTAGTAGTTATAGTTCTTTCCATATTACTATTGAAATAAAATAATATTTTAGTAATTACATATAATTTCAATGGAGGTTATATGTTTTTTAAAATATTAAATAAAATAAGAAAGTTATTCTTATTTACAGCAAGTTATTCAAATAATGTATTTTTAGATCCATTATCATCTGAGGAAGAAGAATTATTAATAAAGAAAATGAATTCTGGAGATATTGATAGTAGAAATAAGCTCATTGAACATAATTTGAGATTGGTAGCCCATATAGTAAAGAAATATGATACAAAAGATGTTTCACAAGATGATTTAATAAGTATTGGAACTATTGGGTTAATTAAAGGAGTAGATTCTTTTAATAAAAGTCATGGAACTAAAATTACTACTTATTGTGCTAGATGCATAGAAAATGAAATACTAATGTATTTTAGGAGTAATAGTAAAAATAATAAAAATATATCAATAAATGAGTCAATTGGTTATGATAAAGAAGGAAATGAAATAACTATATTAGATGTGTTAAAAGTATCATCACCAGACTTTGTCAATGATATAACTGAAAAAGATAATGTAAAACTATTAAAACAGTATTTTAAAGTATTAAATGATAGAGAAAAAATAATACTAAGTAAAAGATATGGTCTTAATAATCAAGATGAAATGACTCAAAAAGAAATAGCAAAAGAGTTTAATATCTCTAGAAGCTATGTATCAAGAATAGAAAAAAGAGCTTTAATGAAAATGTTAAGAGAATTTATAAAAAACAATAAAGAATGATATATTCTATGGACTTTTTTTTATATTCAAAGTATAATAAGCATAGAATATGAGTTTTAACGATAGTAAGTAAATTTACTTTATTGATAAAAAAATTATAATTAGGAGAATTATATGAAGCTTTTAAAAAGTATTTTAATGTTTATTACTTTTGGATTAATTGTTCCAATTAGTGTTTTTGCAGAAGGAAATGATTATGCAAAGCTAGATACAGTTGAAGTTGCAAGTAAAGGAGATGAAATATCTGTAAATATTGTTGTCGTCTCTGAAAAGGAAATAAATGAGTTTAAATCAACATTTACATATGAAACGGGAGTACTTGAATTTTTAAATATAGAAAGTAAAAATGACGGTTGGAAAATGGTTTCTGATTTTTCAAAAGAAAGTCCTTTAACTTTACAATTTAATCATGAAAATGGACTTATGGGAGAATCAACAGTTGCAACATTAAAATTTAAAATAAAAGAAGACTCTACCAAAACAGAAACGATTATTAGTCTTGAAGGTGCAACAAAAATAAAAGAAGATGAGACAATTGTTACACTTGAAAAAGTAAGCAAGACTATCGCAGTAAAATCAAAAGACAACTCTTTAAGTGATATTAAATTTAATGGTGAAACAATTAATAATTTTTCATCAAAGCAATATGAATACAGCTTTATAACTAAAGATCCTAGTGTTACTACAGCAAATTTTGAAGCAACATTAAATGATAAAACAGCAACATTTAAAGAAGGTTTTGCTCCAAAAACTGGTGCACCACTTGATTATGGAGAAAATAAGTTTGAGATAGTTGTAGTATCAGCATATGGAGAAGAGAAAAAATACACTATAACAGTAATTAGAGAAGATAACAGAGGAACAAATAATTACTTAAAAAAATTACTTGTTAACTCTAGAGAAGTACAAAATTTTAAAAGAGATTCTCTATTATATTCAATAACAACACATAAACAAGAAACATTAGATATAGTAGCAGAACCAGAAGATATAAAAGCAACAGTAAAAATAGATAAGCCAGAAAAATTAGCAATTGGAAACAATAAAATATTAATTACTGTAATAAGTGAAAATAAAGAAGAAAAAGTATATACTTTAACAGTCAACAATTTAGATAGAGATATAGATACAACTCTTAGCGATATTGAATTATTTGGTTGTGATGAAAGCATAAACTTTGAAAAAGATAAATATGATTATGAAGTAATGTATAAGTCTAAATATAAAGAATCATTAGTAATTAAGCCTGTATTAAGTAATGATGAAGAAGCGGTTGCAAGTATTAAAAAAGATTTATCAAACTTAAAAGCTGGAGATAAGGTTACAATTACAGTAAGTGCTAAAGATGGAACTCAAAATGTAGAAAATTACTATACTATACTATTTAAAAAGGATAATAGAATAAACTTTTTCTTGATTTTATCCCTTATAATCTTTATAGTATTATTAGTTACTTTTATAAAGTTATTAATTTCAAGAAAGAAAAAACAAACACAAGTAGTAAGTGTTGAACCAGAAATAGAATTAGAAAAAACCAAAAGATTAGAAAAAATAAACTTAGAGTAACACTAAGTTTATTTTTTTTTAGGAGGCTAAATGAAAAATTATATTCCTAAAATGTATAAAAAAAACATATATGAAATAGATTATGATAAATTAAAAAGTAATAATATAAAATGCTTATTGTTTGATTTAGATAATACACTACTAAAAGTTAATAAAGAAATACCAAAAAAAGATACTTGTGATTTAATGTCTAAATTAAAAAAAGATTTTTCAATTTATATAGTATCCAATAATAGCAATAAAAAAAGACTATCAACAGCAGCAGAAAAATTAGGAGTATCATATATAAGATTAGCAATGAAACCATTTTCTAGAGGATTTAAAAAAGTACAAAAGAAAAGTGGATTTACAAAAGAAGAAATGTGTCTTATTGGAGATCAATTAATGACTGATGTTTTAGGTGGAAATAGATATGGAATATTTACTATATTAATAGATCCACTATCAAAAAATGAATTAAAAGTAACTGGTATTAATCGTTTCTTTGAAAATAGAAAATTAAAAAAACTAGCAAAGAACAATTTGTTTAAAAGAGGGGAATATTATGGATGATGAAAAATACTGTATTGGATGTGGAATAAAGCTTCAAGATTCAAATATGTTATTTGAAGGATATACTCCTGATTTAACAAATGATATTTGTTCCCGTTGTTTTAAGTTAAGAAATTATGGTGAATATCAAATAACTACTAAATCTAACGAAGAATATATAGATATCTTAAAAAGTGTAAATGAAACAAAAGATTTAGTATTATATGTAGTAGATTTATTAAACGTACAAAAAGATATTAATATGATAAGGAATTATATTAAAAATAGATTAATTTTAGTATTAACTAAAAGAGATTTACTACCTAGAAGTATTAATGATGAAAAGTTAAAAAACTATTTTGAAAATTTAGGACTAGATTATCAAGATATAATAATAATTAGTTCAGATAAGAATTATAATATTGATGAATTGTTATTAATGATAAAAAAACATAAATCTAGTAAAAATATATATGTAGTAGGTCATACAAATTCTGGAAAAAGTTCTCTTATAAATAAAATGGTTAAGAACTATTCAGAAGAAAATTATGAATTAACTATTTCACCACTTCCATCAACTACATTGAATAAAGTTAATATTAAATTAACTGATGATATTACATTAATAGATACACCAGGATTGGTAGATAGAGGAAGTATAGTTAATTATGTAGACTTTGATTTAATAAAGAAAATAAATCCAAAAAAGGAAATTAATACTATTACATATCAACTAAAAAAGGGACAAACTTTATTTATTCCACAACTATTTAGAATGGATTATGTAGAAGGAGATAAAAATAGTTTCACTTTCTTTATGTCAAATGATTTAGAAATTGAAAGAAAAGAAACAAATAGATGTAATGAATTAACTGAATTATCTAAAAGAACAATTGAAGTAGGATATAATCAAGATATAGTAATAAATGGTTTAGGATTTATTAAAACAATAGAAAAAGCAAAAATTGATATATATGTAGAAACAAATGTTGAAGTATTTGTAAGAGATTCAATGATATAAAAACTATAAGTCGATATATAAAAATATATCGGCTTTTTTTGTAAAAAAATGTAAATAATTATTAAAAAATTGAATATATATTTAAAAATTGCTATAATTGGTATAGGTGTTAAATGATGATAATTAATGTTAAAGATATAGATGTAAATTACATACAATATGGTGTGGGAGAAAAAAATATAGTTTTATTACATGGTTGGGGACAAAACATTGAAATGATGGATCCAATAGGTAAAAGATTAGAAAAACTTGCAACTATTACCATTATTGATTTACCAGGACATGGTAATTCTAAAGAACCAAAAGAGGAAATAACTATATATGACTATTGTGAAATAGTAAAAGAATTACTAGATAAGTTAAAAATAAGAAAACCTATTCTAGTTGGGCACTCTTTTGGCGGAAGAATTGCCATTATTTATGCCTCAAAATACGAAACAGAAAAACTAATTCTTTTAGGAGCACCATGTATTAGAAAAGAGCAAAAATTAAGTACTAAAGTTAAAATATTAAAAGGTTTAAAAAAAGTACCTGGACTTAATAAGCTAGAAGGCTTTGCCAAAAAACATATAGGTTCTAGAGATTATAAAAATGCATCTGTTGTAATGAGAAAAATATTAGTTAACACAGTTAATGAAGATTTAACACATTGTGCTGAGAAAATAAAATGTCCAACATTACTAATATGGGGTGACAACGATACTGAAGCTCCATTAGAAGAAGCACAAGAACTTGAAAAAATAATGAAAGATGCCGGATTAATTGTATATGAGGGTGGAACTCATTATGCATATTTAGAATTCATAAATCCTGTTTGTAATGTAATAAAAACTTTTATTAAGGAGTGATATTAATGATTTATTTAATATATTTACTTTTTTTCTTTGAATATATCTATATAATTTATTCATCAAAAAAGTCATTACATATGTTACAACAAAACTTATATAATGAGAATAATAGATATTTGAAATGGATATTTAAAAATAAAAAACAAGTATTCATTAATTTAAATCTTTACGGAATTGTTTTTGCAATATTATTATTTTATTCAAAAGATGTAAAAGAAGTTGATGTTGAATCTTTATTTATTGGAGTTTCATCTTTAGTGTACATAGTAAGTTTTTACGTTGATAGGCAAAAAAGAAAACTTGATCAAAATAAAAAACCACTTGTTGTAACTTCACGTATTAAAAGATTAATATTTACAATTACGTTATTATATTTAATACCAATCGTAATATATTTTATAAATAATGACTATAGGAATTATGCATTACTATCTTTAGCTATAATGACTTCGCTTAATTACATAATTATTTATATTTCAAATTTAATTAACCACCCAGTAGAAAGAATAATTTATCATAAATTTGAACGTAATGCTAAAAGGAAACTTGAATCAATGCCTAATTTAAAAGTAATAGGAATTACAGGAAGTTATGGAAAAACAAGTTGTAAAAATATCTTAAACGATATCTTAAATGAAAAAATTAATTGTTTAGCAACTCCAAAGAGCTTAAATACTTTTAATGGATTAATGATAACAGTTAATAATACTTTAAGTAAATTTGATGAAGCATTTATTGCAGAAATGGGAGCATACGTCAAAGGTGAAATAAATGGTTTATGTAAGTTAGTTAATCCTAAATATGGAATAATTACATCAATTGGAACTGCACATTTAGAAACATTTGGAAGTGAAAAAAATATTCAAGAAGGAAAAATGGAACTAATAGAATACTTACCAAATGATGGTGTTGGAGTTTTAAATAAAGATGATAAAAAGCAAAGAGATTATAAAATAAAGAAAAAAGATCATGCTAAAATTTTATGGATAGGAATAGATGAGGAAGATGTTGATGTTAGAGCAGAAAACATTAAATGTAATAATAAAGGAACAAGCTTTGATGTGATTTTTAAAGATGATAAAACAAAGTATTCGTTTGAAACAAAACTATTAGGAAAGCATAATGTTTACAATATTCTAGCAGCTATCGCTTTAGGAAGAGAATTTGGTTTAACAATTAAAGAATTGCAACATGGTGTAAAGAAAGTTGAGCCAGTAGAGCATAGACTAGAAATTAAAAAGCTTGGTAATTTTTATCAAATTGATGATGCATATAACTCTAACCCGGTTGGTGCAAAAAGCGCTTTAGACGTTCTTGAAATGATGGATGGAACAAAAGTTGTTGTAACCCCAGGAATGATAGAGCTAGGTTCAAAAGAAAAAGAGCTAAACAAAGAATTTGGTAAACAAATTGCTAAAGTAGCAGATTATGTAATATTAGTTGGAGAAAAAAGAACTATTCCAATTAAAGATGGATTATTAGAAGAAAAATATGATGAAAATAAAATACATGTATTAAATGATGTTAGAGAAGCGTATACATTGATAAAAGAATTAAAAGACAAAAAAGATTTGTATGCATTATTTGAAAATGATTTACCAGATACATATACTGAATAGGAGGAAATATAATGATAAAAGTTGGTGTAATTTTTGGTGGGGAAACAGTAGAACATGAGGTAAGTATTATTTCAGCTGTTCAAGCAATGAATAAACTTGACAGTGAAAAATATGATATTATTCCAATATATATTTCAAAAGAAGGTGAATGGTATACTGGAAAAGCTTTAAGAGAAATAGATACATATAAGGATATGGATCTAGTAAAAAGATATACTAAAAATGTAGTTTTATATAAAAAGAAAGATAGATTTGTATTGCAAAATAAAGGACTATTAAAAGGAATAGTAAATGATGTAGATATCATTTTACCAGTAGTACATGGAACTAATGTTGAAGATGGTGTACTACAAGGATATTTAAAAACAATTGGAGTACCATTTGTTGGAAGCGATGTTTTAGCAAGTGCTGTTGCACAAGATAAAATAATTCAAAAAGATGTATTTGAAGTTAATTCATTACCTATTACTAAATATCATTGGTTCTATGATTGTGATTATAAAGAAGATAAAGATAAAGTAATTAAAGAAATAGAATCTAAAATAGATTATCCAATGATTATTAAACCTGCAACTTTAGGTAGTAGTGTAGGTATATCTTCTGCTGATAAAAAAAGTGAGCTAGAAGAAGCAATTGAAGATGCAATAAAATATGATAGTAAAATAATTGTAGAAGAAAAAGTACAAAATTTAACAGAAGTAAATATTAGTGTACTTGGAAATTATGAATCTCAAAAATTAAGTGAATTAGAAGAAGTAGTAACGGATAATGATTTATTAACTTTTGATGATAAATATATAAATGGTGGTAAAAAAGGTGGATCTAAAGGAATGGCTAGTGCCAATAGAAAAATACCTGCTACTATTGATAAAAAATTGAAAGAAGAAGTAGAAGAAGTTGCTACCAAAGCTTTCAAGGCAATCGGATTAAAAGGTGTAGTAAGAATAGACTTTTTAATAGATAAAAAGAAAAATAAAGCATATATAAATGAAATTAATTCATGTCCTGGAAGTTTAGCATTCTATCTATGGGAACCAAAAGACAAATCATTTACAGTACTTCTAGATGACATGATAAACATTGCAATAAAGAGTTATAAAAAAGAAAAATCAAAAGTAAGAAGCTTTAAGTCAAATATTTTAAGTGGATTTAATGGACTTAAAGGATCAAAAGGAAAGTTTGGAAAACTAAAATAAAACTATAGGGGAGTGGTTATATGAATCTTTTTGGAGTTGAAGATAATGAAGAAATATTCAGTTATTTTGACGTCCAAAATTTATCTATTGATCACCATATAAATAGTGAAGAAATAGAAGTATATAAAGATTTAATTTTCTCTCCAAATAGTATTTCTCAAATATATTTTAAAGATAGTTGTGATTTGGATTCAATTTATTTAATTAAGAATCTAATTACAATAAGTGAATATTGTGATGACTCAAAAATTGAAAAATATATTTTAATTGATTTAGATAAAAAAACAACTAATTTGTTATTAGAAACAGTTTATGATAATCCATCAACATGGAATATCCCATATGAAAAAAATGATGATAATTTTAGTTTAACTGACATTCCGAAATTTAGAACACTTTATTCTTTTATTAATAAAATGTTTAATAAAAATTATTCAAAAATAGAACAAGTAATGTATGTATATGATAGTATTAAAATGTTTGATTATGAAGATAATGATGAGATAGAACCGATTACATCAATTGTTTCTAAAAAGAAAGCAAATTCGTATGGAATGAATAAATTGTTTTCGTATACGTTATCTACATTAGGATACAAAGCATTTTTATCAGAAAATAAAAATTCATATGTTACATTAGTAGAAATAGAAGATGACAAATATGGAATAGATGGAATATTTTTATTTGATCCATCAATGGATACTTTACCAAAAGATAATTATAAACATGATATTGTTAGAAGAATAAATTATAATTTTTTTGGAATACCATTATCGTATTTAAGTAGATTATCTTACGATGAAAAACCATCAAATATCTTATCTATTTTAATGATTAATGATTCTGAATATAGTAAAGAAAAGATAGATAATAATAAGCAAGAATCTATAAGACAAGAAGAAAAAATCTTATTAAAAGTATTTGATAATGACTATAAGACTATTCATCAAAAAATAAAAAATACAAGAGAAATTGATATCGATAAAATAGTAGATATTAATAATTCAATATATGATAATAAATTAGAAAAATATATTGATGTTTTAAAAGAAAACCATAATTCTAGAAAAAAAGAGTTATTTGTACAAAATGTTGAAGAAGAAATAGAAGAATTAATTAAACAAGAGAATAATCAATTGTGATTATTCTCTTTTAAAATTGAAAAAATATGATAAAATAAAATATATATGATGATAATAGAGGTGCAATATGAAAAAGAATAAAAGTAGATTGTTTCTTTTGATGTCCGTAATAATATTTTCTGGATTATTTTTAAAAGTACTATTAGTTGATTTCTTTTCTGTAGATAAAGCATTAACAGAGCTTTATAATACTTTGACTTCGGGAAATGATATAGGAAAGTTTACTCTTACATGGGTAGCTGGAAATTCCAATAGAACCGGAATACTAGATGAAGAAGATAAATCTATAATATATTTAGATCCAACTAGTAATAGTATTTATAATGCTGAAAGTAATACAACAGGAGGTGCAGTTGTAACATATCAAGTTATGTTTAACATGGGTGGTAGTGTTCCAGCACCACCAGGAAGTATTATAATAAGATTACCTAAAAATATATTTTATGGAAGAGATGGAAGCCCCGTCGAACAATTTGTAGACGTGCCGCTTGCCGAATATCCTAGTAATCAAGGAACAGGATTTAATTATCGATATGAAACAGATAGTGAAAGTAATGAAGAATACATTGTTTTAGAAAACTACCAAACAATACCTGAATCTTATTCGTTTGAAGCATCAATATCATGGATATTAAAAACTCCTTCAACAGTAAAAGATCAATATACTAAAAAAATAAAAGGAATAGTAGATGTAGATTTAGATCTTGACGGAATTAATGATTTACATTCGGATTCAAATGAATTAACACTTAAATATTCATCACATGCCTCAATAGATTCATTAAGTGAAAGAGCATCAACTCATACTGAAACTAGAATAAATAAAAGCACAAATGTTTACTTAGCTTGGAATAGTTCATGGAATAGTGCATTAAAACCAGAAAATCCTGATGATTATATATATACAATAAACTATGCATATAGCTACGTTTATAATGCAACTCAGCCATATACTCTCAATATAAAAGCATATCCAACAGATCTTTATGAAGGAACAGTTGTAGGTTATTGTTCGAATCAATCATGTAGTAGTTCTTCGACTGTAAATACAGAAAAGTGTTCAATAGAAAGAACAAGCCCATCTACAGGCTCTCAATCTTATACTTCATGTGGATTTATAATTAAATATCCAAAAAATAAGTTTCCAGATAATGTAGAGCATACTTTATCAAATAAAATAGTAGAAGATTTAGTTGGAATAGATGGAGCAGAAGATACAAAAGAAGCAACATACTCTACTACTTTCATAATTAAAGACCCAGATCCTGTAGTAGAAATAGAACCTTCATCAACCTATGTATATTTAGACAATGTAATTCCAGGTGCTAGCGAGTCTCTTACAAAATCAAATTATAATTCATCTGCATCAAATATACAGGGCGGTATAAATATAATTGAAAATAAAGAAAATGATACAAGAATACCTTTTGGAAACTTATCAAAGAATCCAACAACAAGTTTTAGAATAAGTAGTACTTTGCAGTATTATAAACTTACTTTAGATACAGAAGATGAAGTTGATTCTACATCTATTACTAATTATGGTAAAACTGAGTGGAAATATAATTTGATTGATGATAAAGTTTTTATTGGAAATAGTGAAAAAGGATACACTCAATTGGATCAAAATGATTATGAATTTAAAAGCTTTTACATTTATAGCATGTCATTAACTGATTTTATTGATACAACAACATCGACTTATAATTCGACAACTAAAGTAACAACATATCGTGTAGGATGGCAAAGCGTATCATATTCAGATTATCAAAACTTTCCAGTAATCTCAGTATATGCAAAAACAAATGGTGAATATACATTAGTTGGACATATAAAGAAAAATACCTCTAGTGGATATTCATATCAAGCATTGGACTCTGAAGAGTTAGTGGCTGTTAATCCGTCTAGTCAAGTACAATTACCAAAAGGAACAACTGCAGTTAAGTTTACTGCAGATACAAACAAGCATTCATTATATTTATCAGTATATGTTAATTTGGAATTGAAAACTAATGAAAAGTTAAAAAGTATAGTCGAAAATCAAAATGAAATAAGAGTTTATAACTATATGGCTTCTTATGCCGAAGATTCTAATGGTAATATTTATGATTACACTAATAAAGGATCTCTTCCAACTGAAATGAAAAGTATAATAGAAGAAGCAGATTTAGAAGAATTTGGATTACAAATTCATAGGACATATCAATCAAATACATATACAAGATTTGGAAAAGGTAAAACAAATAAAAATAAATGGGTTAATTATCAAAATGATCCAGCATATAGAAGAGTTAAAGCAAACTATACTGCCTATGAATATGATTATTTAGAGTATCAAACTGGTTATTATGAATATAATGATATATTTGACATAAAAGCAATTACTGAACAAAGAAATGGAACGTTCTATGACTTATTACCAATTGGAATGAGTCCAGATCTTGATAGTATCAATGTAGAAACACTGGCATTAAATACAAGCTATGCTATTGATAACACAAGTTACAATACTGCAAAAACAGGAATTGCAGTAGATCACACTGCAACTATAATTGATAATTACAATAATACTGGAAGAACAATGCTTATAGTTAATGTTAAATTAAAAGATGAAGATACTAATAGAAATCCTTTTGAAAGAACAATTAATAATACAAAGCATTACTATGTTTATTCTGGATTCAAAATAACTTTCTCTGGTTACTATAGTTGGGATAGTATAATCGATTATGGAACCAATTTAACAAACTCAATTGCATACAAGTCAAAAGATAATGAATTATTTGAAGGATATCCTGATGATGCAACTAAAACTACATATACATTTAATGATAAAGAATTATTTGTTGACCTAGATAAAGATGGAAATCCAGAAAATACAAAAAATGACACTATATATGCACAAAGAACATTAAGCTTTTCATTTAATACAGCATCAGACTCATCATTTAAAATATCTGTTAAAACATCAAATATGACAGATTACTCTGATGGAAAAGAAGATAGTGTAATAGCATCTCCTGGTGGATATTATACCTATAAATTAAGATATGAGTCACAAAAAAATGTTTCAACAAAGAATTTAATTATCTATAATGATCTTGAAAAGTATGTTAGTGAAACAACTGGAAAAACATGGCAAGGAAGAATTGTTAATGTTGATGTAAGCCATGCTATAGAAAAAGGAATTAATCCGGTAGTATATTATTCTATAAAAGATGATCTTAATTTGTATAAAAATGGTAAAGCAACAATTGATATCGATTTACCTGATGATGCAGATTTATCAAATGGGAACATATGGACTACGGAAAGACCACAGGATTCATTTAAAATAAAGGCGATAGCTATAGACTTAAGTAAAGACCAACAGGGTAATGATTATGTATTGGAATCTCAGGATAGTGTAATTATACTTGTAACAATGCAAGCACCTACTGAAAACGTAGAACAGTTGGAACACGATAATGCAAAAGCATTAAACTCAGCTTGGTGGGCAGGAATAACAAAACAAGGTGATGAACCAGAACATTTGAATTTCTCTGTTTATGAAAATACTGCAGTAGTTGTTGGTGAGGCAAAAGCCAATATCAGCAAAACATCATATGTAGAATCAGGCACTAGTGAATCACCAACTATAGTACACAATGGAGATAAAATTATATATGATATTAAAGTAACAAATTCAAGTACTTATGAATCAATATCGAATGTTAAAGTAGTTGATAACCTTCCAAATTCTGTTTCATTAATAGAAGAAGATTTATCATACTATTTTGGAGGAGAAGGAAACGTTAACAATAGTATTAAAGTAAACTCTAATAATATAGTAGAATATGAAATTGATAATCAAAAAATAACATTTACTATTAGTCAAATAAATTCTCAACAAGAAATACATTTATTATTGCCAGTTAAAGTAATGTCTAAAAATCAAAATGATGACGTTATTATGAATAATGCTTCAATAGTTTCATTCAACGACATTGAATATCTAAAAACTTCTGAGACTACATATCATGAAGCAAAATATGGAAGTATAAGGATAACTAAAAAGCTAAAGCAAAGTTATCAAAGTGATGATGAAAAAGCATTCCGTTTCAAAATAACAATATCAAAAGAAGATGGAACAAATGATAATGGAGGAGTAAATTCAATAGATAATCAAAATGCAATGTTAAATAACACATATAGCGATGTTGAGTTCATTGATGGAATTGGATTTATAGAATTAAAAAATAAAGAAAGTAAACTAATAGAAAACATTCCTGAAGGATATACATTTAAAGTTGAAGAAGATTTAGATGAAGAATTTAGCTCTTCAATATCAATTAGTGAAGGAACGATAAAAGATAATGAAACTGTTGAAATAGAAGTGATAAATACAAGAGTAGTTAATCCAAATCCTGAACCTGAGATAAATCCTAGAACATATGATGACATAATAGAACATGTTATAATCTTAATCATTTCTTTAATAGGAGACATTTTAGGAATATATTATTTGAAAAAAAATATAAATAAAGAAAGAAATTCGTAGGAATTTCTTTTCTTATGTATAATAATATATAGTGTTGACAAAATATTTAATAATTAGTATAAATAAATATGAAATGGGTGTGAAATAGTGACAAAAAATTTAGTAATAGTAGAGTCTCCAAGTAAAAGTAAAACTATTGAAAAATATTTGGGACATGATTATAAAGTTGTTTCTTCAAAGGGACATATTAGAGATTTAGCAACAACTGGTAAGTATGGTTTAGGAGTAGATGTTGATAACGACTTCAAACCAAATTATATTCCAATACCAGGTAAACAGAAAACAATAAGTGATTTAAAAAAATTAGTTAAAGATAGTGATATGATTTATCTTGCAACCGACCCAGACCGTGAAGGAGAAGCAATAAGTTGGCACTTGAAAGAAGCATTAGGTATAAAGGATAAGGACTATGAAAGAGTTCTTTTTCATGAAATTACAAAAGATAAAGTAATTGAAGCATTTAATGAGCCTAGAAAAATAGATTATGATTTAGTAAAAAGTCAAGAAACAAGAAGAATTCTTGATAGAATTATTGGATTTAGATTAAGTAAACTAATGCAATCAAAAACTGGTGGAAAAAGTGCAGGACGTGTTCAAAGTGTTGCATTAAAATTAATTGTTGATAGAGAAAGAGAAATTGAAGCATTTAATAGTGAAGAATATTGGACAATAACCTCTATTTTTAAAGATTTTGAAGCTGATTTGTTTAATTATAAAGATAAAGAAATAAAACTTGCTAATGAAGAAGAAGCTAATAATGTAATTAATTCATTAGGAGAAAATTATAAAGTTTTATCTATTGAACAAAAAGAGAAAAATAAAAAGGCTAAACCACCTTTCATTACAAGTACAATGCAACAAGATGCCTCAAATAAACTAGGATTTAATGCAAAAAAGACTATGTCTCTTGCACAAAAACTATATGAAGGTATAGATATTGGTAGTGAAACAGTCGGTCTAATAACATATATGAGAACTGACTCAATTAGACTTAGTGATCAATTTATAAAAGAAGGATATAAATATATAAATGATACATATGGAAAAGAATATGTAGGATATGTTAAAACTACTAAGAAAAAAGATAATGTTCAAGATGCACATGAAGCAATAAGACCAACAAGTGTATTTAGAACACCTGAAAAAATGAAAGAGTTCTTAACTAAAGATGAATACAAATTATATGAATTAATCTATTATAGGGCATTAGCATCTATTATGGCAGATGCAAAAGTAAATGCTACAACTATTATTTTAAGAAATAATGATTATGACTTTAAAGCAACTGGTCAAGTATTAATCTATGATGGATATTTAAAAATATATAAAGAATTTGAAAGCAGTGAAGATAAAATACTTCCAAAATTAAGTGAAAATGAAATACTTAATGCTATAGAAGTTAATAAAGAACAACATTTCACTCAACCACCAGCAAGATATACAGAAGCTAAATTAATTAAAGAGATGGAAGAGTTAGGAATTGGAAGACCATCAACATATGCAACAGTAATAGATACAATAAAAGAAAGAGAATATGTAGATTTAGTCGAAAAGAAATTTGTACCTACTAAAATAGGAATTGAAACAACAGATAAATTACAAGAATTCTTTAGTGGAATTATTAATGTTGAATATACTGCAAATATGGAAAGTGATTTAGATAAAATTGCAGAAGAAAAAGAAGATAATATAAAAGTACTACACGAATTTTATGACTCCTTTGAACCATTAGTAAAAAAAGCATTTGGTGAAATGGAAAAAAATGCTCCTGAACAAACTGGAGAAATATGTCCTAATTGTGGAAGTCCATTAGTTATTAGAAAAGGCAAATATGGAGAATTTACTGCATGTAGTAATTATCCAACGTGTAAATACATAAAAAAAGAAGAAAAAGAAATAAATGAAATTGTTAAATGTCCAGAATGTGGTGGAATGATTGTAGAAAAGAAAAGTAAACGTGGAAAAGTATTCTATGGATGTAACAATTATCCAAAATGTAAAGTAGCAACATGGGATATTCCAACTGGAGAAAAATGTCCAGAATGTGGAAAACTATTAGTAGAAAAAAACAATAAAATAAAATGCAGTGAATGTAATTATGAAAAATAGAAAGAAATTTCTATTTTTTTTAAATTAAAAAAGCCTTTATAGGCTTTTATTCTTGTATTGTATGAATTGTAACATCAAGCATTCCACTTTGATTTCCAACAGTTGTATCTGTATCCTCGCTATTGTTCATAATATCAAGTGAATCATCCCATTTAATATACACTCTAATATATATAGGGTCTAATCTATTTTGAAAAGCAACACTTTCTGATATTGTTTGGCTACCGGATTCAAAAGGAGTCTCTTCACCACCATTTATTACATACTTAGTAGCAACTAACTCTTGTACAGCACTACCAGCATTTACTGCAACAGTAATAGTATATTTAAAAGAAACATCAACATTACTAGCATCGATAACTAAATCAAAATATCCTTCAGCATTAGGAGCAAGAACATTACTATTTATATCATTATTACCAGGAAACACTGGAGTTATCAATGAAGTAGATGTAGAACCCAAAGTAATATCATCATTATTAACAAGTATTTTCCATCTAGCAATAGAAGTGGAAGTAGTAGAAGTAGCAGATGATATGTATTTTGCATATGTATCTGTACCAAGACATAAAGTTATATAAATTGATATTAATGATAATGTAAGCATTACATATTTATTATTTAACATATGCTACCTCCTATCATATTAAGTATAACATTTAAAAATAAGAATATAAAGAAATTGAAAAAAATCTTTAGCAAATAAATGTAAACATATTTAATAATAAAAAAGATAAATCATAAATATCATTTTATTGAAAAGAATGTCGATATATGATAATATTTTATATATAAGATAATAAAGAATGGAAGTATATTATGGCTAAAGATGTTTTAGTAACTGCTGATAAAATAAATAAAAGAAAAAAACTTAATAAGTTAGCTAAAAAAACTAGTTTAATTTTATTGGTAATTTTAACATTGGTATTTATTATTTTGTCTTTAATTTATAAAGGCGGTAAATTTGTTATTACACTTGATCCAAATTCTGATTTAGAAACAAGTCTTGCTCTTTATGAAAATAGTGAAGATAAAGAAGCAAAAAGAAGATTATTTGCAGATGAAATGCCTTTTATGGATAACATTTCAATTAAATGGTTACCAAAAGATATAGATAATGAAAAAGATGGATCTCATAATGGAGAAAATTATATTGCTTATACGTTTTATCTTGAAAACAATGGAAAAGAAACAGTTAATTATTGGTATGAAGTAATCATTGATGATGTAATAAAAAATGTCGATGAAGCAATAAGAATAATGATATTTAGAGACGGAGAAAGTACTGTATATGCCAAATTAAACAGTGTCACAAATAAACCAGAAGAAGATACAACTCCTTTTTATGAAAGTAGAGTAAAAAATAGTGAAAGCACTGCTGTACTTGAAGAAAGAAAAAATTTTACTCCAGGTGATGTAGATAAATTTACTATTGTTGTATGGCTTGAAGGTGATGACCCTGATTGTGTAAATGCAATAATTGGTGGAGAAATAAAAATGCATATGAATATTCGTGAAGAACATCTTTACAATGATAAAGAAGAAAAAGATGAAGAAAATGAATCTAAAAATGTATTAGATGAGGATGATGTAGATGAGAATGAAGAATAAAAAGCAAAAATTAAAACTTACTTATTTATTAATATTATTAATGTTTACTTTAGTAATGTTATCATCAACAACATATGCTTGGTTTACATCAAATAGAGTAGTAACTGTAAGTACAATAAATGTTCATGTAGCAGCATCAGGAGGACTTGAAATATCAGCAGATGGTACTACATGGAAAGCAATAATAACTCCTGAAGATATAACAGGAGTACATAGTACAACTTATCCAAATAGTAAAAATCAAATGCCTTCTACAATGGAACCTGTATCTACTGGTAAGACAATTGATACTGGTACTGGATTTTTAAAAATGTATTACGGTACTACCGATAATAATGACACAGGAGATTATATACTTACAAGTAGAAGAATAATAGAAGAAGAAGGAAATGGTAATACAAATGATGGAAAATTTATAGCATTTGATTTATTCTTCAAAGTATCAAATGAAACTCAAATATATATGACAAATAACTCAAAAGTAACTTATTTAAATGAAGATGGAAAAGGAATAGCAGCAGCTACAAGAATTGCTTTTGTCGATGAAGGAACTCTTCCAAATGGAAGTGAAATAGAAAGTATTCAAAGTTTAAAAGCAGGACAAGCAACATATATTTGGGAACCTAATTATGATGTGCATACAGCAGCAGCAGTATCAAATGCACGTGATGTTTATGGAATTAATACTCAAAGAGAAAATGCAGCAAGAATTAATTATGATGGAGTAATTAATGAAATATCAATAGCAAACGGAGTATTATTAAAAAATGCCAAACAATCGCTTTATCCAGATTTATTTAGAACTGTAAATGTTGATTATTTTACAAAACAAGATTTTACTGAATATGTACCAGTATTTACATTAAGAAGCGGAATAACAAAAATAAGAGTATACATGTGGATTGAAGGACAAGATGTAGATTGTGAGAATAATGCATCATATGATGATATTTTATTTGATTTACAATTAACCGTTAATCCAGCATAGAAAGGGGCAAAAATGAAAAAGAAGAGAGTAATAAGAAAAGTAAAAACAAAAAGAATAATTTCTTTATTATTCTCTTTTTTTCTTTTCTATATAGGAGTAACAACTTATTTAATAAGTTATAGTGAATTTGTAACTAATGTTTCAAGAGAACGTTCAGGAGTTGTTGAAAACATTGTATACGTAAATGATGCTGAAAGTGACTATTACTATTACATGAGTAAAAATTTCACTTATTCAGACAATAGAACTCTTCCAACAACATTAGATAAACAAATATATAGTAGTAATAATTTAGTAGAGTTGACAATAACTTATAGCGGAAAAGACAATGTTAATTCTACACTAGTAGGATATGTTTCTCCAAATGAATTGCAAGATACATATGTTTATTATAAAGTATTACCTGTTAATGATAATGGAACTAGTAATAAAGATGATGATTATGTATTGCTAGAGTTAATAGATAATCCATTTGCATATAGACCAGGAAATTATGGCTTTAATGGATGGGTAACAAATTATCAAAATGCCTTTATATATGTTGATACAACTTTATATATAAGATATGCAAAAGTACCAGTTACATATGATGGTGAAAAACCAAATGTAATAAATATAAACTTTTATGCTAAATGGGTTGAGTCTAAAGTAATTAATATGTCTTCATATGGTTCTTGGCAAAATGCTTTCAATGCATTGGATGCAGATGGATTTGTACCAATCGGATATGTAAGACCAATATATGAAGACTTAACTGGATACTATATAATTCATTACTATAATACTGGTTATAATGGAGTGTATCCAGAAGGAGCACTTGATGAAGATTTAAATGATATGAGTGGAAGAAGATGTAGATATTACTGTCAGTTCTATACATTATCAGGCAGTGAATATGATCCAGAAGCAAGTGGATATTATGAATATGTAAATGGTAATATGCAGTGGCATAATGTAGTTCAACTAGGAACAGAAGAAAATCCGGGAGTACCACAAGACTCTAATATTGCTGGATATTATAAGAAAAAAACAGTTAATTACAATGAATCATTTGAAAATCTATATAATTCAAATGGAGAGTTAATAAATAGCGGAAGATGTACTAATTATAATGGTTGTGAGTATTATGAATTACAACAGTATTACAAAGAAGATGGATCATTAAATATTACTGATGGAACTTATGGATTAAATTATAAAGTTACAAGAGATACAAATGTTATAGTGTATGATGATGATGTAACAGGAACATGGGGAAGTTCACAAAATAAGAAAGTAACTGTATCAGGAATAAAAAATGGAAATATAACAGATAATTATATAAATATAAATTCAAACGGATATAACTTATATGCTTACAATGACACCAGAGTAGAATATGTAGAAATATATACTGCAACTGGATTAAGTACAAGTGATCCATCTACATCAGGATGGAATATAAGAAGATTTATTTTTGCAAACTTCAATAACTTAAAAATAGGAAGAGGAATAAGAGCATCAGATCAAAATTATGTAAATGCTGTTGGAGTAATTGGAGGAAATACAAGTACTTCAAATATTGGACAAGCAAATAATCCATATAAGTATAGAGTAATTGTAGAATCAGGAATATATAATAACATTTCAGTTACTCAAGGACTCATTGGAAGTGGAAACAGTAAACCAACTATTTATGTTGAAGGACAATTAATAGCAGGAAATGATTATGATAGAGTTAAAGAAAATAATGAAAATTTAGAAGTATATGAAAACTTAAATGGTACTTTTGGTGGAAAATATGTTGAAGGAAGTTCCAAAAATTTCTTGTTTGACATAACACTAAAAAGTGGAAGAGTTGGTACAAGTAAAAGTAAATATTCAACTGGAATATATGTCGGAGGACGTGGATACTCAAGTGATACAATAACAGGTTCAATGAATTTAAAAGTTGAAGGAGGATGGGCATATAACATAATTGGTGGCCCATTAGTATCAGATTCTTTAAGAAGTCAAAACGTTGTAAACATTTCAATGACTGGCGGAGAAGTAGAATCTATATATGGAGGAGCAGGAGATGCTGCTACATATGGTAACAGAATTATATCTATAGTTGGTGGAACAGTTAATTATAGTGTATTTGGAGGTTCTAACGGATATCAATCAGATGAAGGTAAAGGAACACTTAATGGTACTCCATATATTTATATCGGTGGTAATGCCAAAATAGGTGATTCTAATCATATAAGTAATGAAGATAAAATGTTTGGAGCAGAATCAGGAAGTGTATTTGGAATAGGTAATGGAAAAACAGGTTCAAGTACTATTGGATCTTGTGATAATTCAAATATTATTATTAATGATAAAGCTAAAATTTTGAACAATGTATATGGTGGAGGAAATTATGGTGCAACTGGAGTAAATTCTTCATCAAACACTACTTCAACAACAATAAAGATGTTTAATGGAGAAGTATCTGGATCAATTTATGGTGGAGGAAACAATAATGGATCTGGTTCTAGTTCTAAGACTTCTACTATTAATATAACAATGGAAAAAGGAACTGTAACAGGAAATATTTACGGAGGTAGTAAAGCTTTAGGAAGAGTTTATGGTTCTACTAATGTTTTAGTCTCTGGTGGAACAGTAAATAATGTTTATGGTGGAGGTGAAGGAGGCTATACTAATAATACAGCCTATGGAACTTTCGTAACAGGAAATGTTAATGTAACAATTGGAGATACTAATAAAGATACTATTCCTACTGTTAAAACAGTATATGGTGGAAGTGCATTTGGAACAGTTAATGGAAGCAGTAATACTACAAATGTTCAGTCTAGTACAACATCAGTTACAGTTAATAAAGGAAATATTACTTCGGTATTTGGTGGTGGACAGGGTAATGATACTTATACCCCTTATGTTGAAGGTAATGTTACTGTAACTGTAAATGGAGGTACGATAACAAATGTTTATGGTGGAAATGATGCCAAAGGAACTCCTAATGGAACTATTAATGTAAATATAAATAACGGAACTATTACAAATACATTTGGTGGTGGTAATCTAGCACCAATTAACACAAGTAGCGTTTACTTAAATGGAGGAACAGCTACTAATGTATATGGTGGTGGAAATTATGCTAATGCAACAACTACAAATGTTTACTTAAGAGGTAGTACTACAACTAGTATTTATGGCGGATCAAATCAAAGTGGAGATGTAACAACATCAAATATTACAACTACAAGTGGAAGTGCAACAACAGTATATGGTGGAAATAACTTAGGAGGGGTAACAACAACTTCTAATATCACAGTAAATGGTGGAAATCTAACAACAGTATTTGGTGGAGGAAATGAAGCCACAACAGGAACCACTAATATTCACTTAAATGCATCAACTATAGATAGTGTTTATGGTGGAGGAAATAAAGCAGGAGTTACAAATAGTACAAATGTAACATTAAATGGAAGTACAGTAACAAATATCTTTGGAG
>CAMNJQ010000071.1 GCA_946541575.1 uncultured Clostridium sp. | reverse complement strand
TATTAGCTTCTAAAGCATATTGGGTATTACCAAATCTATCAACGAAAACTCCATCTTCGGTTTTACGATAGTATGAACCGTTAGCGTAGTTTCCTAGTTCATTAAATGCACAATATAATGAATTAACATCATATTTATCTATTGAATCTGTAATATATGCATCAGGAGCTTTAGTTAATAATGAAGAATATATCGGTAGATAAACAGAAAATTCTGAAGGACCCATTGCAAGCCATTCAATCGTACTTGCACTTATAGGAATGTTTATATCTTTTCTTATTTCAAAAATATGTTCTTCATCTTGTCGATAAGTGCCAATTGAACGCATCTTTACCCCGTCTGCATTTACATCTTTAGACGTTGTTTCAAATGGAGTTCCTTCTCCATGTGAACCTAATATAGATTGTATTGTGTTAAGATTAATTTTCCCTTTAATATTAGGTGCAGGTTCAAACTCTAAAGCAAATGGTCCATAAGCTATTTCATCATAACCAGCATTTGGATATGTTTCTTGATAATAATCTTTAGGTTGTGGAGCTACATTCTTATTTTGTAGAAAATCTGGATTTAATATTTTTGTTCCATAATAAAATCTATAACTTTCACCTTCACCATACCCTTTGCAGTATGATTTTGCGATATTTATTTGATTTTTACCTTTATCATCTGATACATAAAAACCACCTTCTTGAGCGGTTGAGATTAATCCTTTTGAAGCAATTATATTTTCAGATGTTATATTCACCTGCTGAGTCATAATTGCATTAGGAATTACTGCAACTGTATCATTAGATAACTTAGTTGCAATATATTCGTGACCAGACAAAGCTTCAAAAATAAATGTTTCTTGTTTATCTGCAATCATAACAGTGCTTCCTTCAGTACAGTCAGGGTTATCTTTTTCAGGATTTCCAAGTCCATATTTATCTATACATTCTGCAAGAAGTTTTACTCCTTCACCAGCAGATTTTGCTGATTGTAGAATATATGAAGCCATAGACATTTCTGTAATACCACCTTCTACTAATGGATCTGCTTTTAAAACTTTTTCATTAAAACTCGTAGAAACTGTCGCAGAAACTGAAACACCTTTTTCATTTACACCTGCTTCTGGGAATGGTAATTCCATTGAATTATCGTGTATGGCTGGATGGTCTATTATAGCTGTATATCTTAATGTATGTGATGGATATGGTACGCTAAAGCCAGTACTATCTTCCATCATTTCCCCATCGGCATGATCTGCTGCTTCGACAACAACCAGCTCTTTTACATAGTTTGGACCTATATCTTCTGAACGTCCTAGATAAACTGATTGATTTTCTGTTGTGTTACTTCCGGCATATATTCCGGTACATGCTGATACAAAAGGTGTTATATATGATAAAAGAATGATACTAAGTATTATAACTACTGCTATTTTTTTTCTCATATTATATCTCCTTTATTATTTAATTAAATAGTAATAGTGTTCCTATTGCTACAAACATTTGACAAATTACATTTGATATTTCAATAATCCAATGAACTTTAGGATCTTTTAGATTTGCTTTTATTCCTATTCCACATAGCATTAAAAAAAGTAAAATTGCAAATGCATATAAAATAATTGGTACTATAACATTATTTCTAATTGAAAGTGTGATAAGTGATGTGTATATTGATAAATAACCAATTGCTCCAATTAGAACTGCAATAGTATTTATCTTTTTGTTTTTCAAGAAAATCAACAGAAGTAAAAATAATGCTATTACAATTATTGATATCAATACAAGATTACTAATATTAAATACATATCTTAATAACATCATTCCAGATAAAAAAATTCCTGTATTTACACAAGCAACTAAGCTAACTGGCATTCTAAATTTTATTAGACCTAAACCTACTATGACTTTTCCTGTCGGAATAATAAATCCAAATATAATTGAAATGATGGCTCCTATTAATAAAACAGTATTATATGGAGAAGCCATTATTGAATATGTATTTCTTATTATGGTAATAATAGTAATACTATAAAATATTGGATTTATATAATCTAAAAGGCCTAATGGCACTGAAAATGAGTTTAGTTTGTCTTTATTCATATTATCCCTCTTTCTTAAATATATCGCTAACAGCATTATATATTAAAGTCAAAAAAAAGACTATTCATTTTCTATGAATAGTTTTATTAGTATAATTTAAGTCTTTATTGTTTTAAGACGTTTATTATTTTTTCTTTTTGTTCTTCAAAATTATATTTAGTTACAGGTATTCTTCCAATCATTTCTGTTTTCAAAAAATAGTTTAATGTATCGAAAGAATTTAACGTTTCTTCTGTTCCACTACCACTTCCACCTGCACATGCAATACAGATGATAGGTTTACCTTTTATGCTAGAATCATCTTTGAATGCATCACATCTTTTTAATCTATCAAAAAATGTTTTTGCAGATTCACTCATTTCATGGAAATAAACAGGTGTAACAAATATATATTGGTCAAAATCATCCATGTGCTTATATATATCATTAAAATCATCATTTTGGATGCAAATGTGTTCATCATAACAAATTCCCCATCCTCTTTTTCCACATGCATTACATTTTTTAATGTTCTTTTTATTAATACAGATGTGTTCTACTTCATTTCCTTGTTCTTTTAAATAGTTTTCACATACTTCAACACAAGAAAAAGTAAGTCCAATTTTGTTTGGAACAAAACTGTCTTCATTTACTAAGTTATTGCTAAAACTTAAAATTAATGTTTTCATATTATCACCTATCTATTTTTTTATTCTATTTTAAGATTAAGTCTATAACTAAAGGTAACTCTTCTAAACCACTCTTTTTTCCCATATGTCCAATTCCATCAATTGAAATAGCCTTAGATTTTATTTCTTTACTATACTCATTAAGTAAGCTATATGGTACTATGTGATCATCCTTGCTAAAAATAGAATATCTATCCTTAATTAGCTCAGTAGCATCTTCTATTTCTTTACCATTTAAGACTGTCAATTTTACTTTTTCATTTAAGACATCTTTTCCTTCGTTGTAATACTCTTTTGAAAAACCAGCTAAACTGATATACTTACCAATTCTATATCCGTTTTTTGAAATATATTTAATAAACATTGGATTTCCAATTGAATGAGCTACTACTATTAGATTATCTGTATATAGTTCTCTATAATTATCAAACACGGAAAAGTATCCTTCGACAGTTATTTCTTCTCTTACTGGGAAATTTGGCATTATAACGTTAAAGCCTTTTTCTTCTAATGTGTTTTTAAAATATTCAAATATTTTTGGTAATCCATTAAAACCATGAATTAATAAAACATTTTTCATTCTATAGTCATCCTCCAGTAATCTATTAATAACCACCGTCTATTACTAAGATTTCACTATTAATATAACTTGATTCTTCACTAGATAAAAAGTATATTGCATTAGCTATTTCACTTGGATCTGCAAAACGTTCTATATATATTTTTGCATTTTCTTCTTCAATGTACTCTTTTGGTAAATCTTTATTTAAATCAGTATCTGCCCATCCTATTGCTACAGCATTTACTCTTATATTTGGCTTAAGTTGAAATGCTAAGTCTCTAGTTAAACTTTGTAAGCCAACTTTTGAAACATTATAATCTAGACATTCTGGTGAAATGGTTTTAGTACCATTTGTTGATGATACATTTACAATAGTTGAACCTTTCTCCATATGTTTTGAACATTCTCTAGCAACTATAAATGCTCCTATAACATTTACTTCCAATGTCCTTTTAAATTCTTCGATTGTAATATCTTCAAAATTCCTATCATATGCTATTCCGGCATTATTTACTAATGCATCAATCTTGCCATACTTTTCAACTATAAAAGATACCATTTCTTTAACTTGATTTTCATCTGAAACATCTGCTTTATATGTTAAAGCGTTAACTTTATACTCAGTTTCAATTAATTCTTTTAATGCATTTGCTTTTTCGTTACTGTTGATATAATTAATTACAACATCATATCCATTGCTTGCAAATTTTATTGCTGTTGCTCTTCCTATTCCCGTTGATGCACCTGTTACTAATACAATTTTATTCATATAATTACTCCTTAAATTTTTATAAATATGCTTTTTTTATATTTTTATTAGAATAATACTAATTATAATTAGTATTGCAGAAATAATTTTTCGAACTAAATGGTCTCTTTCTTTTAAGAATAAGTATCCTACAATTACATTAAGCATTACTGTTAAAGCGCATAATGGTGCAATGATAGTAACATTTCCAAGTTGATATGCTCTTAGGTTTGTTACTATAGAGATTCCCCATGTTGTTCCTGTTAATAACATCGCTTTTTTGTTTCCATTTACAAATTCCTCTTTTATATCTTTTGGTGATATTCTTTCAAATATTGATATAAGTACAGCAGGAATAATAATTGTCATTGCAACGTAAATTGGTAAGTTAAAGTTTTCTGATATGTTTACATCTAAAAATAGTGCAATAGTAAATGAAATGTTTGCAATTATTCCTAATAAGACATATTTATTAAATTTCATTTCTCCTTTATTATAGAAAATTAATACATTACTAAATATGATTAACATAGCTCCAATGAATTTTGTTATTACAAATTCTTCTTTTAAAAATACTAGTCCGGCAATAATCATAAATGTTGTAGATAGTTGTTTCAATACACTAAAAGTAGATGCCTCGATTCCACTTCTTACAGTAGTGTTTATTCTATCAGTGATTGCATAAAATATGATTGATATTCCAAGAAGAATATATATTTTTATATCTGTTGGAAATTTAAACTCGAAAAATGGACATAATAGTAATGCAGTTAGTCCAGCAGTTGTTTGCAATATAACTGTTAATGCTCCAGCCTTTTTTAATGATTTTGTCGCTACTTTATAAGATTGCGTAAACACTGTGGCAAAAAACAAATATAGTATTACATATAATAGCCAATTATTAAGTAAGTTCATTTTAACCTCGCTAAATATTATTCTAAAATTTACCGTAAAACAGTATATCATAGATATAGCTGCTTTGTATATCCTAAACTATGAATTTTTGATAATGACATCTTCTATACAACTGCTTATTTCTTCACAACTATCCATTGTATTTTCAAGACAGTTATATATGTTAGTCCATTTTACTAGATTAATTGGATCTTTTTCATCTCTATATAATATTGAGATTAATTTTTCATATGCTCTATCGCCTAATTCTTCTAACTTGTTTACTTGGATTACTTTTTCTTTTATTAGGTCAGTATTTTTTATATCTTTGAAGTTTGTAAACATTTCTTTAACTGCTAAACATGATTTAACTAAAATATCAATTAGTTCAATTACTTCTTTTTTAACTTCTGTAATATCAAGTATCTTTACATTTATTAAAACTTCATCAATACCATCTTCTATATTATCTAATTTATTAATTATTAAAGATATATCTTCTCTATCTATTGGTGGCAAGAAGTCTTTAATTAAATAATTTCTCATTTTGTGAACTATATTATCTGCTTCATGTTCTAACTTATGAACCTCAACTATATCTGTGTCTAGCTTTTCTATATTAAAATTTTCCATGATATCTTTTAGAGTATTTGCTGATTCTACGATATAATCTGTTAAAGATATAAATTCGTCAAAATAGTTATAGTTTTCTTTATTCTTCATTTTTAATACCATCCTTTTATATATTAAAATACATTAATTAACACTTTTGTTATTACAAATCCTAATAATCCACAACAAGGAAATGTAAAAATCCATGTTAGAATCATATTTCTAGCTGTTATCCAATTAACATTAGAAAGCCTTCTTGAAGCTGCTACCCCCATGACCGCACTGTTTTTTGTATGTGTTGAACTAACAGGAATACCTGTTATTGAAGAACCAAGCAAACAAATTGCACTGGATACATCTGCTGCTGTTCCTTGATATCTTTCTACTTTTGCTACCTTTGTACCAATTGTTTTAATAATCTTTAGACCTCCAGTAATAGTTCCTATAGCAATTAATGTAGATGCATATAGTATTAGCCAAATAGGAATAGTAAAGTTTGTACTTAGACTATTAATATTACCGCTAGATAAAGCTACTCCTAATAATAAAATCGCAATAAACTTTTGACCATCTTGTGCTCCATTCATAAAACATGTTATCAAAGCACCAATAATCTGAGTATGTTTGAAAAATCTATTTGTTTTCCTTCTATCCATATTTTTGCATATTTTTTCTATAATTTTGGTAATGGCATATCCCATGAAAAATGCTAATAAGTTTATGACTATTAATCCAAATAAAACCTTTTTCCATTCATCTAGATTGATTCCGGATAGATTCCCCTTTAATGCTATTGCTGCACCAGAAATTCCAGCAAGTAATGAATGAGATTGACTTGTTGGTATTCCAAAATACCATGCAAGCAAGCACCAAACTACAATTCCAATTAATCCACTACATAACGTTATTAAGTTACTTGATGTATCATTTCCAAAATTAGCTATATTAAAAACTGTTTCTGCAACTTTTGAACTAATAAATGTCATGATTAAAACACCAAAAAAATTAAATACTGAAGCTAGTATTAAAGCTTTTTTGGGTGTCAAACTTCTTGTTGACACGCAAGTTGCTATAGCATTTGGCACATCAGAACATCCATTAATATACATTACGGCAGATATTAAAATAGTTGTAATTAATAAGCTTGGTGTTTTTATTAAGTTGTTTATAAAATCTAAAAATGTAACTGACATATTCATTATCCTTTTTATCTTTTAATGTTGGCCTTATTATATCATTTTATTTGTAGAAAGAGTATTAAAATAATAAAAAAGAAGAAGTATAAACTTCTTCTTAAAGTTTTTTAATAAATTACTCTACTGGCTCATCTGTTAAATCTATATTAATGAAGTAAGCTAGCTTTCCTTTATATAGGAACAATATATCGTATTTTCCTTTTGGATAATCTAAAGAAACATAACCATTACCAATATAATTATAGTTATCTTTCTCTGGTGTTCTATAGTCTATATAGAAACCTTTTTCTTGAGCTATGTCTAGGATTTCAGAAAAACTCATTTTCTCATAGTTTTCTATTGTATCATGAGGGGTAACTAAGATATTTACATCACTTTCTTTTCCACTATATTTTGTATCTAAATAAAATTCAATTTGCTCGTTTAAATAAAAAGATGAGTTGATGTCAGTTGTTTTATATCCATCTACCAATAAGCTTTCAATTGAATAATCACTATGTCTGTTACCTACAAGAATTATTCCATCAATAACGAAATCAGTTTGTTTTGGATTACCTTTTTCGTCGACAATTTGGGTTAACACACCATCTTTATATGTATAATTTGATGCTTCATTTTTTGAAACATTTTCTTCTTCGTTTGATGTAGCTTCCCCTGTTTGAATTGTTTGTGTATCCGATGGATTAGCTTCTTCTTTTTTGTTGCCACATCCTGTTAAAACAAATAATCCTAATGATAGTATTAATATTATGCATATTGTTAAAGTAATTTTCTTCTTCATATTTTTAACCTCCCAATATTAATCTATATTTACAGTTTGATATTATCATAACTCAATATTTATAGCAATTGATTTTCTATAACTTATTTTTAAAAAAGTCCTTTTTGTTTTAACAAGTTCGCAAGATTTTTAATGTGTTCATCATCATAATAATACTTGTTGTATCCAGAGGCTACGATATTTTTGTAACTATCTATGACTTCGGTTGGTACATTTTCTGCACTTTGTAAATTGTACTTTGGAGCTTTAAGAATTAAGCTTATCTCTCCTACCATTTCATTTACAATATCTTCAACTTTCATAAATTCATCGTTTCTTACAAAATCAATGTATTCATCTAAGGACATATTAAATGAAGCAATTTCATAATTCTTGTTTGCAAGTTCAATATTAGCAATCAAAAGAGCTCTTCTTTCTTGATATGGTTTTCCAACAATCAAAAAGCTTTCTGGTTTTAAATCATTTTTTTCTAATACTTTTTTTATATATTTAAAATTTTCATATGTAGTTGTAGCATCTGGTTCTAGAAGTATCTTATCTTCAGGAACATTGTTTTTTACTGCTAAACTTTTAAATCTTTCTGCTTCAGTAATTGAAATTACTCCTTTAGTTCCTTTTCCACAATTACCAGAGAATATAATATAGTCTCCTAGATTATTGTTATATAATTCCGCACATTTTTGTGGAATTAATGTAAGAATACTACCTAATCCAATAATACATTCACTCTTGCTGGGTTTTGTATTTAAACATAAATAGTTCCATAAAACTAAAAGATCATCCATTATTTCTTCCATATACATTCCTCCACATACATACTTATCCAATAATATTTATAATTATTCATTATAAATTATCTTCATTTTGATTAGGTAATTGATCTATTGTTATTCCTGACTCATCGTTCCAATTAATTTGAATAGTATTGATTTTTTCATTTTGAAACTCGTTTAGTAATTCATAGTCTGCTTTTTCCATTTCAAAATCAAGCGCTGCCAGATTTTCTTTTATTCGACTTATATTTGTTGATTTTATTAATGGTATAATTCCTTTTTCTTTTACAATCCAGTTTATCATAATTTGATTTTGAGTTTTATGATATTTATCAGCTAATTCCACTAAAAAACTATAATTTTTTTGAGCAATTTTATTTCTTCTTAGTGTTTGATATGCAGTAAATAATATATCATGATTGTTGCAATACTCAATTAGTCCACTATTTT
Source organism: uncultured Clostridium sp. (assembly GCA_946541575.1). Lineage (GTDB taxonomy): Bacteria > Bacillota_I > Bacilli_A > RF39 > UBA660 > RUG13868. The sequence continues at coordinate 5,808 of CAMNJQ010000071.1, read as the reverse complement.
CATAATACTTACAATCTAAATTATATACACCTTCGAAAAAATCAATCTTTACTATATTTGTAATCTGTTTCAATTGCTCTAAATTCACGTTGCTAACACCAATGTATTTTACTTTTCCAATTTCTACTAGTCTATTTATTTCTTTATATATGTCTAACATCGGGATTTTACATACAGCAAAAGTATGAATTTGGAAACAATCAACGTAGTCCAATTCCAACATGTTTAAATATTGATTTAATTGGTTTTCTACATCTTCTATTTTTTCTACATATCTTTCTAAATTAGCACAAATAAATAAGTTTTCTCTTCCAACTAGTTTAATAAATTTGTGCATTTTCTCTACAACCTTGCCGTTGTTATATAGCATTGAAAGTGGTAAATAGTTTTGACCTAAATCAAATGAAAACTTTAATGCTTCTAAATCGTTTTCAAAATTATCTGGATCAATTTTCCATGTGCCAATTCCAATTTTGAATATATTATTTTTGTCCATTTTTAGTCCCTGTCTTTCTTGTATTATTCTTTAAATGCTTCATCGATAAAATCATATATTACTATTTTTTCATTATCCGCAAATTGATGATCACCATCAAAAATAATTGATTTAAAATTACTGTTATTACAATTAGTTTGTTCAATAGCTTTTACTCCTGATATTGGACAATGTCTTTCATCTTTTAATCCACTACTCATAATAAGCTTTCTATCAACAGTTATTTCTCTTATGATTTCATCAAAGTCACAATAATTTAGCATGTTTGGTACATATAAATAAAAAGAATGAAGAATCTTATTTTCTATAATATCTTTCATCATGCTTAAACCACAAGATGATGCTCCTACTTTTATTCTTTTATCATACCATTCAAGCCAAATAGCTTCTTGCCCACCTAAAGAATGACCGATAACTCCAATTTTACTATGGTCTACATATTCCAAAGATGATAATATGTCTATTGCAACAGATAAATCATGCAATGTTTTAGTTTGTAATGTTGTTCCATGAAGCAAATAATCACAGAATTTATATCGTTCATATCTAGCTTTACTCTCCATGTCGGTATTAAATTTGTCATTATCTTTTCTATCTTCAAAGCAAATAATATCTGGTGCGATTACGACATATCCCTTTTTTACTAAATCAACGCCGTACGAATACATCGAATCGTTTGTTAATCCAACTACTTCAGATTTTCCAATATCCCAATTACTATGATGTTGATGTACTGCAAGAATTCCTGGGACTTTAGCTATGCCTTTTGGAACTAACAAGTATGATTTTACTCTTTCATCTTTTTCTACATTATATTCAACTAATTTTTGATAATAATTATCTTTTTCAATCGATTCTAATTCTATTAAGTTTAATTCTACTTTTTCTGGAAATTTTCCCAAACATTTTATAATTTGTTCTCTCATTATATCTCCTTTTCGATTATGATACCATTAATTATGATTGATATCAATTGTTATCATATTAAAAAAAGAGTAGCTTACACATTAGTTTTTTTGGCTACTCTTTTTTTACTTATTTATTTTTTAATTTTCTTATAACAATGCTTAGTATTGAAATTACTATTAAAAATATTGAAATTGTATATATACTATTTTTTATTTTTATTATTTCGTTACTATTTTTATTATTAGTTTCTGCTTGAACGACAACTTTTTCTTCTTGAATTATTTCATTATGTGATTCTTGATATTCTTCAAAAGCTTTTTCAAATTCATCTAGATTATCTGGTTTATCAAATATTCTTTTTAACACATATTCTCCATCAACTATATCAAAATCCATGTAAATAAGATTTACATATGGAAGCCATTTGGTGTTATTTTTGTCAGGTACTTCAACATGATATTTAATAGCCCATGATGTTATTGGTTCGCCTATTTCCCATGGTCCACCTCTTGAATATTCTCCACCAACTTGAAATGATAAAACTTTTTCATAATCATCACAAGTATCATTCATGTATGGCGATAAGTATTCTTCTAAAGCATTATTAATTGCTTCATATTGCTTTTGGCTATTAGTTTTATAGGCACAATACGTTTTTACATTTAATACAGTACAAAAACATATTATAAACAATGCAAATATTGTAAATGTTTTTCTTATCATTATTCTTCACCTACTTTCATAAGTTCTACTTCTATTTTTTTATCATCATAATTTATATAAAGAGTTACTATGTCAGTAGCATCATATTTGGTTAAATCAAACATTCCTTTAAAATGCATAGTTCCATCTTCAGAAATACTAGAACCTCCATTTTCTCTTGCACCTACGCTTAATTCGAATTTTTCATTATTTTCATTAACTAAATACTTTTCAAAATTATATTTTTTATAAGCATTATCACTTTGCTTTCGGTATTCTTCATTATTTTCAAGTTTAATTGTAGAATAATAGTTCAATATTTCAATATCTTTTAATTTGTCTTCTCTATCTAAACTTTCCCAAAATTCTATTTCTGGTACAGTTATTCTTTCATTTTTATTTTCTTTTCCAGTCCAGAAACTAAAATCTAAATTCAAACCAGTATCATATAGATATGCACTATTTAATTTGAAACTATCATCAGATGTTGAGACTAAATCATATTTTATTTTTGTCCTATTATACATTTTTTCAGGAACGTCAACATTAAAATCCCATTTTCCAGATAGAGATACTTCTTCCTCACCATTTCTTATTTCTGCAGTTTCTGATAATCTAATTTCAGTTAAATAAAAGTTGAGCTTTTTTGATTTTGGAAAAGAATCTTCACCGGTATAAATATTAAATAAAAACTTAATATGGTTTCCATCTTTTTCACTTACGTATGAACTAAATCCTGAATTAACAACTTTATCTGTACCACTTAAAATATCGTATTCATTTAAATCAAAATTCTTATAATCACAGAATTGTTTTATAGAATAATTGTATTCATGGAATAATATGTTGTTATTTTCATCATAGATTACCATATCTGGCATAGACATATCTTTTATGTTTTTTGAATTAATTATAGGATCTAATTCTTCAGATAATTCTACATCTAGTGTTATACTCAAATTAAAATCATCCATTAATAGTTTATCTACTTTTATTTTTGTAAGTGTGCCATCTACTTTTTCTCCAGTATATTCATTTTTGGCATATGCTCTTTCCATAGCTGCTATATGGTCATCATCAATTTCCTCAATGTATCCATTTTCAATTGCTGCCCCAACACCATTTCCTGTTTGAAAATAGTTTTCATAAATTTTAGTTGAAATATCATTTGCAAATACAATTCCTGAAATGGAAAATACGCATACTAATAAAGATAGAAAAGAATTGATAAAATCTTTTCTTTTGTTTATCATTTTCTCATGTTTGTTAAATTTATCCATAGCTATAGAGTTTTGTAATCTTTTATATATATCATCTTGTGGCATTTTAGAATCCTCCTTTTTCCAATAATTCTTTAACTTTTTTACGAGTTCTATGTAGTTTCACCTTAACATTGGTTTTGGTAATATTTAGGTCTTTAGAAATTTGTTTTATAGATTGGTCTTCAAAATAATATTTCCTAAAAATTTCTGCATCTAATTTGTTCATACTTTCTATGTTATTTAAAACAATTTCATTTATTTCTTTTTCTTCAATAAGACTTTCTAGATTAAACTTATCAAATATTTCAAATTCACTATTTTCTAATGAATCTGTTTTTAAATCTCTTTGGTTGTTATGATATTTTTTATAAACTATATTTTTAGTTATTTGTGCTATATAAGGACTTAAGCTTAAATGTTTATCAATCTTATCGCAATTTTTCCATATTATATAAAGGACATCTGAAATAATTTCTTCACAATCTTCTTCAGAAATATTTGTAGAATTATTAATTATGGATTTTACATAATTATAATAATCATCAATAACCATTTTTAAATCTAGTTTGTTATCTTTGTAATAATATATTGCTAATTTTTCTTTAATCATCATATTTCCTTTCATAAGTGGCTTACACTATTATATTACCTAATAAATTATAAATGGTTACAACTATTATGAAAAAATGTAAAATTTTTAGTCTTTTTTATATAAAAAAAGAAGGCTTTCGCCTTCATTAATTTGAGATGTAGTTACTTATTATATAACCTAATTGTTTTCCTCTAGTTTTTTAAGTCTTTCTTCTAAATCATTAACTTTTATGTTTAATTCATATGTATTTTGTGCTTGATTTAAGGTAGTTTCAAGTTGAACTTTTTTTAATTGTATTATAACAAAAAATAATTCAATAACAGAAATTATTATAAGTACTATGGTTATTATAACTACATAATTAATTATTTTATTTTTCTTTTCATTACTCTTATTCAATTCAAAAAGGTTTTCTTCAGCTTTTTTATTATATTCCTTCATCTCTATCTTCTCCCCACTTAATAATTCATTTACACTTATTTTAAGCTCATTACATAAATCTATCATAATTGATGAATCAGGCATTCCCTTGCCGTTTTCCCATTTAGATATAGCTCTATCTGTAATATTTAATTTTTCTGCAAGTTGCATTTGTGTTAAATTATTCTTTTTTCTACATTCAGCTATAAATTTTCCAATTTTAATCTGATCCATACATTTACCTCCTTTAATTCAAGTGTAAATTACTATCGTGATAAAGTACATACACTAACCGTTGAGTAAAGCAATTTATATATCAACGATTAGTTGAGTAGTTATATTTTATGCTCTAATTAAAACATATAAATGTCTAAATATCAATTATTCTAATGAATATTAAAAATCTTAAATTTTGAACTTCAGTAGATAACCACCTCCTTTCATTTAGGCATAAAAAAAGAAGACTCTCGCCTTCTTATAATCAAATTTGTTAACAATACCAAAATCTAGTAAACATCTCGAAAACTTGTAATTTATCTTTTAACTTTTTTAATAAATAGGAAGTAAACGATTATAGGTATTATTATTAAATCTGGTATAGTAAATGTTCTAACTAGTATATAATTTCCAATAATTGTTACTAAAATAAGTCCTATTGATATAAATTTGGCAAATAATCCTTCTTCTTTTGTTTTCCAAGTAAAATAAGCAAATAAAGGCGATAAACAAGAAAATATTGTCCAACCTTTGATAAAATTCCAGCTATATACTGCATTTGTTAATTCTGCTGTTACATAGTATGAAATTAGCATTCCTATACAAAATGGAAATATATTTATCATTGCTTTTTTCCTTGTATCACTATATATCGAAATCAATATTCCTAATAGTACCCATATTGGTAAATCTGAAAACATATATCCAAGTGTCATCATAAATAAATTGCCAACAAAAAGTATATCCAATAATTTGCTTATTATTCCTAAAATAGCACCTATAAAAAATAATGAAATAGGATTTAATATATATTTCTTCATAAATTATCTCACTTTCAAATTACTATTCAGCTTTATAAATTGTAATTTGTCTATTTCCTTTTACTAACTCCAAGTAATAATTTATTTGCTATTGGTATTCTTTTTAAGATTTCTGTAACTATTGGTAATATAATTATTGTACCTATAAATAAAATTATATAATTAAACAAGAAATGACTAAATTTAAAATATTCTACTAAAACAAATGCTATAATAATTTGTATAGTATAATGTAACACATAAAAACTAAAGTTGTTTTTATTCATATACTTTGTAAATTTATTTTCAAAATCCAAAAATTTCTTTGCAAGTCCAAATGCTGAAAGAATTACAAACCATATATAAATATTAGTAAATATGTTAGTTAGAAACTCATTTGAGCCAAAATTA
>CAMNJQ010000070.1 GCA_946541575.1 uncultured Clostridium sp. | reverse complement strand
AAGAAAGATTAAGAAAATAGATATGGTTACAAGTTTAAAAGGAAATGAATAGGGTGATATTATGAATTTGCTTTTAGGATTAATTATTCCATTTATTGGAACAACTCTAGGATCTGCAATGGTATTTTTAATGAGAAATAAATTAAATAATAAGATAGAAAAGGTACTATTGGGATTTGCATCTGGAGTAATGGTTGCAGCTTCCGTTTGGTCTTTAATTATTCCATCTATTGATATGGCTCAAGAGCAAAATATAATAGCATGGTTACCAGCAGCAGTAGGTTTTATATTGGGCATAATATTTTTACTTATATTAGATAATGTAATTCCTCACTTACACATAAAAAGTAAAGAACCCGAGGGATTAAAATCAAACTTAGGAAAATCAGCAATGATGGTATTAGCAGTTACACTTCATAATATTCCAGAAGGAATGGCTGTAGGAGTAGCACTTGCTGGGGCTATTAGTGGAAAAAGTACTATTACTATGGCTGGAGCAATTGCTTTATCTATAGGTATTGCTATCCAAAACTTTCCTGAAGGAGCAATAATATCAATGCCATTAAAAGAAGAAGGGAATTCCAAAAGTAAATCGTTCTTATATGGATCATTATCTGGAATAGTTGAACCAATATTTGGAGGTTTAACAATCATTTTAACTTCACTAGTAGTTCCTATTTTACCTTATTTATTATCTTTTGCTGCCGGGGCAATGATATACGTAGTAGTAGAAGAACTAATACCAGAATCTCAAGTGGGTAAACATTCTAATTTAGGGACGTTAGGATTTGCATTTGGATTTATTATAATGATGATTCTAGATGTAGCATTAGGATAAGTGATCGGAAGATTAAGATATTCCGATGTTCGGAATGTTTTTTTAATAAATGCTAAAGCAGATAAAAAATTTGAATTTTTGTATGATATAATATAATAAAACTAGAAATTAAAAAAAGCATATGTTCCTGATGCGCAATCAACATTGGCAGTTTTATGTATAGGAACATATTTTTAAATATGAAACATGGTTAGATGACCTATTCCTGAATAGGTGTCCACCCATGTAGAATGTGTTTGCTTACTGATGAAGAAATAGAACTGATAATCAGTTCTTTTTTATGATATAATTTGATTAATATATAATTATTAAGGTGTTATATGAAAAAGAGAATAATGAAATATTCAATTATATTACTTGTTATATTAATTATTGGAGTATATTTATATTTTGAAAATAATACGTTAGAAATATCGAAATATGAAGTAAAATCTGATAAGGTTAGTAGTGATTTTGTTGGTTTCAAAATTGCTCAAATATCTGACTATCATAATACAAATTCTAAAATGTTGAAAAATAGTATTTTAGAATCTTTGAAAGAAGAAAAACCTAATATTATTGTAATAACTGGTGATCTTGTAGATAGTAATTGGACTAATATAGATATTTCAATTGATTTAATAAATGAGATTAAAGATATTGCTCCAATATATTATGTTTCTGGTAACCACGAGGGTCGTATAGGTAGTGATTATGATTTGTTAAAGAAAAAACTAATTGATAATAATGTGATTATACTAGAAGATAAAATTGAACAAATTATTATTAATGAATCTACATTAAATATAGTTGGTATAAATGATCCGACACTTGAACATAAATCGTATCTAGAAGATGATGAAATTGTAACAGGAGTTTTTAAAGATTTAGAATTTGATAGCAACATTTTTACAATTTTATTATCCCATAGGCCAGAATTATTTGAAATATATTCAAAATACAAATTTGACCTCGTTTTATCGGGACATGCACATGGAGGTCAAATTAGAATACCATTTATTGGTGGACTAGTAGCTCCTAATCAATTATTTTTACCAAAATATGATGGTGGACTATATGAGAATGGTAATACTAAGATGATTGTTAGTAGGGGAATTGGTAATAGTGTTTTACCATTTAGAATAAATAATAATCCGGAATTAGTATACACAACACTTACAAAATAAATTCTTATATGATAATGATTTATAATTTTGAAGAAAATAATAATGTTCTATTGACTATAGAAACAAATGCATGATATATTGTGCGTGCATCAATCACTTGCCAAGTATTTATGTAGATAATATGTCCGATAAATAATAAAACTATATTTATTCATAGATGACTAAAAAGTCATCTATTTTTTAGTTTGAAATAAAACTTATCAAATAAATACTTATATAATTAGAATTTTTGTTTTTTTAAAATATACTTCAAAAAAATTATCATATAAATCAATTTGATAATGTAACATTTCGTGATAAAATAAAGTAGGTGATAGTATGAAAATAACTTTTTGTAAAATAATCTTAATTTTAATTCTATTAGTTTATTTTACTGGAAAGGCTAAGGCTAATGAAATAGAAAGTGATTTTGAATACTACAATATTTCATATGATTTTTTAAATTCTAATGAATATTATGTTACATATAAATTTAAACCAAGTGAGCATAGCTTAGGGAAATACTATTTAGATGATGAAAATGTTTATTTTGATACTATTGAGCATAATATAGATGATTTTGAACAAAATGAAAGTGCAAATGATTTATATGTAGATATGAGTTTTAATTTAAGTGAAAGTAGGGAGTACTTTATAAGATATAAAGGATTTTTTAATGGGAAAAAAATTAAAAAGAATGGCCTTTCTGTAAAGATTTTTTCAAGATACAAGAGTAATAACTATTTTGATAATTCAAACAAAGCAAGCATTTCTTCCTTTGAATTAAGAATAGAAAATCCAGAAAAAATAGATCTAACTAAAGACAAGATACAAGGAGTTAATAATATGAATTTAAAGGAAGAAGAAGGATTATTTGTATTTACAGCAGGAGATAAATATGAGAAAAGCAATTACAAAAATATAACAATATATAAAGAAATAGTTTTTAAGTCAGATATTGAACATCAAAAGAAAGTTAGAGAAATAATATATATTGCATTGGTACTTATATTTGTTATAGCCTTTGCAATAGTTTATAACAAAAAAATAAAGGAACAAATAGAAGGTGTGAAATGAAGACAATATATTTAATTAGACATTCTTCACCATTTATAGAAATTGATAATTATATTGATTTCAAAAATGTTTCTTGGAAAGATTTTAATAGAAACATGATATTATCAAGTGAAGGTGAAGATAAAGCAAAGAATCTTTGCAATATAAAAGAATTAAAAGAATTAGATGCGATTTATTCTGCTGATTCATATAGAGCAATTGGAACCTCAAAATATGTTGCTGAAATTAATAATTTAAAAATTAGAATAGATAGCAGAATAAATGAAAGAGAATTAGGCATTGAAAAAATTAGTGAACTTCCAAATAATCACAATATTGATTCATTTGCTGATAAAGATTATAAATTTGGAAATGGTGAATCACTAAATGAAGTAGATAAAAGATTTAATTCTTTTTTAAATGATATTTTAAATAGTACTGATAATAAAATTGCTTTATTTATACATGGAATAATAATGATGTCTTTTCTTCAAAATAATACAGACTTTTCATTTGATGGAAAAAATATGAAGATAGTATATAATAATAAAGAAATTTATAATGATAAACCACGAAGCCCTATGGTTTTTAAAATAGAATATGATGAAAATAAATCAATAGTTAATATAGAATATATTTTTACTTAAAAAGGATTAGGTGATAATAATGGATAAAGAAAATGATGATGAAATTAAAAAAGATGATAAGGAAAAAAATAAAATAGTTGCAGATGAAAATAAAGAATTATCTAAGAAAAAAAATAAAAAGATAGATAATGAATCCAAAAATAATAATAAAGAAACAAAAGTGGGCTCTAAAAACAAAAAGAAATTAGAAATAGAAAAATCAGCTAAAGAAGAAACAAAAAACGAAAAAGTAAAAGAGTCAACTAAAGAAGAAAAAAAGGATAGAGTAGAAAATAATTTAAAAGAAGAAAAAATAGAAGATAAAGTAAAACCAAAGAAAAAGAAAAAAATAATATTGTTTATTATTATTGGAAGTATCTTATTTTTATTTTTAATTATTTTTATAATATATGTTTTTGCTATTCCTTTTAATGTTAGTTCTAATCTTGAAGGTGATAGGAAAACAACAACTGGAGAACTTACATTTGAATTAGAAATAAAAGGGAATAAGCCTATTGTAGGAACATACTATTCAATAGATCCAGTAAACGAAAATGACAAAAGAGAGTATGAGAAAGTTATTGGTACTGGTTCGTTATTTAGTAAGAAATTTGAATTTAATAAGCTTCAAATACCTGTAGGAAAAAGAAAAATATGTCTATATGTGGAATCATATTTCTTCACACATGATGTAGTCTGTGAAGATTTAGAACATGATATGGGATATATTAATTCTTTTAATAGCGAAAATGTTGTAAATATAAATAATAACTTTAGAGCTGTTAAAGATGAATTATTAATAACATTTAAAGATAATGTATCTAAAAGTGAAATAGAAAAAATAATAAAAAAATACAATGGCGATATTGTTGGGCAAATTTATTTTGCAAATTTCTATCAAGTTAAATTTGAAGTAAAGAATATTAAAGACTTAACGAGTTTATATGAAAGAATAAAGGAAGAAAGCATTGTAGATACTATAGGATATAATTCTGTTACAAGTACAGAATTAAATTATGAAGTAAATGATAGCGTATATAAAAATGATGATTGGAATAATGAAAGACCATCAGGAAGAAATTGGTATCTAGAAGTAATAGAAGCAACGGAGGCATGGGATTTAATAGAGAAACCAAAAAAAATTAATGTTGGTGTCATTGATAATCCGATTGACTATAAGCATCAAGATATAAACCTACCAATAAAGAATATTTTTTATTTACCTTCTAAAGATTTTCCAAAATATGATGACGTAATTTTATATATTAATAATCATAAGAGAGATGAGAACTACGCAAATCAACACGGAACACACGTAAGTGGAATTATAAGTGCATTACATAATGATATTGGGTCAGCTGGAGTTGGATTAAATGTAAATTTATTTTATTCAAATGAATGGAGATTTGAATATAATAAACATGACGAAGATGCTGCATCATTAGTATTTGCCTTATCTAATTTGGTAATGTCTAATTGCCGTGTAATTAATATGAGTATTGAAGCCGATAACTATAAAGAATTGGTTAATGAACAAAATGAGGATTATCTAGATTATATTGGCTTAATTGATAAAATTTTCAAAAAATATGACGAATTAGGAAAAGATTTTGTAATTACAAAATCAGCTGGAAATAAGAGTGATGATGCTTCTAAATATTTATTAAATTACATATTTAGACATTCAAAATATGCAAGCCCACATGTTATTATTGTTGGAGCAGTAGATAAAGTAGATGCAAGCAAAATGGAGGAAAACTCCGAAATTGTTTATAGTAGAGCAGCAAAGTCTAATTATGGAAATTATGTTGATGTTTTTGCACCAGGAGTTGATATTATAAGTCCTGCTATTGCACCAGATAAAAGTATATTTATGAGTGGAACAAGTCAAGCTGCACCTATTGTTGCAGGAATTGCAGAATTAATATATTCAGTTAATCCAAATTTAAAGTATACTGATGTAATAAAAATGATTAAAAATGTTGATGATAAAGTATTAGATAATAATGGTGAAATTGGATATATTGTAAATGCTAAAAAATCTGTTCAAGCAACACTTGAATTTGATGGTGAATTAAAAGAGCCAGAAATAAAAGAAAAATATGGGTACATTCAAGGAACAATTGTTGATGCAAAAACTGATAAACCTATTGATAAAAGTGTATCTATAACATTAATAAATCATGAAGAGTCAAAATTTTATCTAGCTAATGTTACAATTGGAGGTTATAATCTTATTCTTCCAACTGGTACTTATGAACTTCAGGTTAAATGCGATGGATATCTTTCAGAAACTATATATGATGTTGTTGTAACGGAAGATATAGTAACTTATAATATTAAATTACCAATGGTTAATGATGATAATAAAAATGAAGATGGTACTGTTAAAGGAACTGTTAAAGATGCAATTGTAAGAGATAAAAAAGTACCAAATGCTACGTTAAAATTCTATAGAGGAATAAATAATACTGGTCTAAATAGTAAGGAAGTATTAACAATAGAAAGCGATAACTATGGTAATTATGAAGCAAAACTAAAACCAGGGAATTATACAGTTGTAGTAAGTGCAGATAATTATATTACAAGTAATTCATATGTAGTATCAATTCCAAAAACAACGAAATCTAATCAAGATTGTACGATAAGTCCGATTTTAAATGAAGGAGAAATTAGAGTAGTATTAACCTGGGATTATAATCCATATGATCTAGATTCTCATCTTATAGGACCAACTCCTACAAATGAAAAATTCCATGTGTTTTATAGTAACAAAAACTATAATTTTGAAGGCACAAAATATGATAATTTAGATGTTGATGATAGAAATAGTTATGGACCAGAAACAATTTCTGTTTATAAAAATGTAAATGGTGAATACTTATATTTAGTTCATGATTATACTAATAGAAGTAAGACTGATTCTAGTGCATTAGGAAATTCATCAGCTCAAGTTAAATTATATGTCGCAGGAAGGAAAGAGCCATATATATTTAATGTTCCTAATAAATCTGGAACAGTATGGAAAGTATTTAAACTAGTAAATGGTGAAGTAGTTCCAATTAATGAAATGAGCTATGAATCAAATTCATCAAATGTAGGAAAATAGTAGGATATAAAATCCTACTTTTTTTTAACAAAGTTCTACTTATATTAGTATTTGTTAAATAAAGATATAAATGTTATACTATACGATGAAATAAATTGAAGAGGTAGTATATGTACTTAAAGCATTATTTGGAAGAATTGGATTATTATAAAATTCCCGAGTTTCTTTTAAAATATTTAAAGACTCCATCATTATTAAGATTAAAAAACATTGGTTATTTTTGTGGAATGGATTATGCATCAAAAAATATATATAATTTTAGAGAACATATTACTAGATATGATCATTCAGTTACAGTTAGTTTAATAGTATATAAATTGACTAAAAATAAAGAAGCAACTTTAGCAGGACTATTTCATGATATAGCAACACCATGCTTTTCTCATGTTATAGACTATATGAATGAAGACTATGAAAAACAGGAAAGTACTGAAGAATATACTGAAAAAATATTAAAAGGTGATTTATATTTAAGGAAATGCCTTAAAGAAGACAATATTGATATAAATGATATAATAAATTTTAAAAAATATACTATTGTCGATAACGATAGACCAAAAGTATGCGCTGATAGAATTGATGGTGTTATTTTAACTGGTATAGGATGGACAAAAGACATCTCAAAAAAAGACATAACAAAAATAGTAAAAGATATGGATATATATCAAAATGAAAATAATGAAGATGAAATTGGATTTAAAACACAAGAAGTAGCAAAAAAAGTTTTAGAAGTTAGTAAAAATATTGATATTTATTGTCATTCGAAAGAAGACAATTACATGATGGAACTTCTTGCAAAAATCACAAAAAAAGCTATTAGAGAAGGATATATAAAGTATGATGATCTTTATAGTCTAAATGAAAATGAACTGTTCAAAATAATAAAAGAAAAACATGATATAGAACTTGATACATTATTACTAAAATTTGAAAACATTACAAAAGAAGAAGTTACAGAAATAGAGATACCAAAAATAAAAATAAGAAAATTAAATCCACTTGTTAATGGTGTAAGACTTAAATAAAAAATGACTTAGTTTATTCTAAGCCATTTTTTTATAAAAAAGATTTCAAATTATCAAGATTTTTTTCTTGCATAGTAACATATTTTTTAACAATTTTTTCTACTTCTTGATTTATTAATTTTTTATTAAGTATTTTTCTTCCTTCTATAATTCCCATATTAACTCCTTGAATAAGAAGTTCTGCAAGTTTAGAAGTAGAGTTATCATTAAAAGTTCTCATTTCAATTCCTGACCAAGTCATAGCTTTATTCATAGTACTTGTAGTATGAGGTTCTCCTTTATCATATTTGTAATAAATTTTCTCAATATTATTACTAATTTTTTCATATTCTTGATATTCTGATTCAATTTCTTTTTTTAATTTTTCATCTTCAACTTTATCTAGAATGAATTTAATAGCATCCATTCCCATAGTAGAACCTTTATTAATTTCATCTAATGCATTTATATTTTCTTCCATATTTTCCTCCAATAGTATTATGAATAAAAAATATAAAAGTATACTTTGAAATAATAAACTTAAATCAAATTATAAATTATATGATATAATAATCTATATTTGAATAAATTACTAATTAGAGTAATATTGCAGTTTGTGAGGAGATTTAAAATGGAAGAAAAAGTAATACTAACAGGAGATAGACCAACAGGACCATTACATATAGGTCATTATGTAGGATCATTAAAGAAACGTGTTGAATTACAGGAAAGTGGAGAATATAAGCAATTTGTAATGATTGCAGATTTACAAGCACTTACAGATAATGCTGATAATCCAGAAAAAATAAGAGAAAATATAATGGAAGTAATGCTAGATTATTTAGCAGTTGGATTAGATCCTAAAAAGACTACATTTTTAATTCAAAGTCAAATACCAGCATTATATGAATTACCTATGTATTACTCAAATCTTGTAACAGTAGCAAGACTACAACGTAATCCAACAATAAAGAATGAAATTAAAATGAGAAACTTTGAAAAAAATTTACCAGTTGGATTCTTTACATATCCAATTAGCCAAGCTGCGGATATAACTGCATTTAAAGCTAAATATGTCCCAGTTGGAATAGATCAGTTACCAATGCTTGAACAAACAAGAGAAATAGTTAATTCATTTAATAGAATATATAAAACTGATATTTTAGTAGAACCGGAAGCTGTCCTTCCAGATAAAGAAGTATGCTACAGATTTGTTGGTACTGATGGTAATACAAAGATGAGTAAGTCACTAGGAAATTGTATTTATCTTAAGGATGATGAAGAAACAATTAAAAAGAAAATAATGGGAATGTATACTGATCCTAATCATATAAAAGTAGAAGATCCTGGAAACACAAAGGATAATCCAGTATTTATTTATCTAGAAGCATTTGCAAAAGATGAAGATTTTGAAAAATATCTACCAGAATATAAAAATTTAGATGAATTAAAAGCTCATTATGAACGTGGTGGCTTAGGAGATATGAAAGTAAAAAAATTCTTAAATCAAGTTATGCAAGATATACTAAGACCAATTCGTGAGCGTAGAGAAAAATATGAAAAAAACAAACAAGAAGTTTTTCAAATGCTAATAGATGGAACAAATTACAGTATTGAATATACTAATAAAACACTTAATGAAATAAAAACAAGCATTGGAATAAACTATAATGATGATATAAAATTCAAAAATAATTATTTAGGTGAAGAAAGTAAAAATGAAAAAAATTAAAAGTATATTATTTTTATTAGTAATAACCATTCTCCTTACTTCATGTGGAAGTACAGGAAAACTAGACGTAAATAGTTTATCGATAGATGATTTTGAGTGGAATACAGAGCCAAGTAAATGTAGTGGTCTTAATTGTTATGTCTTTAAAATAAAAAATAATTCTGATTATGATATCGTTGCTGTAGATATAACATATAAAGTAAAAGATGATGTATCAAAATCAGATTTAAAAGTGTATAGAGATTTCATGAAAGAACATGATGATTATATTGATGAAGATGCTTCTTTAAATGATGTTACATTACATGCAAATAAAAGCACATTAATTGAAAAGAAAGAAACATTTGATGGATTAAAATTAACTGTAGGATTTAAGGAATTGTATTGGTATGATTATCCAACTGAAGAACAATTTGAATTAATGGAACCTTCTGAATTAGAACTTGCAATTATTTATGGTAACAAAGCTTATGTAGCTTATTATGATTTTATAAAAAAAGATTGGAAACTTGACAATAAAACAGTAGTGGCAGATGAATGGTCAAATACCGAAATAGCAAAAACATTACCTAAACCAAAAGAAAAGCATCATATTGTAAGACTTGATAAAGATGATGAGTATGAAATATATTCATATGGAATAACAGAAAACGATTATAAATCATATGTCGAAGAAGTTAAAAACGCTGGATTCGAAGGAGAAGGCGATAGTGTATCCTATTTCAAAGGAAAAAATAAAGATGGATATATGATAAAAATTTATTTTTATGATATAGAAAAAAGAATGAGTATCTCTATTGAAAAAGATGATTAACTATTCTTTTTCTTAGTTAGGAGAAAATATTATGAAAGATAATCAAAAGATAGATAAAATAATAGATAAATATATTAAAGATGAAAATGATAAAAATGACTTTTATAATATTATTAATCCAATAGTATCACATAATGAATTTCAAAGAAGATTAACAACTGAATTTTTACACCATAGTGATATTACTCTTGGAGAACATATAATTGAAGATGCAGTTTTAACTTATAAATATTGTAAAAAGAAGAATATAAATGTTGAAGTTGGAGTTAAAATCGCTATGTTTCATGATTTATATACTATTCCATGGCAAAACAATAAAAAGAATACCAAAGTTAAAAGATTTTCTAATAAACACGGATTTAGACATCCTATAGAAGCAGCGATTAATGCTTGTTATTGGTATCCATCTGAGTTTGAAGATAAAGAAAAAGCAAAAATAATAATAGATGGTATAATTCATCATATGTATCCTTTGCCAGTAACAAGATTTAATGAAAAGAACTTTGAAAAATGTGAAATTAGAAATTATGATAAATTTATAGAATTACCTGATTATATTAAAAAGATGATTTATGAATCATGCAATAGAGGAAAGTTATTTAAAGTATCATTTTGTAGGAGTAAATATAAAGAGGGGAGATTAATGTCAAAAGCTGATAAAAAAGTATCCCTTCACCAAATAAAAAATGTAAGTAGTGCTATCTCATTAATAACAGGCAAAAATAAAAGCATAAAGAAATAAATTGTGTTATAATTAATATAGATGTAAAGAGGAGTGAATTAGTATGATTAAATTACAAGCAGCAAAATGTCCACAGTGTGGAGCAGATATAGAAGTAAATCCTAATCTTGAAAAAACAATATGTCAGTATTGTGGAACTACAATATTAATTCAAGAGGCAGTTCAAAAAGTTAAAGTTGAACACACTGGAACAGTTAAAGTAGAAGGAATAAAAAATAGAGATGACTATTTTAAACAAGCAAAAAAACATATTAAAGTTGAAGAATATGAAAAGGCTCTTAGTCTTTTAAATATAATAGTAAATGATGATAAATTTGATATTGAAGCATATTGCGAAATGATTAGATGCTATGTAGGAATAATCAAACGTGATAAACTAGATTTAAATGTTTCAAGATATAATAGAGATGAAGATGCTCAAAGAGCTCTTGATTATGTAGTGGCTACTTTTAATGTTAATGATCGTCTTATTAAAATAGATGAAAATAATGAAAGAGAAAAATATTTAGGAGATTTACAAAAAGATATTGATTCATTTAAAAAGCTAGATGAAGAACATGAAAAAACTGAAGAACGTCGTAAAGAAATATTAGATACAATTAATGACGACATGAAAGACGCTTATAAAAATGAATGCCCACATGAATTTTATAAAATATTAAATGAGACAATGAAAGTTGGAACATTTAATTATACTACAAGAGATCCTAGCTATTTTAGTGTGCTTACTTTTGATGGATATCTTGGAGGAAGAGGATATCCAGAAGATGCAAAAGGAGCAAAAGATATGGATGAAATTGAAGAAAGATTTGCATCATATAAAGAAAAAATAGCTCCTATTTTGTCTAAGGCAACTACTAAACATAATAGAAGAGTTAAAATTGATGAGACAAAAAGGAAAAGCAAACTTACAATAGGAATTATTTCCTTAATATTCTCAGTACTTGCTTTTATTGGACTTGTTGGAGTACACATTGAAGCATTAAGAGAAGGTATTTTTACTCTTATTCTAGTAATCTTTCTTGTTGACACATGGATTGGTGTAGGAATATGTTACTGGGTTGGATTTAGTTGGATGATGGTTACTGATAACAAAAAGCGATAAGCTTTTTTTTTGCAAAAAAATAATATATGTTATAATAAAGATAGATTTATAGGAGGCAATATGAAAAAAATTTGCACTTTATATGTAGTAGTTCCATGCTTTAATGAAGAAGAAGTATTACATGAAACAACAAAAAGATTAAAAGAAAAGATGGAGAAACTTATTAAAGAGAAAAAAATATCTAAATTAAGTAAAGTTATGTATGTTAATGACGGTTCAAAAGATAACACATGGAACATTATTCAAGAAATACATAATAAAGATAACTTATTTACAGGAATTAGTCTATCTAGGAATAAAGGACATCAAAATGCATTACTTGCAGGACTTTTAACTGCAAAAGAATATGCTGATATTGTAATAAGTATGGATGCTGATCTACAAGATGATATTAATGCTATGGATGAAATGATAGATAAATATTATGAAGGATCAGAAATTGTTTACGGAGTAAGAAGTTCTAGGAAAAAAGATAGTTTCTTTAAAAAATTTACTGCACAAGGTTTCTACAAATTTATGAAAATGATGGGTGTAGATGTAGTATATAATCATGCAGACTATCGATTAACAAGTAAAAAAGTATTAGATAACTTTTCAGAGTTTACTGAAGTAAATTTATTTTTACGTGGAATGTTTCCTTTAGTTGGATATAAATCAGATATTGTTTATTATGAAAGAAATGAAAGATTTGCTGGTAAATCAAAGTATCCATTAAAGAAAATGTTAAACTTTGCCTGGGATGGTATTACTTCATTTAGTGTTAAGCCAATAAGAATGGTTTTAAGTTTTGGAATAATAATATTTTTTGTAAGTATAATAATGCTTATATATTCAATTGTAGTTAAATTATTAGGACAAACAGTAGATGGTTGGACATTTATTGTATGTTCAATCTGGTTAATATCTGGAATTCAAATGTTATCAATTGGAATAATAGGGGAGTATGTAGGAAAGATATATAGTGAAACCAAAAAAAGGCCAAGATATTTTATATCTGAAAACTTAGAGGAAACAAGTGATGAAAAAGATATTAAGTAATAAAAATATAATTATATTCTTAATCATAAATTTCATATTAATACTATTATTTGGTTTATTTAAAATAAATAATATAACTTTACTATTTAGTAGTATATTTGTAAATGCCTTTTCTTTATTTCTATTAAAGCTTGTATTTCAATTATTAAATATTAAATTTACAAAAAAAGAAAAAATATTAATTATTTCTTTAATTCTATTTATATATATTTTTTATTTTATAAGTATTACAACAAGAAAATTTATATATTATTGGGATTATTCATGTTATTACAATATACAAATAGCATTAGAAGAAGCTTTTAGTACAAGTTTATTTGAAGGAATAAAACGCTTTTTAAGCTCTACATGGTCTGGTGAATATGGTAACTTTTTATCATTCTTTCCAGAAGTACTATTTAAATTTACTGATAAATCAATTGACTCTTATTTAATAAGTTGTGTAATTATTTATATACCATTTATTGTTATAAGTTTTGCAATACTAATTAAGAAATTACTTTCATTAATTAAAATAAAAGATGAAAGTAGAATATTTAATTCAATTTTATTTACATTTGTTTTATTTCCAATAGTACATGCCACATTTATATATGGTCAACCTGATTTATTTGGATTATTCTTTATATTCATGATAATATCATTAACCATTGATTATAATTTTAATAAACTTGATTTTATAAGATTGTTTTTAATACTAATTTTTACATTTATGCTTATTATTTCAAGAAGATGGTATATGTATTTTGTTCTTTCTTATTACTTGTGTTATGGAGTTAGTATATTATTAAAAAATATAAGAAATAAAGAGGTATTAAAAACTATAATAAAAAATATTTCTCTATATCTATTAATAGTAATATTATTTTTCTCTATAACTTTAGCACCATTAATAAAGAATATAATTGTTAGTAACTTTGATTATAGTTATTATATGAATGGAGGATTCTTTGGAGAATTAACATCACAATTTAAACATTTAGGAATAGCATTTTTCTTTATTATTGTTGTTGGAATAATATATGGATTAATAAACAAAAAATATAGACTTTATAGTATTGTTTCAATAATAGAATATTTTTTAATTGTATTTCTTTTCACAAGAATGCAAAATATGGGACTTCATCATTCATTGTTGCTAGTACCAAATTATATATATTTTATATTTATATTTATAATTCTAATTATAAAATACCGATTTACTTTAGTAATATTTTATATAATTACAGTATGTAATTTCTCAATTGGTGTAATATCTCCTAAAACTATTTTTTATACTGATGTGCCACTAAGTGCTCCAAACGATATAAATTATGAATCAATTAAAGAAACAAGTTTATGGCTTAAAAACAATACTGGAAATGAAAAAGTATATATGATATTTCATAACAATACATTTAATCCAGATAAATTTAGAAATGTATTAAAAAACGATAGAAGCTTATTTGAAAAAATATCATCTGGATCTGCAATAATAGGAGTTCATAAATTTCCTATAGAACTATTTGATTATAAATATATAGTTACAGTTTCACCATTTGAAAATGTATCTATTGAATGGAAATATAATGATGTATTTAATAAGGAAGTATTAAAAGATAAATTTAAATTAATAAATACTATTTCTACAAATTCAAGTTACGCAATACTAATTTATGAAAGAACTAAAAATGTTGATTTAGAAGAGATAAATGAATATAAAGAAATATTAAAAGAAGAAAGCAATAAATATCCAAACTTATATGAAAATGTAATTGACCAATATATAAAAGACAATAATTTGTAGAAGGAGTAAGGCATGGAAGATTATGAAAAAATAGCAAGAGATATACATAAAAGTGGTAAAACTTGTTCATATGCACTATATTCTACTTTTCAAAAAGATTTTAACTTAGAAGGAGAGTTTCCACTTCCAAGAAGCATTGATGGTAAGTGTGGTGCACTACTTACTGCACATAAAATAATGGATGAATTAAATCTAAAAGAATATAAAGAAAGCTTTGAAGAGGATTTTTTAAATAAATTTGGAAGTATAAAATGCTTAGAGTTAATGAAACAAGATAGAAGATGTAACGACTATGTAGGTTTTGCTGCAAATGAAATTAGTAAATATATTAATGAGGTAAATAAATAAAAAGAAACATATCTAAAAAATATGTTTTTTTTAAAGTGAACTAATGGTATGTTTAATTTTTTTATAATTATGATACTATTACGTTAGGAGGATAAGATATGAATCAAGAAAAGATTGGAAAGTTTATTGCAGAACTTCGTAAAGAAAAAAATCTTACTCAAGAAGAATTAGCAAATAAACTAGGAATAACTAAAAATGCAGTAAGCAAATGGGAAAGAGGAATTAGTATGATGGATGTGTCACTTCTTAAACCTGTTTGTGAAATTTTAAACATTTCAATAGTTGAATTATTAAATGGAGAAAAAATAGATGAAGAATTCATCAAAAATAAATCAGATGATACAATAAAAAATACAATAGAATACTCAAATAAAAAAATAAAGAAAAGCAGAATAAAAAACATCGGTTATACAATATTAGGAATACTTATATTAATAGTCACAATATTTTTTGGATATAAATATAGTTTATTAAATGAATATACTTTAAAGAAGCCAGAAAATGTTGATGAATTTTTAAAAGGATTAAAGAATAGCAAAGAAATAAAAATATACAAAAGAACTATACCTGAAAATGAATATTTTACTTTAGGTAGCTTTAAAATGAAAAATGTTCTAGAAGGATATGTTCAAGAAGGAGAAGTAGTAGATATTCAACCATATTTATTTAGAAAAAAAGATGGTGATAAATCATATGGTATTACTTTTCCTAATGAAATAAATAATTATCAAATGATTGATATATATGCAGCAGAGGTAGTATTAGGTGGTATAGAAGGAGAAAACAATTTTGAAAAGAAATTTAACGCTGCAGATAGAAAATATTTCCTATTAAAAAATGATATCAATAATGATGTAGACTTTTATAAATACATAGCTGATAATTATTACAAAGAAAATAATATTTTTATGAGTAAAAGAGAAATGATGGAAAATTATTCATTCAATTCTTTTGTAGCTATAGCTGGTCCACAAATTGAAGAAATAACATATTTAAGTGGGGATTATGAAGGATACGTAATAAATTTAGGCACAAAAAATGGTATTACAGTAACAGAAGTATCTATAATAAAATATGGTAGAAGATTTGGTTTTGTAACTAATGATCCTAGATTTGCAAATGAAGATTTTTTAATTGATTTAATTGGCACTATTGAAATACGTTAAGGAGTAGAGAAAATCTACTCTTTAATAACATAAAAGAGTAAAATACCAAAATATATGTTATAATCATATAGTGAGGTTAATTATGTACAATGTATTAGATTATTTAGAAAATTCATGTAATAAATTTAGTAATAAAATAGCAGTTATAGAAGAAGATAATGAACTATCTTATAATGAATTAGTTAATTATAGTAAAAGAGTAGGGTCATTTCTATCTAAAAAGAAAGCTTTAAATGAACCAATAATAATATTTATGGATAAAGGAATTGATACATTAATTTCCTTTTTTGGAAGTGTATATGCATCATGCTATTATACTCTTTTAAATCCAACTTTTCCATTTGAAAGAATAAGCCAAATTAAAGACGTTTTAAATTCAAAATATGTAATTACAAATAAAGAAAATATAGATATAGCTAAAGTTTATTTCAAAGACTTAGAAGTTTATGATATAGAAGAAATAAAAAAAGAAGAAATAAATGAGGATCTACTTACAAAGGCAAGAGGATATCATATAGATACTGATCCTTTATATATAAATTTTACTTCAGGATCAACTGGTATCCCAAAAGGAGTAGTAATATCACATAAATCAGTTATAGATTTTATAGATAAATTTACAAGATTATTTAATTTTAATAGTGACGATATTATTGCAAATCAAGCCCCATTTGATTTTGATGTTTCAGTAAAAGATATTTATTCATCAATATTAGTTGGAGCAACACTTTTAATTGTACCTAAATCATACTTTTCTAGCCCTGCAAAGTTATTAGATTACTTGTGCGATAAAAATGCCACTACACTTACATGGGCTGTATCAGCACTATGTTTAATAACAACTTTTCATGGGCTTGATTATAAAGTTCCAGAAAAAGTTAATAAAATAATATTTAGTGGAGAAGTAATGCCACTTAAACATTTAAATAAATGGATGGAGCATCTTCCAAATACCATGTTTGTAAATGTTTATGGTCCAACAGAAATTACATGTAATTGTACATATCATATAATTGATAGAAATAGAGTTTATGATAAAATCCCAATAGGAAAACCATTTCCAAATGAAAGAGTATTTTTAATAGATGAAAACAATAATATTATTAAAGAAAAAAATAAAAATGGTGAAGTATGTGTATGTGGTTCATCTCTTGCATTAGGTTACTTCAACAATAAAGAACAAACCAATAAATATTTTATTCAAAATCCTAATAACAATAATTATAACGAATTAATTTATAAAACAGGTGACTTAGCTTATTATAATGAAAATGATGAATTAGTTTTCTCAGGAAGAATTGATTTTCAAATAAAATATCAAGGACATAGAGTAGAACTAGAAGAAATAGAAAAGTCTATAATGTCTATTGATCAAGTTACAAGAGCATGCTGTATATTTGATCAAGAAAAGGAAAAATTATACGGATTTTATATTGGAAACATTGATAAAAAAGAATTGTTTGTAAAACTTAAAGAAAAACTTCCAATATATATGGTTCCAAGTAAACTTATATCTTTAGAAGAATTTCCATTAACTAAAAATGGAAAAATTGATAGAAAAAACTTAATGATTATGAAGGATGAGAAACATGATTAATTATGAAAAAATAAAAGAAAAATTTAAAACTCCAACTTTTGTTTATGATGTTGATATTTTAAAAGAAAGAACTTCATATTTAAAATCCAAGTTTAATAATTATAATTTGGTATATGCAGTAAAAGCAAATACTTTTGTCATAAAAGAAATAGATAGTGGTGTTGAAAGATTTGAAATTTGTTCAGAAGGAGAATATGATATTTGTAACAAGTTAAACATTAATCATAATAAAATGGTTATATCTGGAGTAAATAAAGATGAATCTTTTATTGAAAAACTAATAAAAGAGCATAGCGATGTCTTAAAATACACAATTGAGTCTTATGAACAATATGATTTATTAAATAAACTATCTTTAAAATATAAAAGAAATATAAATGTATTAATAAGATTAACTAGTGGTAATCAATTCGGTGTAAATGAAGAAATACTAAAAAAAATAATAAAAGAAAACACTAACAAGTTTATTACAATTGATGGAATAGAATATTTTTCTGGAACTCAAAAACATTCATTAAAAAGATTAGAAAAAGAAATAGATTATTTAAATGAAATAGTAAATGATATTGAAATAAATTATAATTTTATAATAAATGAAATAGAATATGGGCCAGGCCTTCCAGTGTTTTATTTCCAAGATGACGAATTTAATGAAGATGAATTTTTAAATGAATTAGATAATTTACTAAAAAAGATATCTAATAAAAAAATATCTCTTGAGATTGGAAGAAGTCTTGTAGCTAGTTGTGGAAGTTATTTAACAAGCGTAGTTGATTTAAAAGAAAACAAAAATGGGAAGTTTGCAATTTTAGATGGAGGAATAAATCATTTAGTATATTATGGTCAAACAATGGCTATGAAAATACCTTTTTATGAAATAATTCCAAAGAAAGATGAAATAAAAGAAATATATAATCTATGTGGTTCTTTATGTACAATTAATGATATTTTAGTTAAAAATATAGAAGTACCAAAATTAAAGAAAAATGATACATTTATATTTAAAAATGTTGGGGCTTATTCATCTACTGAAGGAATTGCATTATTCCTAAGTAGAGACTTACCAAAAATTGTTCTACATAGTGAAAATAGTGATATACTAGTTAGAGATGTAATTAAAACAAGTACTATTAATTACCCAGAGTATTAAAGGAGGAAATAAAATGGAAAAATTAATTGAAATGTTAGAGGAACTACAACCAGATGTAGATTATAATACATGTGAGGATTTAGTAGATGGAAGACATTTAGATTCTCTTGCAATTTTAGCTCTAGTATCTGAAATCGAAGATGAATTTGATGTAGAAATACCTACAGTTGAAATAATTCCTTCAAACTTTAATTCAGCAAAAAAAATAATGGCTCTTATAGAAAAATTAAAAGAGGAATAAAATGTCATATTTTGATTTAGGTTTTGCTTTTTTGTTTATTCCAATAGTAGTAATACTATTCATGATATTTCCAAAAAAAGCAAAAGCTTATGTCTTATTACTTTCAAGTTATTTATTATTTTTTATGATAAGTGGTAATCTTATCATATTTTTACTCTTATCAACAATTTCTATATATTTAGCTGGAAAGCAAATAGGAAAACTTAATGATAAAAGAGATGCTGAATTATTAAATAAAAATGAAGACAAGAAATTAATTAAAGAGAAATATAAAAAGAAAAAGAAAATAATACTAGCAATTGTTATAATATTTAATCTTTCATTTTTATTCATTTTTAAATATCTAAACTTTTTTGCAATGAATTTTAGTTCTTTGTTAAATATATTTGGGATAAAGTCAGAGTTTAGAGCAATAAAATTTATTTCTCCAATTGGAATATCATATTATACTTTAATGGCTATTTCATATGTTGTGGATGTTTATAATGGGAAAATAAAAAATGATAATAATATTGTAAGACTTGCACTATATTTATCTTTCTTTCCACAAATAATGGAAGGTCCAATAGCAAAATATCAAGAAACAGCTGAACAATTATATAATGCAAAAAAAGTAACTTATCATAATTTCTGTTTTGGTTATCAAAGAATTCTTTATGGCTTTTTTAAAAAGTATGTAATAGCGGATAGATTAAATTCAATAGTAAAAGTAGTATTTAATAATTATTCTTCATTTGGAGGAATATCAATTTTTATTGGAATAATTTCTTATACAGTTTTATTATATATGGAGTTTTCTGGAACAATGGACGTAGTTATTGGTACAGGTGAAATATTTGGAGTAAATATTCCAGAAAACTTTAAGCAACCATTTTTCTCTAAAAATATAACAGAGTTTTGGTCAAGGTGGCATATAAGTTTAGGTCATTGGTTTAAAGACTATATATTTTATCCAGTATCATTATCTAAACCATTAAAAAAGATTACCAATAGTTTAAGAAAAAGATTTGGAGCTCATTATGGTTCGTTAATTTCAGGAGCAATAGCATTCTTTTGTGTATGGTTTTTAAATGGACTATGGCATGGTGCAGGATATCCATTTTTATTCTTTGGAATGTATCATTTCTTTTTAATAGTAATGGGAAGTATATTTGAACCAATTATACAAAAATTTTGTACAAAAAAGGGTATAAATAGAAATATTAAACCATATAGAGTTTTACAAATAATTAAAACTTCTTTACTTGTATTTATTGGAGAAATGTTCTTTAGAGCAGAAACAGTAAGTGATGGTTTTAATATGCTATCACGAATGTTTAACAAGTTATTTGTTATATCACATGATGAATTCTCAAGATTTGGTTTAGATTATAAA
This sequence comes from uncultured Clostridium sp., assembly GCA_946541575.1. Taxonomy (GTDB): domain Bacteria; phylum Bacillota_I; class Bacilli_A; order RF39; family UBA660; genus RUG13868. The sequence goes on along the minus strand of CAMNJQ010000070.1, from coordinate 20,103 downwards.
GATTTAATAATTATTATAATTAGTATTGCAGTAATATTTATAGTAAGCATATTAAAAGAGAAAAATATAAATATAAGAGAAAAAATAGAATCTAAAAAAATAGGTTTAAGATGGTTAATATATTACTTACTTATTTTTGCTACTATTATTTTTGGAGCATATGGACCAACTTATTCTCCAGTTGATCCAATTTATGCTGATTTTTAGGAGGATATATGAAGAACGTAATAAAAAGTATATGCTTTATTTTAATTTTTATTTCTATTTTTTCTTTATATATGTTTGCAGTAATTCCTAAGTATAATATCGATAGATACAATATTTTAGATATTGCAGAATATGAAATATTAGAAGAGAAAAAAGATACGATTGATACATTGTTTGTAGGTGATAGTCTAGTATATTCAGCAGTATCCCCAATGGAAATATGGAATGAATATGGATTTACATCATTTGATTGTTCAACTCCTGCTCAACTTATTGAAACAAGTTACAAATATATTCAAAAAGCAGTAGACACACAACATCCTAAAGTAATCTTTCTAGAAGCAAATGTAATATTTAGAGATGCAAAAAAAAGAACTAATGAAAGAAAAATGGATGACTTTGTTAATAGATATATTTTTGTAAGTGATTATCACGATAATTGGAAAAGTATATTTTTTGGTGAAGATATAATAAACATTAATAAAGGCTATTATTTTATAAAGAAAGTAAGAAAAGCTCCAAAAGATAATGACTATATGAAAAAAGAAGAAAGAAAGATTAATATACCAAATGAAAACTTTGATTATTTGGATAAAATAGTTAAAATATGTAACGACAATAATATTAAATTAATTCTATTTAGTATTCCTAGCATGAAAAGTTGGGATTATGCAAAAGTTCAATATACAAAAGAAATTTCATCTAAATATAATTTAGATTATATTGACTTTAATGACAAAAACCCACTTGAAATAAATTGGGAAGAAGAAACAAAAGATGAAGGAAGTCATTTAAATTATATAGGCGCAAAAAAAGTTTCCCATTATTTAGGAAACTATATAAAAAATTTAAACTTAGTTAATAGTCATAAAGAAGATAAAAAATATTCATCATGGAATACTTCATATGAAAGATATCTAAAACTAAATAGTTTCGATTAAAACTATTGCGGTAGCGTATTCATTATCATGTGAAATGGATACAGAAATATTACATGAATTATACTTATTTAACTCATTGTGAAGTAGTAACTCTGGAGCACCACTTTCATCATGAACTACTTCAATATCTTTTAAGGAATAGCTATCTATTCCTTTTTTTATTGATTTTAAAAAAGCTTCTTTAGCACAAAAAATACCAGCCATAGTATGATTATTATAATTTTTTCCTTTTAAAAAATTTAATTCAGTATCAGTAAAAATTTTATTTAAAAATTTTTGATTATTCTTATATTTTTCAAATCTATTCACATAAAGTAAATCTATTCCAACACTATGCATAAAATCACCTGATAATATTATACAAAAAAGTATTTAAATTTGATATAATTAATTACAGCTGGAGGAAATATATGAATAAAATAGTTTTAGCTACAAATAACAAACATAAACTTAAAGAGTTTAGAGATATATTAAATAATTATGAAATATTATCATTAGAAGATATAAATTATACCGATGAAATAGAAGAAACAGGTACAACATTTTTAGAAAATGCGACTATTAAAACTGACACTATATATAATTTCTTAAAAGATAAAGAAGAAAAATATATTATTATTGCAGATGATTCTGGATTATGTGTTAATTCGCTAGATGGAGCACCAGGAGTGTATAGTGCAAGATATGCTGGAGTTCATGGAAATAATGAAGCAAATAGAAAGAAATTAATAAAAGATTTAAAAGGAAAAAATAAAGATGCATATTTTATTTGTACAATAGTTGTGTGTTATCCAGATTTTTCACATAAGAATTATGTTGGGAAAACAGAAGGAACAATAATTGATGAAGAAAGAGGTAAGAAAGACTTCGGCTATGATTGTATTTTTTATTCAAAAGAATTAAATAAAACATTTGGAGAAGCAACAGAAGAAGAAAAAAATAGTGTATCACATAGAGGACGTGCAATTGGTAAAATGGTGAAAGAATTATAAAAGGAAAAGAAGTGATATAGTGAAAATTAAAACACCACAAGAGTTATATGATTTTATGTCAAAAAATATAAATTATGGATATTTAGGAAAAAATGGAAGAGTATATCATATTGAAGATGATGACTTTGATTCTAAGTGGTACGATGAATATGTATTAGAGTCTCCAAAAGAACTTTCAAAAAGTTTATATGGGAATTGTTGGGATCAAGTAGAATTTGAAAGAGAATGGTTTTTATCTAATAATTATGAAATCAAAACAATATTTGAAATGGTTTCACTAGAATATAAAAATGATTATCCAAGTCATTCCTTTCTTATATATAAAGATAAAAACAATAATTGGAATTGGTTTGAAAATGCTGATTTTGACAATAGAGGAATTCACTCTTTTAAATCATTAGAGCAATTAATAGAATACCAATATAACAAGTATCTAGAACTTTTAAAAAAAAATAATATTAAAGATGAAGAAATAGATAAGATAATAATGACATATTTTGAAGCACCAGAATACAATATATCTGCAAAAGATTATTTAACTCATGTAATATCATCAAAGAAAGTATCAATAAATCATAAATAAATTAAGACATAATAAAACCTCCAATAATGGAGGTTCTTTTAATTTTTAATCGCTTCCTTCAAATGAACCAAAATTTATAAAATCCAAAAGGGAAGAAATACTAGGAGAAGTTCTTTTTAAAACTACAACACCGCCAGCATTATAAATGAAATAATTTTTAGTAATAGTGATTCCATTATTAGAAGCTCTTAAGAATTCATCAACAGAAACGTTTTTAATCACTTTAAGAACTTCATCATTACTTGAAACAGTAACTGTACCATATTCGCCACTAAAATCTATTCTAACATCATATTCTTGAGATGTCCTTCTATACCAACTTGTTGTTCCTTTACTAGAATCATTACTTAAATTATAGATATTTCTTCTATTTATAGCTAATGTATTATTTAAGAATATATGGCAACTATCTAAATTAATAGCTTTTGAACCAACATCAATTTTATGCTTAAGAGTCATTGAAGAATCATACATGTTAATAAAATTATCATTATCATTTGATTTAATTAAAAAGATACCTGCAAAGCCAATATTACCAGATCCAAGATTTGTTTCTTTTCCGTTTTTATCAACTACAATATAATTAGCAAGATTACTATTATTACTATTTATCTTTAAAACTACATTTTCATAAAAAGGAATTAATTCAACATTATTTAAATTAGAAACATTTATTTTAGTATTAAGATTTTTTAGATTTTTATCATAGACTTGAAGCACACCACTATTTCCAATAAAATATAATCCATTAGAGTAGTTGACAGAATCATTATCAATTTTCAACAATACTTTATTATCTTTATCTATAACTCCGACATTACCATTGGATGTAGCAGAGAATATACTGTCGTGTAAATATTTAATTTCTTCATATGAGTTTTTAATTATTACTTTATTTTCTTTAACATCATAAAGCCCATATTTATCACTTTTATTATCATATGTAATAAAATATCTTCCATTGTAAATATATTTATTTTTTTCTTTTGTTGAATTATTTGAATATGTAATATTAGACTCTAATTCAATCTTGTCATAATTATTATTATTAAATAAATAAACTATATCACCATTTGAACTTTCTTTATAAACACCAGCAAGTCCATTTTTAACATTTTCAAGTAGAAGTCCTGTAACATCTCCTGTAAATAAATTATTTGAAATATTATCTTTAATAGTTTTAACACTAAAACTACTATTTCCTTTATTAGCTAAATCAACTATGTATAAAACATTGTTAGATCCTTCATATAAACCATAAGAAGGAGTAACTTCCATAATAATAGTTCCATCTAAATCAGTAATATCAAGCCTTTTCTCATCGTTAGAAACAACTGCTATATATTTATTAAAATATACTTTAGCTTTTGAATAATCGAAATCTTCTTCTTTAATTAACTTTCCAACATTATCGTTGCCTTCATTGTTTTCAACATTTTGATTTTGGTTTTGATTTTCTTCTTTATTATCTTGTTTAGTTTCATTTTCTTTTGTGTCATTATCTTTAGAATTACTTTTACCTGAAATTAAGAATAATAATAAAGCAACTAATAATATAACAACACAAACAACTAAAGCAATGATAATAGTATTTTTTTTCTTGTCTTTTTCTTCATAAATTGATTTTTCTTGTTCTTCTTTGCTAACATCCATATCTTCTTTTGAATTGTTAAACTCAGTTCCTTCCATTTTTCTTTTTAAATCTTCTTCCAATAGTCTTTTCAATTCTTCTTCTTTTTTATCCATAATACCTCCAACTATATTCAATTAAATAATACCATACATAAATGATAAATACTATATTATAGGTAAATATGAAGGAATAGTTTACATATATATTTTGACAAATTAGACAAAATATGATATAATGAAGGGCATTATTAGGGGGATATATGGTTAGGTTAGATAGAGAGTATAAAGAGTATATTGATAATTATTATACTTCATTAGAACAATCTGATATAGATGGTAAAGAACTATATTTAAGAGTTCTTACAAATGCTTTAGAACTAGCAGAAGATAAACAACAATTTGAAGAACTACTTAGTTTTGGTAATGAATATGTTTCAAGAAATATCGATAGTATAAAAAGGATCCCACAATTTAAATATGGTCTTATGAAAATAATGGAAAATCAAAAACAAAAACATAACGAAAGGGCATTAGTACCATTTGTCGAAAAAGAAAATGATCCTTATGAAATATATGTAACTAATGATATGATTAAAGTTGCAATGGAAGCATTGAATAAGATTAGTCCAAAAAATAAAGAAGTAATAGAAAAATCAATGTTTGAAGAATTATCATATAGAGAAATAGCTAAGCAATTAAACTGTGGACATGATACAGTAAGAAAATATATTAAAGATGGTATATTCAACATGAAAATGGATTTTCCAGTACTTTATTATAGACATTACAACGATGATAACTGGATTTCATTTCTTGAAGAAAGAGAAGAAGCTAAAAGTAAGAAAAAGATTTAATATAAGAAATATTAAATCTTTTTTATTTAAATCAATTTTTCAAGATTATTTCAAGATTGATTTCGTAAATTTAACATGTAAAAGAGAGGAGGAACTCTATCGAAATATTAAAAAAAGTTAAAATATGCGATAATATTATTGTATGTAAGTATCTACAATTTTTCTTACATATAAAATGAAAGTAGGTGAAATTATAAAAAAATACAGAAATGAATGGAAGTATAGTTTAACAAATCAAGAATTAGCTTTACTTAATTCTAGAATTTCAAAAGTAATGGAATTAGATCCACACACACCGGAAAACGGAAGATATATTATTCATTCTTTATATTTTGATGATTATAAAGATACCTCAGTATATACTACTAATTCTGGATTATCAAAAAGATTTAAATGGAGAATAAGATATTATGGAGATGATTTAAACTATATTGTACTTGAAAGAAAAGAAAAGCTTGAAAACAGGTGCCATAAAAAAAGTTGTCCTCTTACACTTGAAGAGTATAACTTAATTGTAACTGGAAATATAACAGATATATTATATGATACAGATAAAAAGTTAATTAAAGAATTAGCAAGAGATATGCTACTTTATGATTATAAGCCAAAAGTAATAATTGACTATGAAAGAATAGCATACGTTGAAGAAATAACAAATGTAAGAATAACATTTGATATGAAAATATCAGCATCATATGATTTAGAAAACTTTTTAAGTGGAAATTACGTTAAGTATTACATTAACCCAATGGGAATAAATGTTCTAGAAGTAAAGTTTGATGATATTTTACCATCATATATAAGAAAAATAGTAGAGTCATATGGATTTAAACAAACATCTTTTTCTAAATATTACTATGGAAGAAAGATAATAGATTCATATATGAGATAGGAGAAAATTATGATAGAAGTTTTTGAAAATATATTTAATGTATACTCAAACGAGAGTATAACAACAGTAACAATAATATCAGTATTATTAATGGTATTATTTTTAGCAGTTTATGAATTTTTAGTTTATAGATTTGTTTCACATAGATCTTTTTATAATAAGTCATTTAATATTACAATAGCAGTATTACCATTTTTTATATCAACGATAATATTATGCTTACAATCAAATATAATAATTACATTAGGTACAATTGGAGCCTTAGCAATTATTCGTTTTAGAACAGCAATTAAAGATCCCGTTGATATGCTTTATCTATTATGGAGTGTATATATTGGTATAATTTGTGGATGTCAATTATATGAAGTTGGAGTTTTAACATCAATTTTAGTCACATTAGTACTGGTATCACTAGATCATGTAAACTTTGGGAGAAGACCATTTGTACTAATCCTACATAGTGATGAAGATATCGAAAGTGAATTAACTAATTCATTTAAAACAAAAAAAATAAGTAATAAATTTAAATCAAGAAATTATACAAATAAAGGATATGATTATGCAATTGAATTTACAACAAAAGATATAGAAGGATTAAAGAAGGAATTATCAAGTAATAGAAAGGTAAGTAAATATTCAATAATTGAATATGATGCTGATGATATAGTTTAATATGAATAAAAAAGTTTTATTAGCGATTATATTAGTACTGACAGCACTTGCAATAGCAATTATTCTAATTCTTAAATCTACACTAAGTTACAATGAAATAATTGTAGATGAAGGAACCTGGAATTCTATAATAAATAATAGAGACATAAGTACTGATATAAACTTAGATGAAATAGAATTTAATGATTACAATTTAATAATAGATAATGAAAGTAATATTATTTATTATTCAGTTGTTGATACAAGTAAGAAATATAATCCTTCAATTAAATATAAATCTAATCAAAAAGTTAGTATTGCAGTAAATAAAAATCTAAATGATGATGAATTAGATAAAGAAGATAGCATAAAAATAATAATATATAATGATAACGAATATCGTATATATACATTAATCGCAACAAAATATCCAACATTAAGTGTAACTTTGAATGAAAGTACAACAAATAAAAAGAAACCAACATTTAGTATTGAACTATTTGATAATTATGTTGACTCTTCTCAAAGAGTATTAAAATCAGATGGAATGTTTAAAACTATTGAGGAAAATAAAACATATAGTTTCTCATTACACAAACAATCACTTGGAAATAATAAAAGAGAGAATAATATCTCAGTATTTGGAATGGAAAAAAGAAATGAATATATTTTAAATAAAGAAGAAGATACAAGTGAAGATAAGAAATATGTAAGAGTATTTGTAAATAACAAATACATAGGAATATATTCTTTAAATTTTAGAGAAAGGAAGATAAATAATATTGAACGAAATAAAGAAGCAAACAAGTAAAAAAAACATTGTGTTATGGATAATTGGTATAATATTGGTTATTACTATAGCAATATGTTTTATAATTGCATTAAAAAACTATAAAGAAAGCACCTCTCAAACTAACACTAGTAGTACAAATAATAATAATAGTAATAACTATACCTCAAGCCTTTCCATAACAGAAGGTGGAACATATAAAATAACAGGGGAAAATAATTGTATTTTAATTAATACAATTGATACAGTTGAATTATCACTAGAAAACACTGAAATATCATGCGATAATGGTCCAGCAATTTATATAAAATCTGCTGAAAAAGTAAATATAGTATTAACAGGAGAAAATACAATTACAGCAACAACAACAGAAGAGTTAGAAGGAGCGATATATTCAAAAAATGATTTAGAATTCACTGGTTCTGGAAGTCTTAACTTAACATCAAATTATGATGGAATAGTTTCAAAAGATGACATATTATTTACAAATGGAACTTACATTATAAATTCACAAGATGATGGTATTAAAGGAAGAGATAGTGTAGAAATATTAGATGGAACTTTTAATATAACATCAGGTGGTGATGGAATAAAATCTACAAATGATGAAAATGATGAAAAGGGAAATATTAATATAATCAATGGAACATTTAATTTAAATTGTGTAAATGATGGGATTCAGTCAGAGAAAAACTTATCAATTAAAGATGGAACATTTATAATAAAGACGACTAGTAGTTCTAGTAGTGATTCTTCAAAAGGAATAAAAGCAGGTATACAAATAACTATTGATGGAGGTACTTTTGAAATAAATTCAGTTGATGATGGTATACACTCAAATGGAAATATTGAAATAAATAAAGGAAATGTAACAATTAATAGTAAAGATGATGGAATTCATGCTGATGGAATGGTAGAAATAAATGATGGGACATTTAATATAACTGCAAAAGAAGGCATCGAAGGAACTTATGTAAAAATAAATAATGGAACCATAGATATATCTGCTACAGATGATGGCATAAATGCAGGAAATAAATCTAATGCTTATTCTGTGAAAATAGAAATTAATGGAGGAGATATAACAATAAAAATGGGTCAAGGAGATACTGATGGAATTGACTCAAATGGAGATATATACATAAATGGAGGAACAATAAATATTACTGGCCAATCACCATTTGATTATGATGGAACTGCAAAAAAAAGTGGAGGTACAATAATAGTTAATGGAACAACAACAAACGAAATAACAAATCAAATGATGGGTGGACGCGGAGGAATGAATGGAAATCCAAATGGAAATATGAATGGTAATCAAATGGGACCAAGAGGAAATCAAAGGCAAGGAATGAGATAGGAAAGATTCACAATTGAATCTTTTTTAAATTCAAGATTATTTCAAGATTGAATTGATATTATTAATATGCAAAAGAAGAGAAATGAACACAACTGAATATGCACTTAATTATGCTATAATATAAAGAAAAAGGTGATAATATGAAAGTATTAATTATAGAAGATGAATATAATTTAGCAGATGCTATTAAAGAAAGTTTAGAAAAAGAACATCTTGATGCAACAATCGTTACAAATGGATATGATGGTGAAGAAGAAGCACTTACTAATATTTATGATCTAATTTTACTTGATATTATGCTTCCTAAAAAAAATGGGTTTGAAATATTAAAAACATTAAAAGAAGAAAAAATTAAAACTCCAATAATTATTTTGACTGCCAAGTCCGAATTGGATGATAAATTAAATGGTTTAGAAAATGGTGCAGATGACTATATAACAAAACCATTCCACATGAAAGAATTAATAGCAAGGGTAAAAATAATATTAAAAAGAAGCACTAATTTGGAAGATACAAACAATTTGAAATATGGTGACTTAGAACTAGATTTATCTACTGGAAAATTAAAATGTAATGATAAAGAAGTATCAATAAATGGTAAAGAATTAAATTTAATGGAGTTACTACTTATTAATAAAGAACAAATTATGAGTAAGGAAGTATTAACAGATAAAATTTGGGGTTATGATAATGATGCTGAATACAATACAGTTGAAGTATATATATCATTTTTAAGAAAGAAAATATCACTATTAGGATCAAAAACAAAAATATCTACTATAAGAGGAATAGGATACAAGTTGGAGGAAACAAATGATAAAAAAACTAAAGAGTAAAATATCATTAATAATACTTTGTGCCATAGCTATACCACTAATTATAATAGTATCAATCTATACATATTCCTATTATAATGACACCATTAGAGCAAATATAGGCTTTGTTGATAGATTTATTGGAGAGCCTAATCATGATTTTGAAGAAATAGATGAAGTAAAAAATAAAAAAAGAGATAAGCCACCGGAAATCCCTAATATGGAAGGAATATATTATATAACAATAACAAATGGGTACATAACTAATTATAGCGATAATACTACTGATGAAATTAAAGATTATGCTTTAAAAATTTTAAATAGCAATAGTGAACATGGTATTATAAAAAACTACATATACCAAAAGCGAGTTCACGATATGGAAAAAGAAATATCGATAGTTTTAGTAGAAAGTAGTAAAGAAATAAACAAATTAAATATATTAGTTTTATCATCGATTTTTGGCTCAATAATAGGAGTAGTATTAATCTACTTCCTTTCTAAAAAGATAGCTTGCATAATAGTAAAGCCAGTTGAAGATACATTTAAAAAGCAAATTGATTTTATATCAGATGCATCACATGAGCTAAAAACACCACTCGCAGTAATACAAGCAAATGCTGATGTTTTAGAAGGGGAATTAGAAAATAATAAATGGCTTACATATATACAAAATGAAACAGATAATATGAGTAAACTAATTAATGAAATGCTTTTGTTAACAAAGATAGAAAACATAGATAGTTTAAGAGAGCCAGAAAGATTCAATATGTCCGACCATATAGAATTAATTGTATCATCATTTGAAAGTATGGCTTTTGAAAAAAATGTGAAAATCGAAAGTGAAATTCAAAAAGATATAGTAACTGACAAATTTAATAAAGATGATATAACTCATATTTTAGGGACATTAATAGACAATGCAATTAAGCATACTGAAGAAAAAAAGAAAGTAATAATATCTTTTAGTAAAAATAAAGATAAACTAGTAATAGATGTAAAAAATAAAGGAGAAGAAATACCTATAGAGGAAAGAGAAAAAATATTTGATAGATTTTATAGAATAGATAAATCAAGAAATAGAAATGAGAAAAGATATGGACTAGGTCTTGCCATTGCAAAAGCAACAGTTTTGAAAAATAATGGTACAATTCAAGTAGATTGTAAATATGGATATACAACTTTTACTGTTGAATTACCATTATAGAGAATTCAATACTATTTCAAGATAAATTTAATAAAATAAACAATTGAAGAGGAGGAATAAATATGAAAAGAAAAATATTAGGGATAATGTTATTATTTTCAACGATAACATTAGCATTAACAGGATGTTTTGCAAGTAAAAGCACAAATAATAGTAGCAATTCGACGAAATTACTAAGTAATAATGATATATTTACAGATAGAGATTTAAAACAAAATGTAGATGTAACTTCTGCAACAAAATATACAGTAAGTGATAATAATAATATTTCTATAACTGAAGAAGGTACTTATCTAATCACTGGAACAGCTAATAATGTAACAATAACTGTAAATACAACTGATGACTCAAAAGTAAATCTAGTACTAGGAGACTTAACAATTGAGAATCAAAATAGTCCATGTATTTATGTAAAAAATGCAGACAAAGTATTTATCACATTAATGGGAACCAATAGTCTATCAGTTACAGGAACATTTACTACAGATGGAACAACAAATACAGATGCAGTAATTTTTTCAAAAGATGATATTGTAATTAATGGGACAGGAGTGTTAAACATTTCATCTACTGATAATGGAATAACAGGAAAAGATGATTTAAAAATTACTGGAGGCACTATAAATATTTCTTGTGATTCTGATGCATTAGAAGCAAATAACTCTATAGCAATATCAGATGGCGTAATCTCAATTAATTCTAAAAAAGATGGATTACATTCTGAATATAGTAGCGATGAGTCTGTTGGCTATGTATACATAAGCGGTGGAACCATTAATATAACAGCAAACGATGATGCGATACATGCAACAACAATCGTTCAAATTGATGGAGGAACAATAAAAACATCATCAAGAGAAGGTATTGAAGGTACATATATTCAAATAAATGATGGTGATATTAACATAACGGCTAGTGATGATGCAATAAATGCAGGAGCAAAATCAGATTCTTATACTCCAACAATAGAGATAAATGGCGGAAGCTTAACAATAGATATGGGACAAGGCGACACTGATGCAATTGATTCAAATGGTAATTTATATATTAATGGAGGAACAATTAATATAACTGCCCAATCTCCTTTTGATTATGATGGTGAAGGAAAACTTAATGGTGGAGAAATAACAGTAAACGGAAATAAAGTTACAGAGCTTACAAATCAGATGATAGGAGGACAAGGAGGCAACATGAACAATCAAAGAGGAAATAGAAGAAGATAAGAAATAAGAGCCTTTAGGCTCTTTTTTACTATATTAGCTTTATGTTATACTATATTTAATAGGAGAGTTATTATGTCTATAGAAAAAGATACAATACTAATAGAAATATCAGCTTATAAAGAAAGTGAATTATTAAAAACAGTACAAAGTGCTTTAATTCAAGCAGATAATCCAAATAGAATTCATTTAGCAATTTGCTATCAAGATAATGACTTAAAAATATATAATGAATTAATAAAAATAAAGAATTGTAGAATTAAATATTTCAAGGAAGAAGAAACAAAAGGATTATGTTTTGCTAGATATCATTGCCAACACATGATAGAAGATGAAAAATATATTTTACAAATAGATGCACATATGAGGTTTGTAAAACACTGGGATACTGCTATGATAAAACAATTGCTCGGAACAAAAGATAAAAGGGCAATTATATCTTTTTATCCACAAAATTGCAAAGAAGAAATGATGTCTTTGGAAGTTGATGATGAAATATTTGACAATCCAAGTAAAGCTTGTGTTTTATATGCTAAAAACTTTAAAGATTATCCAAGCTATTTTATTAATCTTAGTTCATACCCAATTGAAAAAAAAGATGGTTTATATAGAAAAAATCCTTTTATTTCAGGAGGTAATTTTTTTTCTTTTAGTAAAGTTCACAAAGAAGTATACAATGATCCAGATATGCTTTTTTATGCTGATGAACTTGCGATGGCTATTCGCCTTTTTACTTATGGATGGAATGTTTATGTTCCAAACGAAAGTTATATTTACCATCAATATGAGAGAAAAAATAGAGCTTTTCCAAAAATTACGAATGGCATGATAAAAGAATATAAAAGATTTTCTCAGTTAATAAGAATATCTAACAAAGAAAACAATTTAGGGGAATATGATTTAGGAACCAAAAGGACACTAAAAGATTTTGAAAAGTTTTCTGGGATTGATTTTGAAAATAGAATTATTGCACCCTTTGCTAAAAAAGGTAATTATGAATTAAGTAAAAAAGAAAAAAATTCCTACCCAGTAAAGAGAATAACTAAATCTGTTACTTCTATTTTACAAGAAAGAGAAAACATATATGTAATAATAATAGACTTATTTGGAAAATACAAAGAGTGCGTTAATTCGTGCCTTATCAATAGTACTAATCCAGATAATATACATTTTATTGTTGGAACAAAAGGAATGTTAATACCATCTTCTTCCTATGAAAAATATCATATCCTGTCAATTACACATTTTGATATTAAAGCATCATATAGTGAAATATTATATAAAATAATTAATAATATAAAAGTTGGAACTATAGCTATTGTTGATTCGAGTTGTGTATTTTTAAATGGTTGGGATGAATATTACATTAAACAATTATCTCTTTGCGGTGAAAAATCAATTTTAACTTCTTGGATATGGTGCTCAAAAAACGGAAAAGAAAATGTTCTTTCAGATCCATATAATAACATAATATTTGAATTTTCAAATTTTGAGAACTATCTTCCAAAATTAAAATATAATAAAAAAATAGATTTATTAAAAAGAACTTACCCATACAAAGTTGCATTTAATCCTAATGGATTTTATTTTGGTTATGCAAGTATATTTAAAAAAGTTCAATTTGATCCATATTTAAATTTTAAAGAACAAAATGCAATATATTCTTTACGTCTATGGACTTTTGGCATAGATATATATGTTCCACAATGCTCATATATTTATAGAACAATCTCAGAAGATGATATATGTTCATCTAATAACAATTATCCAGTATTATGTAATTTTTTTGATAATGATAAATCCTATTCTAAAATGCTACCAGATAATTATTTATACGGTATAGGAAACGAAAGACCAAAATGGACATTTTTTGAGTATGCAAATATAAATAAAAATGATTAAAGTGAACTAACAAAAGGGAGTGAATTATAATGAATATTAGAATTTTACATATGGTAGAAGGAGCAAAAAAAGCAAAAGGATTAACAGTAATAATAGATGTTTTTAGAGCATTTACTGTTGAAGCTTATTTAATGAATAATGAAGCTCAAAAAATAATACCAGTAGGAGATGCAGAAATTGCTTATCAATTAAAAGAAGAAAATAAGGACTTTATTCTAATTGGAGAAAGACATGGAAAAAAACTACCAGGGTTTGATTATGGTAATTCACCATCAGAGATAGAGAATGTTAACTTCAAGGGAAAAATTGTAGTACATACAACAAGTGCTGGGACTCAAGGTATAGCAAACGCTAAAAATGCAGATGAAATATTAACAGGTAGTTTAGTAAATGCAAAAGCAATAGCTAACTATATCTTAAAAAATAACTATAAAGAAGTATCTCTAGTATGCATGGGATTAGATGGAAAAAGTGAAACAGATGAAGACAATTTATGTGCATATTATATAAAAAGCTTATTAGAGAATAAAAAAATAGATTTAAAAAGTGAGATTCAAAAATTAAAGCAAACATCAGGGAAGAAGTTCTTCGATCCAACTATACAAGATATTTTCCCAGAAAAAGATTTTTATTTGAGCACAGAAGTAGATAAATTTAACTTTGTTTTAAAACTAGAGAAAGACGAAAATAGAAATTTAGATTATATTAAAAAAATTATAATTGAGAATGAATAATAATGATAAAAACATAAATTAAAAAGGAAACTAAAAAAGTTTTCTTTTTTTATAGAAAAAATGTTCGATTTTAGATAATATGCATTATAATATAAGTAGTTTACGAAGGAGGTATATTATGGAGCAATCTTCATTATTTGATAGAATTGATAGTGAGCCATTAGCTTCTCGAATGAGGCCAAGAAGTTTAGATGAGTTTTTTGGACAAGAACATTTATTAGGTGAAGGAAAGATTCTTAGGAAAATGATTGAAAATGACAATATATCATCAATGATTTTTTGGGGACCTCCTGGAGTAGGTAAGACTACATTAGCAAAAATTATAGCAAAGAAGACTAAGTCAGAGTTTATTACGTTTTCTGCTGTAACCGCTGGGATTAAAGAAATAAAAAAAGTTATGGAAGATGCAGAAAACAATAAAAAGCTAGGCATAAAAACAATTGTATTTATAGATGAAATACATAGATTTAATAAAGCTCAACAAGATGCATTTTTACCATTCGTAGAAAAGGGATCAATAACTTTAATAGGAGCAACAACAGAAAATCCCTCATTTGAAGTAAATAATGCCTTACTTTCAAGATGTAGAGTATTTGTATTAAAAGAATTATCAAGTGATGAAATTATAAAACTTTTAAAAAGAGCACTAACTGATAAAAGAGGATTCGGAAATGAGGAAATAATCATAAGTGATGATAATCTTAAAATTATTGCAAATTTTTCCAATGGAGATGCACGAAGTGCACTGACAACCTTAGATATGCTAGTAATAAATGGAGAAACAGATAGCGATGGAAAGATAATTATAAATAAAGAAACAATTGAAGAATGTCTAACAAAAAAAACATTACTTTATGATAAAAATGGAGAAGAGCACTACAATATAATTTCAGCATTGCACAAATCAATGAGAAATAGTGATCCAGATGCCGCAGTTTACTGGCTATCAAGAATGTTAGAAGCAGGAGAAGATCCAATATATATAGCTAGAAGAATAACAAGATTTGCAAGTGAGGATATTGGCCTTGCCGATACAAATGCTCTAAATGTAGCAATTAATGTATATCATGCGTGTCATTTTATAGGAGTTCCAGAATGTAATGTACATCTTGCAGAAGCAGTTATTTATATGTCATTAGCACCTAAATCAAATTCTTGTTATATGGCTTATATGGCTGCTTCAGATGATGCTAAAAAAATGTTATCTGAACCAGTTCCACTAGTGATTAGAAATGCACCAACAAAATTGATGAAAGAATTAGATTATGGAAAAGGATATCAATATGCACATGATACAAAAGAAAAATTAACAAATATGGAATGTCTTCCACCATCACTAAAAGGAAAATCATATTATCTACCTAGTACACAGGGAAATGAAATAAAATTTAAAGAAAGATTAGATGCGATTAAGAAATGGAAAAAAGATAATTATATTGTAAGTAATCAAATAGACAAATAAAAAAAATTCTAAATCTAGAATTTTTTTATTTTTTTCTAACTTTTTCAAGAACTGTTTCACAATATGGACATTTTTCTATTTTTTCACCCTTTAAATTAGCACCACACTGAGGACACTTCAAAGGAACATATTTAGGACTACCAGTTGCTTCAGCATATCCTTCACCAAATGCTTTACCAATTTTTTCTAAATGCTCATAATGATTTTCCATAATTTTTTTTCTATTAAAAATATTATAAACTATTGCTGAAAAAACACCACCAAAGAACAGAGAAAATAACGATCCAATAATATTATAAGCTATATACCCATTTTTTGTCTTCTTTTCTAAATCCAACTTTTTTTGAGTTAAACTAGAAATTTTACTATCGGTATCATAATATTCTTTTGTAAATCCTTGATTGGTAAATATTTCAATTTTTTTGGCTTGCAGAGTATTTAATTCTTCAACAACTTCATCAAGCTCATTTTTATACTTTTCTTTGTCATTAGTAAATACTGGTCTAATTATTATTACAGATATACATATTGCTATTGTCATAATAATGCAAACTGCAATTATACCTAAATTAATTTTCTTTTTTTCTTCCTTTTTTTCTTCTTTTTCCATAATTTAAATCACCATAATCATTATATCATATTATTTAAATATTTATAAAATTAAATTATTTAGAAACTTATTTAAGAGGATATACTATTGAATATGAAAGAGATAAAGATAAATACTTTCAACAGATTATCTTAAGTTATAAAGATAGAATGCATAGTGAAAATAATTGTGGAATATTTTTTCATAATAATAAAGAAGAGTATTTTAATCATGATAATAGATTCAAAATAATTAGTAGTGTTTCAAGAAGATATAGTAGAGTAATCCACACTTTTATGATACAATTTAGTCGTTAGGAAGTTATTTCTATGAATGATAATAAAACTAATATAAATTGGTTGGCTTGTATTTATGCTGTACATCAAGGAAATCATTATAAAATAGGACTTTTTAGCAAATGAGATCTTGCAAGTTTTAATAAAAAAGAAAGAAAAATAATAAAAAATAGGGTAAAATATACTCATTTTTGAGAGAAATTAGGGTACTGGCTTGTAATATGCCGACACATTTTATATTAATAAAAAAAGGTGATACAATGACTTTAGATGATTTAAAAATAGAATATGATAAACTTCAGTTAAAGTATGGAGCTAAAGAATTAGACTCTATTTATAATGGTGGATGTATTGATAATCCAGATATATGTTTTGTATTTATGAATCCAACTGGAAAAAATATTGCATCGAATAAATCATGGAAAGGATTAAAATCACCTTGGATTGGTACTAAAAACATTTGGAATTTATTTTATGAATTAAAATTATTAGATAAAGATATATATGACAAAATAAAAACTATTAAAGGAACTGATTGGACAGAAGATTTTGCAAATGAAGTTTATAATAATGTAAAAAAACATAAATACTTTATTACTAATTTAGGTAAATGTACTCAAATTGATGCAAGGCCTCTTCCTGACAGTGTATATAAAGAATATCTACATCTACTAGAAAAAGAAATAGAAATAATAAATCCTAAGGTAATAGTATTATTTGGCAATCAAGTTTCTTCTATTGTTTTAAATAAAAAAAATTCGGTTTCTCAGTGCAGAAAAAAGAAATTTGAAAAAGATATTAATGGTAAAAAATATAAATGTTATTCAGTATTTTATCCAGTAGGTAATGGTAGATTTAATATGGGAAAATCTATTGAAGATATTAATTATATTATTGATAATATCAATGAAAAAATACTGGTATAAGGGAGTGATTTTTTATGAATAATGAAGAAAAAGTGTTTCAAAAGAGCAACATCAATTGCTTGCATTGTATTTATACTGTACATCGTTTAATCCCTTATAAAATGGGAATTTTGATGAAATGAGATCTTGCAAGTTTTAATAAAAAAATAAGAAATTATTAAAAAATAGGTTAAAATATACTTATTTTTAAGAGAAATTAGGGTACTGACTTGTAGCACTCTGACACATTTTATATTAATTAAAAGAGGTGAAATATATGAAATTAATATTAAGTTCTTCAGATTTTATTAATGAGCACTCTAAACAAGTAATATTAAATAATATTGATAAAGAATTGTCGGATAATAAAGTATTATTTATACCTAATGAGAAGGCAACTAGAGAAAAGATAAAATCAGATAAATATTATGATAGATTATATAATGATGGTTTTACAAAAAGAGATAATATTTATATATTTGATGAAACTGAAGTAGATAGATTTAGAAATCTTAATATTGATTTGATATATGTTAGTGGTGGTAATACTTTTGCGACATTAGATAAAATAAGAAAATGTGGTTTTGATAAAGATATAATTAATTATATAAAAAACGGTGTAATATATATTGGAGGTTCTTGTGGTGCTCACATAGTAACTAAAAATATCAAACACTTAGAAAAGTTAGATGACAATTATTTAAATATTAAAGATTATGATGCTTTAGGGTTATTTGATGGAATAATAATACCTCATTATAATGAAAAAGGATATAATCCTGAATTAAGAAAACAAGTGTATAACAAATTAATCAATGAAAGTAAATATAAAGTTTATGCGTTAACAAATGATGATTCATTAGTCATTATTGAAGATAAAATTATTGAATATAAAGGAGCTGATCCAAATGACTGAAAATAAAACTAATATAAATTGTCTGATAACGCTTTTTGCAACACTTTTTAAAAATTCTTATAAAATAAGGCTTTGCGAGATTTGAAATCTTGCATTTTTTATATAAAAAGATACTAAAAATAAGAAAAATTATAAAAAATGGCAAAAATCGAAGGAAAATAGTGTTAGCATTTAGGGGTGATATTCCTATGCAACACTTTTATTTTTTAATCATAATGTAGTAATATTGCGATGATTAGAACAATCCTGTTTTTGTTTGCAAATATAAGTGTTTTAATGTATAATAAAAACTTGTTTGGAGGGGTTTGTTTATGGAAAAAATAAATACTGAAATATTAGTATCATCATTATTTACAATTGGTTTTGATAAAGTTGATGCTGTACTTTTCACCTATACTTTAGGACAATTATCAATTGATAATCAGCAATTACAATTATTTGAATTTGAAGATTCTGAAATACATCAAATGTTTAATAAATATGTTGATTATGATGGAATTGTTTTTAAATTAAAAGATGGAATAACTCTTGATACAATGGTTAGTTATAATAATAAAACATTTTATCCATTGAGAAAAATGTTAAATACAAATAAAAAATTAATTGAGCATTTATCTCAATTAGATTTTAGTGAAATAGTATTAAAAAAAGCAGAGGCATACGGTATTCAAAGTGCCGGCAATATAGAATCTAGTTTATTTAGTGAAAAAGAAAAAGATATTTTAAGAC
The DNA here is from genome assembly GCA_946541575.1 of uncultured Clostridium sp. Taxonomy (GTDB): domain Bacteria; phylum Bacillota_I; class Bacilli_A; order RF39; family UBA660; genus RUG13868. Next base: position 426 of record CAMNJQ010000070.1, on the reverse strand, counting down.
TACTATATGAAAAACCAGAAATAAAAAGGAAATCATTATAGCAGGAGCAATCCTGTTTTTGTTTGCAATTATAAGGGTTTTATGGTATAATAGAGAGCAATTTGAAGGGGGAAAATTATGACATCTATAGTATCTAATTATAAAGTGAATATGGATAAGTTCATAGAAGAGTTAAATTCAGATGGTAAATTTGAATTAAGCAGAGCAGAACAAGAAATGGTTAAAGAACAATGTGAATTCCATTTAAGTCATGTAACACCAGGAATTATATCAAAAGAAGAACATAAGGAAACACATGATGAATATAGTAGAAAAAGATAAAACGGGAATACAATACAATCCTGTTTTTGTTTGCAATAAAAAAATGATGAGATTATTTCTCATCAATTGATTTAATAAAATATTCTGGATAGTGTTTATTACTAA
>CAMNJQ010000069.1 GCA_946541575.1 uncultured Clostridium sp. | reverse complement strand
TTTTATATCATTTATATAGTGTTGCAAATAGTAATATTACTATTATTAATAAAGGTTACCTGGACATATGGCAAATAGTAATATCTTAATCTTCCGATCACTCATTTTTAGAAATCACATGAATATTTTCCTGCTTTTAGAGAATCTGTATTAAAATAATTTTTCCAACTTTCTAAATCAAAAGTTCCATCTTCTTTAATATATGGTTCAAGAAATTTGTAAATAGAATTAAAATCATCTATATCTTTTATTTTTTTAACTTGGTATTCTTTTAATACATATGCTTCATAATTGTTTTTTGAATCACAAACAACTTTCATATCAACTATATCTTTATACTTTTCCAATAAATCTTTTTGTTTGTTATCTTTTAAGCCATTACAATATTCCTTATATCCATCTGTTTCACTTCCATAATTAGAAAAACCTGTAATCAGTGTATAAACTTCGGCTTCATTTTTATCATTTAATTCTATTAAATATTTTGTTAGATATCTTTTTCCCTCAGCAGTATCATCCTTACTATACCTACATTCATAAGTTTTATTTTTAGATTTTGTTTCCTTAGTTTCATCACTTTTACCACATCCTGTAATTGTAAATACCATTACTATTGCTAATAAACTTAAAAATATTTTCTTATTCATTTTATTCTCCTATTCACATACATATCCGTTTTTATTTACGATACTTAAATAATTATCCAAATCTAATATAAAATCATCAGATATATTATCTCTTATATATTTTGTAGGGAATGCTTCTTTTGATTTCATTTTTGAAATATTATATTTTGATGTTATAGTTAAAATTCTCGTATCACGATTACAATCACCTACTTGAGTATAATAATTAAAGTTCTCTTTTGAGGCATCCTCACATATTTCATAATTCATATTAAAATCACTATCACTATCAAAACCATAAAGTGTTTCAATACGTTCATAATTGATCACTTTATTGTTTTTATCAAGATATATTATATTTCTAACACGCTTTTTAGAATGAAATAAATACTCTTCAGCTACACATGATGATTTATTTAAAACTTCATCATTTTTAGTAGCATTAGATGATTCTTTATTATCACTTTTACCACATCCTGTAATAACAAATAATGCTACTATTACAATTAAACTTAATATTATTTTTTTCTTCACTTTGTCACTCCTTTTTTTATTTTTAATTTATTTTAAAATATAAGCTTGTTTCAAAAGTAGTTACTAGTTCATTAAATGTTCCTGATGTTGTATATACTGGAGATAACATAACAGAATATACTTTATTTCCATCTTTAATATAATATACTGTTGTATTATCCATAGTTTTTCCTTTTGTCCATACATTACCGTTAATAACAGTTTCTTTTAAATCACCGATAGTTGGATAAAATGAATGTTTATCTGATGTTATAAAAGCATTTAAATCTTCAACATTATTATCAACATAGAGTTCAACAATAAGGGCATTACTAGTATCACGATATGTATAACGATCTGTTCCGTCTAATTTGTATCCACTTGGCAAATTAAAAGTTAAATCATCAATAAAATATTGCCCTTCTTGATAACCTTGTTGTTTTTTAATAGACTCTCTTTCTACTTGTTTCTTATTACCTGTTTCATTTGAATTTTCTTTATTATTGCTTCCACATCCAGTAATTGTAAATAATGTTACTATAATCAATAAACTTAATAAAACCTTTTTCTTCATCTTTATTCTCCTTACTTTTTGAACGCTAAATAGTCACCATCAGCTAGTTCTATCTTTATTTTTCCATTTTTGTGTGTTATTTTTCCTTCTTCATCACCAGCCAAAGCAATAAATCTATCACCATCTATTTTATAATCTTTGCCTTCTGAATTTCCCCATTTAAGCGTAGCTGTATTATCATCTCTAACTAATAATGTAATATTTTCTGATTTTGTAGCTTTTTCATCAAATTTTTGACCATATTGTACTGCTTCATAAGCTTCATAATATCCTACTATTGTAGAATTATCATCTTTTCCTTGTTGCTTTCCAGGTTCAGTACTATTTCCACATCCTGTGATTGTAAATAATGTTATTAAAATAAATAATCCTAATATAAATTTCTTTTTCATACTTTTACTTCTCACTTCTAATTACAATTATATCCAATCTTTTCATATTTATTTAGCCATGATTCCAAATCAAACGAATTATCGTCTTTTAATTCAGAAATATCACTTCTAACATATTTATCTAAATTAGGAATATCATCATAAATAAACTCTTCCATATATTCGTTTTTATCACAATTACATTTAGTTTCTCTATGGCTTCCTGAATATTTTTTATCATTTATTTCGTTATTCCATTTTGTTGCATTTTCACAAGATGAAGTACATTCTTCTTTTGCCTTCATTGTATATGTATTTTTTGTAGAATAATATATTAGTTTTCCAGTATCATCTAATTTAGCGACATTGGTAACATCTAATTTATATGTATTACCAGTAGAACTAGATTTTTGATCAATGTTCTTTTTTATACAAGTATATACTGTTTTATCTTTTCCAGTTTTTTCATCTTTTTCTTTAACGCCTTTACCACATCCTGTTATAGTAAATAATGCTATAAATATAAATAAACTCAATAATATTTTTTTCTTCATTTTAATAACCTCCGTTTATTATTCAAAAACAATATTTTTTATAAAATCATTTTCAAACTCTTCCATATTATCTACTTTATTAAATTGAATAATATAAGTAGTGTAATACTTTCCATCATATGTTTCATAATAGTATGAATGATTTTTATAGGAATTATTATTGTCATAGTAATTATCAAGTGTTATATATTCCCAAGTAAGATCATTAATCTTTTTCTGTTCTCTAGAAATATTCTTTAATGAACTATTATTATTTAGTTTATTAATAGCATATTCTATATTAGATTCACTCTGCATAATATTAGCAGTAATACTTATACTAAAAACTAAATTAGATACATCATATTTATCTTTATTTTCATCATAATAAAGATGATATACTGTTGTACTTGCTCCAGCTCTTCTATCAAAAGAATTTGATACTTTATATTTCATTTTAGATATAGAATCTTCTTTATCTAATTCAAATGATATCCCATTAATATTATATTCTTTTGAACTTTTCACATTGGAATTATTATTACTATTTTTTCCACATCCTGTGATTGTAAACAATGCTACTATTACCAATAAACCTAATAATATTTTTTTCTTCACTTTATTATTCCTCCATTTTTCTCAAAAATATTATACCACATTTTTAGTCTTATTTTTTGGATAGAAAGAAATATTTGAATGTTCTTGATTGCAAGAACATTCCGAACATCGTAATATCTTAATCTTCCGAGCTATTTATCTAAATCATTAATATAGTCTTTTATTATTCTTGTTAATTCATCAGGCTTTTGTTCAAAAATA
>CAMNJQ010000068.1 GCA_946541575.1 uncultured Clostridium sp. | reverse complement strand
ATTTTTATTTTGAAGCATTTTTGCTTGTTCTTTTGCAGCTTCTTCCAAATATGCTAATTCATTTTTATTTTGAAGCATTTTTGCCTGTTCATCTGCAGCTTCCTTTAATTTTTCTTTATTTATTTCGTCAAATATTTTTTTTGCAAAAATAGAAGCTTCTTCTGTTAATTCTTGCATTTCTGCTTCTTCAATTATTCTTTTAGCAAGTCTAGATGCTTCAACTAATAAATTTTCATGTTCTTGATCCTCAATTAGCTTATGTGCAAACTTTCTAGCTTCTAACTTCAATTTTTCTTCTTCACTTTTTCTAATTATGTCATAAGCAAATTGTAATGCAGCTGATTTTAATTCAATAAGTTCATTCCTGTTTTGAATTTGTCTAGCTTGTTCTTTTGCACCATCAAATACAACTACTTGTTCATATATTTTTTGTATTTTCTCTACAAGTTCATCAACATCATTACTAACCTTATTACCATTAGATTCTAGTATTTTCATAGCAAAATCCTTTGCTTCATTTTTTAATACTTCAAGTTCACTTTCTTCATAAATCTTTTTAGCAAGTAATAAAGAAGCTTCTCTTAAATCAATTTGTTCATTTTGATTTTGTATATCATGAGCATATTGTTTTGCCATTTCAAGTATTCTTTCTAATTCTGCTTTTTTAATTAATTCACGAGCCTGTTTTTCAGCATCTATTTTAATTAAATCTTGTGAATTAATTTTCATATCATAAAATTCATCTATATCATTTTTATTATTATCATACAATCCTAAAGATTTTTTATAATATAAAGAAACATATTCAACATAATGATTATCTTTAAATAATCTTTCAAAAATCTTATCAGAATATTGAACACCACTATTAGCAAACTGTTCCTTTAAAGAATCAAAGTCAATATCAATTCCACGTTTAATTGATTCTTTAAATTGAACACATATCAAATCATATAATTTCTTATTTTCTTCACTAAAAGCATACTTTTCACCATAGAATACATCATTTTTAGACTCATCTAATCCGGCCATAACAGCCCAATAATATGCAAATTCAATATTTCTTTTCTCAGCTTCTGAAGATGGAGTATAAACACTTCCATCATTTCTATTATAAATAATTAAAGATTTATTAGAATCATTTGACATAGAAATCTTATATTTCAAAACATAATCATGAAGAGTTTCAAATTGAACTAAAGTATCTTCATTTTTATTTAAATTATTGTTTAAATCTTGCTTCATTGCCTCTTCATTGATATTTCTTTCCAATTCAAATAATTTTTCAAGAATCTCTTTTTCTTCTTTATTATTAACTTTATTATTATCTATTTCATTTTTTATTTTTTTAAACTCTTTAACTATTACATTAGGCCTATTTTCTCTTCTTTTTATAATATTATTATTAATGCTCTTAAATTCATCAATTAATGATTTTTTATTTTCATTATTGTTAATATCAAAATTATTTATTTTTTCCGTTTCTATTTCTTTTTTTACATTTTTAAATTTTTGAATAACACCATCAGACTCTTTATTTCTTCTATATAATAAATCTAATTTATCAGTATCCTTAATTAATACTTCACTATCACCACTTAACGTGTGTAAAGAATAATTATTATTTATGTTTTTATCAACATTTGCTACGGTCATAAAGTTAGGATATTCATTCCATATTTCTCTTAACTTCTCTTTAAATTGTTCATCAAATTTTTCACCATCAGTAAACAAAAATTTAAAAGTATCACTTCTACTAACATCACCTCTTAAATTAATTGTCACTCTTCTAGATAATGGATTATTAGCATCATTTTCAATGACAATATTAAACTTCTCATTATCTAATTTAGCATGTTCTACCAAATCTATAACTTCATTAAATTTATCATATGAATCAACAACAGTATCATCATATACATTAAATATTTCATTTTGTTCAATATTTATATTTTTATTTGTTTTTAATTTATCATTTTTTATTTCAACATATCTCAATAATTCTTTACATATTAAATAATTTTTTGAATCCTTAGAATATGTTTCCATTAATTTCTTTATAGTATCATACTTTTTACTATTACTTAATTCAAAATAATTAATTTTATCAAGTTCATTTATAGCAAAATTAATTTTTTCTTGAATAGATACATTACTAAGATCTAATCTTCTTTTGATCTTTTTCTCAGCACTTGCTACAGTAGATACTTTTTTAACTAGATTATTATCCACTATTTTTTTAGATAATTCATTATTCAATCCATAACGATTATACTTATTAGAATCATTTAAAACTTCGTTTAAAAGTTCTTCATTATGCTCTTTACTTTTTTTTGCATTACCAGTTGATAGAGATTTTTCATTCTCAGCAACATTACTTACAAATTTATACACAGAATCAGTTTCTTCTTTAGTAAAGACATTTCCTTTATAAAAATCTGTAGACATTCTTCTACTTTTAGCATATTTTAAAATTTCATCCCATGTTCTTTCTACAACTGAAGAATCAATAGTTGAAATTGCTCTTTCACCAGTGATTTCATCAACCTTTTTTGAAAGATCATCATATAGGTTTTGATTAAATGTTTCAACATACAATAAATTTCCAGACTCAGTCTCATTACTTCCTTTTATTGTTACATCTTTTATACCACTATCTACAATATTCCAAGTGGTTAAAGAGTCATCAAAAGAATAATGAGATACAATTAAAGGAAGAATTTTCTCATCAAATTCCTTACCATCTTCAATTACAAATGTATCGCTATCCCTAGAATAGCCTCCTTGTAATCCAATAGTTATAATTCGTTTAGAATTATCTCCATCTTTTAATGGTGATACAATTATTTCTACTCTTTCACCATCGATAGAAGCATATTTATATAAATCTACCAATTCTAAAAATTTTTCTAAATTTAATGATGTGTTCATTCTAGACACCTCCACCTATAATAACTATTATAGCAAAAAATGTAAAAAAAAAAAGTATTTACTCATAATAAAATACTTTTTTTACATTTTTTATTATTAGCTCTTAAATACGAAAAATTTACTTATTACGTAGTTACCAATTATTACAACTACTTGAACTACAATTTTAGCAATTAAATCATTGCATCCACAAAGTGTAACCATAAACCACATTATTCCCATATCCATAAGAAGAGTTATGATTCTAGATGAATAAAATAAAAATGCTTCATGTAATCTATTTTCATTTTTACTTCTAAAAACAAAAACTCTATTAGTAAAATATGCAAAAGTAACAGCACAAACCCATGATATTATATTTGCAGCTTGTAATTGTAATCCATCATTTGGATTCAAAAATGTTTTAGTACATAAATAATAAGATACAAAACTAACTATTGTTGTTAAAACTCCCACTATTAAATAAACAATTATTTCTCTATTTTTTTTTAAAAATTCTTTAATTTTCTTCATTAAAAGCACCTATTTCTATAGATTAATTATATCAGTTAAAATAAAAAAAGCAAACTTGCTTTCTTTATTTTACTTCTATCTTTTTCTTTCCACCCATATATGGCTGTAATACTTTAGGTATATTAATTGATCCATCTTCATTATAATTATTTTCAAGTAAAGCAATTAATCCACGAGGTGTAGCAACAACTGTATTATTAAGTGTATGTAGATAGTATGTACCTTTTTCTCCCTTTGTTCTGATGCCTAAACGTCTTGCTTGAGCATCACCCAAATTAGAACAAGAACCTACTTCAAAATATTTTTGTTGTCTAGGACTCCATGCTTCAATATCACATGATTTAACTTTCAAATCCGCTAAATCTCCGCTACAACATTCAAGTTGTCTTACTGGAACATCAAAGTTTCTAAATATTTCAACAGTATACCTCCACATTTTTTCATAAAAATCCATTGATTGTTCTGGTTCACAAATAACAATCATTTCTTGTTTTTCAAATTGATGAACACGATATAATCCTCTTTCTTCAAGACCATGAGATCCACCTTCTTTTCTAAAACATGGTGAATAACTTGTCATAGTAATTGGAAGATCTTCCTTTTTTAATATTTGATCCTTAAACTTACCAATCATTGAATGCTCACTTGTTCCAATCAAATATAAATCTTCACCCTCTATTTTATACATCATAGCTTCCATTTCAGGAAATGACATAACACCTGTTACAACATCACTATGGATCATAAATGGAGGAATTGCATAAGTAAATCCCTTATCTATCATATAATCTCTTGCATAAGCAATCATTGCTTCATGAAGTCTTGCTATATCACCTAGTAAATAATAAAATCCTTCTCCACTAGTACGTCCTGCTGCTTCTTTATCCATTCCGCATAATTTATTAATAATATCAGCATGATAAGGAATCTCGTACTTTGGAACAACAGCTTTACCAAATCTTTCGACTTCAACATTTTCTGTATCATCTTTTCCAATAGGAACTGAAGGATCAATAATATTTGGAATTACCATCATTCTATCCTTAATTTCCTTTTGTAATTTAACTTGTTCTTCTTCCAATGACTTAATTTCATCAGCCATTTTATTTACTTCTTCTTTTACTTTATTAGCTTCATCAGTTTTCTTTTCCTTCATTAATTTACCAATTTCGCCACTTTTTTTATTTTTTTCTGCCTTTAAATTATCACATTTAGTTTGTACTTCACGTACCTTACTATCCATTTCAAAAACTTCATCTACTATTGGAAGTTTTTCATCTTGAAATTTCTTTTTTATATTTTCTTTAACTAACTCTTTATTTTCTCTTATTAATTTTATATCTATCATAATTATTCCATCTCCTTAAGTCTATTAATTATTTTTTCATGTGTAGGTATATACCTTTTTTTCACTCTATCTATATCTTTAATTGTTGGATTTGTTATTCTTGTTAAATCCATGTTATTTTCTAAATCAGCAAGTTTAACTTCTAATGCTTCCCTACTACCAGTTTTTATTATATTATCAATATAATCATTGTAATCTGTCTTCTTTGTTCTTGTTAAAATAGCAACATCTGAAACAATATTTTCTGGAAATCCAACTTCCAATAAATCTTCTTTTGATACATTTTTATCTTCAATCACATCATGTAATAGTGCTACTACTTTTTCATGAATATTCGAGACATGCTTATAAACATATAAAAGGTGTAACATATATGGAAATCCACCTTTATCTAAATCATTCTCAAATAAATTTGTCACAATTTCTAATGCCTTATAAACTAAATTATTTGATTCTTTAATTTCTTGATATTTATCTTCATCAAAATACTCTTTTAACATATTGCCTCCACAAAATAAAAAGACCAAACTATAGGAGTGAATTACCACGGTACCATCCTAATTTGGTCTTATTTTAATTAACGAGTTTCCCCGGAAGTGTTTTCACTTCACTCATAAGTAGATTCAAATAATATCCATTATTAGCTCTCACCAAACACTAACTCTCTTTAAATAGAACAATATTTTACTAATCTTAATCAACGTTTTTATAAATCATATCTTAACATTCCATTTTTTATTTGTCAATCTATGAAACTATTACACCAATTGTTAACATTGCTTTTAAAATATCACCACTAACTGTCTTATATTCACAAGTCTGACTTGCTTTTACTGCACCAGTTGAATCTGCCGTAATAATCCAGTCATAATAATTTGTATGTAAATTTGCTTGTTGTGGATATTTATTATATCTATAATCAACATACTCAACTACATTTGGATCATGATTTACATCACTATAACCATGTACACAGTTACTAGTTCTATATGCAGGATCCCCATCAGCAGTAGTTCTAACAACTTGATCTATAGGCCCTGTACAATCTGGTAATCTAATTGTTATTACACGAGTTTCTCCAGGCTTAAGATGAATTGAACTACCTCTTTGGAGTATTTCGCCAGTAGTATTATCAAATCCTACTAATTCTTTTGCTTTATGAGCATAGGCAGGATCAATATAATATCTACTTAAATCATCAACATCACCAACAAATTCTGCCTTCAATTTTTCAAGAGAATATGTATCTTTCAAATCTGTCATATAGCCTTCGAAAGCAACACTATCATCTTTTATGTCAACAGAAATAGAATTAATCTCATTAATAATTCCATCTATTTCCTTTTCTACAGCACTTATTTGATTTTTATAATTATTTTTATCTTCTTCTTTTTCACAATTAGCATATTTATCACACAATTCTTCTAAATTTTGAAGTTTAGTTAAAAGCTCTGAACATTTAGATACAACAGTAGATAAACTCTTTATAGCTGCACTAATACTTTCTTCTTGATTTTTCAAAGAAGGTATTACAGAATTACTAATTATTTCAAGACCCTTTTCTGACCAATCTGATGAACCAATAGTAGATTCAATATTTCCTATTTTTGTTTTTGTATTATCTAAAGTAGAAGTATATTTCGTAATAGATGATGAAAAATCTTTTCCTTTTAATTTATCATAATATTTCTGGTATTTACTATTCATATTCTCCTCCTTATGCTACACTATCATTTAATACACGTAATCTATAACCACTATATTCTTTATGACATGCAGCACCAGTAGTCATAAATCTTGATGTGCTAGTATCCATTCTTTCAAGTTTTCCATCCCAACTATCAATAATTAATAAGTCTTGTTCAGTTAAGCTTTCAGCACTTGTAATTCCTGCTTTAAATCCAACTACAGTTACAAAGTGTCTACTAGTACCTGCTTTATTGCCATTTACTTGTAATACTACAGGTCTTCCTTTCATTATTTCATCATAAATTACTGCAAGAACCTTACTTTTATCATCATCAATATAATCATGAAATTGACCAGCATGAGCATAATTACCTGCCATTTCAGCAGTACCTCTAGCACCAGTAAAATAATCATAAGCATGTACATATGAAAATGCAAGACAATAATCACTATACCTACTTGTATCAGAGTTTTGTCTAACTCCTTGATTTGCTATATATGAAGCATAATCTTGTAAATCTGAATTGGTTTTTGCAACTACCCAATCTCCATCAAGCAAATTAACTTGAATAGTATTATTTCCATACATAAGCTCATTCCATTTAGACTCATCAACATCTTTATTATTTATATTTTCTAATATTACTTTTTCTGCAGCAGATTTACCTTCTTCTGAAGTTAAATCAACATTCTCTAATTTTAAAGATTTAAGAATCATTTTTTGAATAATATCAGATTCCTCAGTTTTTTCTTCACTTAAATCAGTAGTAGTATCACCAAGAATTCTTTTAAGCATCGCAAGTAAAATACCTGAGTTTTTATCATTAATTAATAAATCAATAATCGAATTATTCTTATTTAATTTATACAATTTTTGAAGTAAAACTGGCAAAGTATTATTATCTAATTTACCAATTAATTCTTCTACAGACTTAGTAGATACAGAAACACCTTTACTTATTGAAGAAACATTAATATTACTAGAATTACCAGAATAGTTTGAACTATTACAGTTTCCTCCACGATTATTATTATTATTTCTTACAGATGTAATTCCACCAACATCACTATCTAAATCAGATATTGCTGAATTTACTTCATCTTCAACTTGATTCCATTGATATTTATTATCTTCTACAACAATAGAAAAATTTTCTAATGAAGTTTTTAAATTATCAAGTCCTTTTTTTATTTTATTTAACTGATCACTAAATAATCCTAATTCAGTAAGTGCACTAAAATCATTTAAAATACTATTAATAATACCAGAATCTAAACCTTCAGCGATTTCATTTATTAATGTAACCGTTTTATTATTTACTTCCTCATTAACCTTCATAAACTCACCTACATATCCAAATTATCTACATTAACATCTATATCTTTATTAATACCAGAATCTTTTTTCTCATATTCTTCAATAACTTTACATAAAAAATCATAAAATTCATTATATTTTTCTATATTAGTAGGGAATTCATTTGATAATAAAGTATATGAACCATAAAATTTTTGTTGTTTATCGCCTTTCCAAGTTTCACTTGATCCATCTAATTCTTTAACTTTATCATTGACAGCAGTATAACAATCATTAAGTTCTTTTATCTTATTTTTTAATTGAACAGTTATTCCTTTAAGATTGCCACTATTCATATACATACTTTTCATTCTATATTTTCCCCTTTCTTAGTTCAACATCTTTAACTATATTATTTGCCCATTTGTTTTCTTGTTCATTATAAATAGAAGAAATTTTACATAAAGTTGTACCTGCCTTAGTTAAAACTTCATTATCTTTTATCTTATCTTTAGTATATGCAATCATATGCTCTAAATAAACACTAGAATCTTCACTTTGCCAATTATCATTTATCTTTTTACATAAATCAATTATTTCATAATAAATAGTATTAATTTCTTCACTTTTTTCTTTAACAAATTGACCAATTCCAAATACTTTATCGTAATCGATTCCAAATTTCATACTTTCACCCTACCATTCATTAATAATAGTATAACATATTATTAAAAATCATTTAATATTTCTTTTAATTCATTTTGTTCTTCTGGTGTTATTTCTTGTCCTTCAATTTCTTTACCATACCATGATGGAAGATTATCATCTTTTTTATCTTTCTTTATTACTACTGATTTAGTTTCATTTTTCTTCATTTTTTTATGTTCCTTTTCAGCAACTTCCATAGCTTCAGGAACAGTTTCTATGTTAAGCCTACACCACTGGGATGCAACAGATTCAACATAACCTCTATTAAACTTATTATTATTAACCTTTAAAACATAAGAAATTAAAACATTAACAACGCCAGGTTTCATTTTTTGTTTAACCATCAAATCTTCAATTATTTGTAATTCCTTAAGAGTTGGTTCCCCTATTTTATATTTACTTCTCAAATAATCATAAGGAGTAACATTTTCAAACGTATAAATCATCTTAGCTCTTTTTGATGTATCACCTTCTGGGCTTTTTAAATAATCCGGTTGCTTTGAATATACAAGTGTAGGAAGTTTGCCAGCATTATCAAATTCATAATAATTTCTTGCTTCTTTAATTAATTCATCTTTATCAATAAGTCCTTTTTCATTCAAACAATTTCTAACTAATCCTTGCATATGTAAATTATCAATATTATAAGTAAAAGCAAGCGAATTAATTAAATTTTTAATTTCATCATCAAAGCATTTATCATTTAACATTTTTTTAGGAATACTAGAAATCAATAAAGAAAAATCTATCTTATCATCCATTACTAAAGATCCAACATTTTTCTTTATAACATCTTCATTATCTATCATTACATTACCACTAATTACTCCAAAAACAGATGAAAAAGTAGCAGTAATATCTTTATAATCTTTTAAATTTATTTTAGGAACTTTAAAATAATTAATCAATTTGTCAAACTCTTTTTTACCTAAATTATTATATAAAACAACACTAAGTACAGGATGAGAAAAAAAATCACTTACTGAAAGTGGAGAATAAAGTACATAAACATAATTATTAACGTTTTCTTCTTTCAAATATGTTTTTAATAATCCTACAGCTTCTAATTTCTCTCTTGCAATTATTATGTCATTTAACTTAAGTTGCATAGTTCTAACTAAATGATGATGAGTTTGTTCTTCACTCATAAATTCTCTTTTTTCTAAGTCATCTATTAAAGTTAAATATAGACTAACAGCAGTATGTCCTATAATTGGTTGATATAACATTGTAATTTTTTTCTTATCTTCAATTGATAATACAGTTTTATTAATAACAATATAAGTATCTGCTGGTAAAAGCTTTCCATCCATAGAACCACCACCCTTAAAATAAATTATAACATAAAAAGAAAAAGGGTTCTCAAAGAACCTTAATTATTTAAACTTTTTGTCATGATTTGAAATATATTTATCACATTTTTTTATAAAATTACTTAAAAAGTCTGAAGTAATATTATAAACCTCATCGATTGGAGTATTTATATCAAATACAGATATAAAATCTATCCCATTCATCATATCAGTCATATCTTTTTCCCAAACATTTACTAAAACTGAATCAATAAGTTCTTTTTTATACCAAGATAATTGAAATTCTGAATCAAACATTTCTGGATCTTTAAATATATTGTCTTTAAATGCTTTGCGTTCTTTTTTAGTATGAAAAAATGAAGAAACATACCCCATTCTTTCAAAAAAATAATCCATGTCTTCTAAATATTCTATTATCTCAATAACCACCTTAAATAGTTCTTCATGTTCTTCACTATTATATAAAAATGAAACATCAAAATTACTAATATTTAAGTTTATTTTTCCTTGATTAAAAATTATTTGTGGTTGTCCTGGCTTATTAATATTAAATGGAACAACTGTAGGAGCACCAAGAATACTAAATTTATTAACTAATTTTGCTGCAAGAATAGCTCCTTCTATCTTCGTATCTTTTCTAAAAAATAAAACTAACTGTTTTTCATCTTTCATAATATCACCATCTTAATATTATCATATAAAAGTAAATAAATACATAAAAAAAAGAGCAGTAATAATTATTATTAAATGTAAACTTCTCTTTTTTTATTTTTCTTATCTTTATTATCTACATCGTATAACACTACATTTCCACTATTTAATGACTTTTTTACATCAATAACTCTTTGATTTTTAGAACCTCTAAACTTAATTTCAAAACTTTTAAGCTTCTCAACAAATCTTCCATCTACTAAAATATCTATTTCCTTTAAAAAATTCATAACATGTGGATTTTCATTACTCTTTTTTAATAATTGTTCATAAGTATAGCCTGTATAACACCAAACATTTAGTTTAACACTATGAATATATTTAGCAAGTTCATAGCATGCTTCAGGTTGTTCAAAAGGATCTCCTCCAGAAAAAGTAACTCCAACTTCATCATCTAAAGAATTAATCTCCTTTTTTAACTCTTCAACATCAACTAAATATCCGCCATTATAATCATGCGTCATCGGATTATGGCAAGAAGGGCAGTGATGAGGACATCCTTGAGTCCAAATTACTGCTCTAATACCTTCTCCATCAACTATACTATCTTTTTGTAATTCACTAGCAAGACGTATCAACATAACTAAAATGAATGTTTAACTCTATCGTGTTCTTCTGCTTGTTTAGCATTGTTGAACCTATCAACTGTACCTACTAAATAACCAGTGATTCTTCTAATTCTTTCGAATCCAACACCTTCTCCTTTAGTCTTTTCCTTTGGTTGAACATTTTCTGTTACTTCTAATTCTTTTTTCATATTTTTCTCCTACCTCTCTTTATCTACCACAGTCACAATCAAGTGATGTGATTTTTTCCAAACTTACACCTTCACCCTCACGACGTCCACATTTTGGACAAACATCTTTAATAATTCCAACATATCCACATACTGGATCTCTATCTACTGGATGGTTGATTGCACCATAACCTATACCAGCTTCTTTCATAATTCTAATTACTTTTTCAAATGCTTCTACATTTTCTGAAGTATCACCATCAAGTTCAATATATGAAATATGCCCAGCATTTGTAAGAGCATGATATGGAGCTTCAAGTCCAATCTTTTTCTTAATAGTTATATTGTAATAAACTGGTATATGGAATGAGTTAGTATAATAATTTCTATCAGTAACTCCTTTTACTTTTCCATATATTGCTTTATCTATATTTACAAATCTTCCAGATAATCCCTCAGCAGGAGTTGCAAGACATGTAAAATTCAAATTATATCTCTTAGCAAATTCGTCACATTTTTCTCTCATATGACCAATTATTTTTAAACCTAATTTTTGAGCTGCTTCACTTTCTCCATGATGCTCTCCAATTAAAGCTTTTAAACATTCTGCAAGCCCAATAAATCCAATACTTAAAGTACCATGTTTTAAAACTTTTCTAAGTCTATCATTATTTTTTAATTTTTCACTATCAAGCCATACACCTTGTCCAAGTAAGAATGGGAAGTTATAAATTCTTTTATTACATTGAATTTCAAATCTTTCAAGTAATTGATCTTTTACTAATTCTAATAAATCATCAAGTTCAGCAAAGAAGCCATCTAAATCTGCTTTATCTCTTTGCTTTAATGCAATACCATGCTTTAATCCAAGTCTTGGTAAATTAATTGATGTAAATGACAAATTTCCACGTCCTGGAGTAATACATCTATCTGGATCAACAACATTTCCTATAACTCTTGTTCTACATCCCATATATCCAACTTCAGTTGTATAATCTCCAGGCTTATAATATTGAAGATTAAATGGAGCATCTATAAACGAAAAGTTAGGGAATAATCTTTTAGCAGATACTCTACATGACAACTTAAATAAATCATAGTTAGGATCGCCTTCATTATAGTTAACTCCTTCTTTTACTTTAAATATTGAAATTGGGAAAATTGGAGTTTCAGAATGACCAAGACCAGCTTCTACAGCAAGTAAATAATTTTCAATAACCATTCTTCCTTCTAAACTAGTATCAGTTCCAAAATTAATTGATGAAAATGGTACTTGAGCTCCTGCTCTTGAATGCATTGTATTCAAATTATGTACAAAAGCTTCCATTGCTTGATAAGTTATTCTATTTGTCTTTTTTAAAGCTTTATCAATTGCCATCTCAAATAGTCTTTCTAAAGTTTCATTATCTTTAATAAACTTTTCAAAATAATCTTTTGTAACACCAATTGTATCAATTTTATCTATTTCTCTAGCAAGAATATTCATGTTAACAAATGTATCAAATCCTGCATAGTCAAGTAAATCTGATAATGTTTGTTTTAATTGTTTTTTAAATGTTAATAAAACACCTGGAGCCATATAATAATCAAATGCTGGAATACTTTGACCACCATGTTGATCATTTTGATTAGACTGAATAGCAATAGCAGCAAGTGCAGTATAACTCATAATATCTTTTGGTGCTCTTAAGTGTCCATGTCCAGTTGAAAATCCATTTTTAAACAACTTAGCTAAATCTATTTGCATACATGTTGTAGTTCCCATTGGCATAAAATCCAAATCATGAATGTGAATATCTCCATCATCATGCGCATCAGCAAATCTTTTTTTCATCAAGTATGATTTTGCAAATTCTTTTGATACTGTAGAACCATATTGAAGCATAGTTCCCATTGCAGTATCACCATCAACATTAGCATTTTCTCTTTTAGTATCATCTTCATGAGCACTTTTAAGACCTAATCCTTCAAGCGTCTTTAAAAATTTATGTTTCTTTTTATCATCAAAGAACATTTCACGAGATTGAGCTCTTCTTTCACGATATTCTTTAAAAGAAATAGCAACATCATTATAACCTTTCTTAGCAAGCTCATCTTCAATCATATCTTGAATATCTTCAATTTTAATTTTATCTTCATCTTTATATTCTTTAGCAATTCTATTTATAACTGCTTGAAAGACTTTTTGTATATCTTTCTCATTATAATCTTTTCCTGTTTCAACTTCTTCATCTGAAACAACTATATTATCAAAACCTTTTTTTATGGCAAGAGCTATTTTTGCAGAATCAAAATCAACTTTTTTACCACTTCTTTTTACCACTTTTAAATTTTCAAAAACTTCTTCCTTGTCCATTTTTTTACCTCTCTTGATAACTTAATTTTATATCATAAAAATAAGAAGTCAATCTGTATTTTTTCATTTTTTTAAGAATTCCTTATAAAATAAGAAAATTATTTTTTTAAAAAAATGTGTAAAGCACTTTTTTTGTTTTTTTTGTTTTTTTATTTTTTAAAAAAATAGCAAAAGCCTTATTTTTCAAAGAAAAATGATTGATATCGTATTTTTATTTTTTTATTTTTTTTGATTTTTTGAAAAATGCATTTTTTTATTTTTTTAACTTTTTTAGTTTTTTTATTTGATTAATCAACAAAAAAAAGAGCACAATACATGCAATGTAAAGTACCCATTTTTGTTCGTTTAATTTTGTAAAAAAATTTATACAATTTTAGACATTATTTTTTCAAAACAATATAATTTGTTTTACGAGAAGTAACAGTATATTGAACACCACCAATAGAAAGTTTTTTACCTTGAGTAAGCGAATTAAAACTTACTATTTTCTTTATATTATTATTATCACCTGAAATCACTGACTTTTTATCTATCTTTGAATATTCTTCATAAAAAACAGCATGTGAAGAAGAATCTAATATAGTAACATAATATTTTATATTATTATTATCATTTACTACCATTACATAACAATAATTTAATGATAAATCACCAAAAGGTGTTGTATAATCATCGGTTTTATCAGTACCATTTAATGATTCAACTTTTAAAAGTAATACTTCACCATTTTTAGGATCATGTGGAAGTTTATCTTCTCCTCTCATACTTCTTGCTGACTCAGCAAAATTTCTAGCTAGATTGGCAAATGCAGAACGCCTTGCTTCGTCTGTATTATTTGATATAGCTGCAATACCAATTAATCCAATTATTCCCATAATAATTATTACTGCTAAAATCTCAATTAAAGTAAAACCATTTTTTCTCATAAATACCTCCTATTTATCCAAATGAACATCTAGTTGATTAAATGGAATTTCGATTTTATTTTTATCAAATGCTTTTTTAACATTTTCTAATAGATTAAATTTAAGATTCCAAAAGTCTTGATTTTTTGTCCAAACACGAACTGTAAACGTAAGAGAACTATCACCATGATTAGTTAATCTAACAAATATTTCTTCATCTTTTAAAACCAATTCTTCCTTATCAATTACTTCGTTTAAAACTTTTTTTACTTTATCTATATCACTATTATAACTCACTGAAAAATCAACACATAATTTTCTTTTTGAATTTGAACTAAAATTTTTTATATTTGAATTTGCAAGTTCACCATTAGGCATAACTACCTTAGTACAATCAAGAGTTTTTAATACTGTATAAAAAATTGTTATTTCTTCAACAGAACCACTAATACTATTACTTTCAATCCAATCACCTATTTTAAATGGTTTAAAAATTAATATCATTAATCCACCAACCATATTTGTAAGACCACCTTGCATAGCAAGTCCAATAGCCAAAGAAGCAGTTCCAAATAAAGTAATTAAAGATGTCATTGGTATACCAATAAAGCCTAAAGCAGTTGCAAACACCAAACACTTAAGAGTAATATTAACAAAACTTAAAATAAAAGTCTGAACACTCTTTTCAAGCTTATTAAACCCTCTTCCCTTATTTATTAATTTAATTAACAATTTAACAATTTTAAAACCAATTAATAATATTAATCCAAATCCTAAAAGTCTAAAACCAATATCAATACCATAATCAGCTAATTTATCAACAACTTTTTCCATAGGGTTCATCTCCTTCCAAATTTAATCTTTTTAAATATTTCCATAACCAATAAAATAGGTACACTACACAAAAACATAATTAATACTGAAGTAATCGGAACTTTTTCGGTACCAAATATATTACTTAAGAAACTATTTTCCATAACAATAATCTGTAATGCTATAGATGATACTACACTAAATACAATAAGCCAATTTCTAGAAATTGAAAGTTTAAAGGCAGATACTTTTTCACTTCTACAATTCATTGCATGAAGGTTTTGCATAAACACCATAAGCATCATAACATATCCTCTAGCAAGTGGTAATTCAAAACTTTTAACTTTAACTAAAAATATCCACAAAGCCAAAACACTTATCCCCATAGTAAGACCAGCAACTAAAACCTCTTGAAACATTAGTTTATCAAATATAGATTCCTTTGGACTAACTGGTTTTTCATTCATTATTTCTTTTTCTTCTCTTTCAAAAGATAAGGATATATCTTGAAGTCCATCAGTTACAATATTAAGCCATAATAACTGTACAGCAATTAAAGGAACAGGAAGTCCTAAGAAAATAGAAATAGCAAAGAAAAATACTTCTGATAATCCACAAGATAATAATAAATAAACAACTTTCCTAATATTACTATAAGCATTTCTTCCCTCTTCTATACCAGAGACAATAGACATAAAATCATCATCTATTATTATCATTTTACTTGTTTCTTTAGCAACATCAGTACCGCTTCCCATAGCAATACCAATATTAGCTGACTTTATAGCAGGCGCATCATTAACACCATCACCAGTTACAGCAACAAATTCTCCTTGTCGCTTAAAAGAATTAACAATTTCAAGTTTTTGTAAAGGAGTTACTCTTGTAAACACTTTCTTATCTTTTATAAATTTATCAAAATCTTTTTCTCCTAAAGCAAGATATTTATCTATATCATCCCCAGTTGCAACACTATCAACACTATCACATAAGTTTAAATCTTTAGCTATAGAAAATGCAGTAAGTGGATGATCACCAGTAATCATAACAACCTTTATTCCAGCTTTTTTACATTTTTTAATAGATTCCTTTGTTTCTTCTCTAATAGGATCAATAAAAGCTACTAATCCAACAAAAATCATTTTTGGAATATCACTATCATCTAATAATTTTTTCTTTGGAATATCATCTAATTTACGAGATTTAGCAATAGCTATAACACGAAATCCATCACGAGCTAAAGCATCATTCTGCTTAATAATATTTTCCACATTTAATGTGGATATTTTCCCTTTTACATACATTGAATCACAAAATGAAAGGACAACTTCCAAAGACCCCTTAACAGTACAATAATTATTATCGCTCTCTTCGTAAAAAACTGCTGAATATTTTTTTTCAGATTCATAAGGAATCTCTTTTAATACACTATACGAACGTCCAATATTAAGCTTTTCTCCTAAAGCCAAAAAAGCAATATCAATAGAGTCACCATGACTAGTCCATTTATCATTTATTTTTTCAAGTTTAGCTTCATTATTAATAACACCTAACTTAGCTATCTGCATTGCATCATTAATATTCGAATTATTAATTTCTAAAACTTTTCCATCAGCATTATAACCAGTTCCCTCAACTTCAAACAAACTACCATCAGGTAAAACAATTTTTTTTGCAGTTTGTTGATTTAATGTCAAAGTACCAGTTTTATCACTAGCAATTATAGTACAACTTCCTAAACTTTCTACAGAGTTTAATTTTTTTACAATAACATTCTTCTTAGCCATACGCTGAGATCCAATTGTAAGTGCTAAAGTAAGAGCCAAAGGAAGTCCTTCAGGCATAGCTGAAACAGATAACGCAACAACTGAAATAAATACATTTTGAAGTTCTTCTCCATTATAAATCATAACAAAAGTAATCAAAATAGCTATTACTAGAACTAAAAGTGTTATTTGTTTACTAAGTTTTTCTATTCTAATTGAAAGTGGTGATTTTTCATTTTTAGTTTCATATACTTTACTTGAAATTTTTCCAATTTCAGTATTTACACCAGTTTCAACTACAATACATTTTGCTCTACCTGTAACAACTGAAGTACCACCGAACGCCATATTTACTCTATCAGATAATATTGTGCTAGATAAAACTATTCCTTCGCCTTTTGAAGCAGCAACAGATTCTCCAGTTAATATAGATTCATCAATAGTTAAATTAGATGACTCAATTATTCTTAAATCTCCAGATATTTTATCACCTGATTCAACTAAGACGATATCACCTACTACCAAATCACGAGAATTAATTACTTTTTCTTTTCCATCTCTAATAACTTTAGTTTTAACTTCAACCAAATTTTTTAAACTATCTGCTTCATTTGCTGCATGGCGCTCTTGAATAGTACCTAAAAAAGCATCAACAAAAACAATAAAAAGAATTGCTATTCCATCTACAATTTCACCAACAGAAAAGGAAATAATAGATGCTATAATCATAACAATTACAATAGGACTATAAAATTGTGAAAGGAATATTTTCCAAAAGCCTTCTTTTTTTTGTTCTGGAAGACTATTAGGACCATTTTTTTCTAATCTTTCTTTAGCTTTACTAGTAGAAAGTCCATCAATACTACTTCCTGTATAATTATATACTTCATTAATATCTATAGAATGCCAGTTATTCATATTTTCCTCCAATAATAAAATTATATCATAAAAATGCAAAAAAAAAGAGCAAAGCTCTTATTTTATTATTGCGCATTATATCCTGCGTTAAGTAATTCTTCTTCTTTTTGCTTAATCTTATTTTCTGCGTTTTCATAAGCTGTAGCAGTATTATCTAAGAAAGTAGCATAATTGTTAATTGCAGTATAGAAATCTGTAAATTTAGCAGATAAACTAGTATATCTAGCTCTTAAATTTTCAGCTGCTGCACTTTCCCAAGAAGATGCTGTACCATTGATAGTTTTAGTAGCTTCATCAAGGGTATTACTCATATCATTAACATTTTTTCTCAAAGAACTAGCTGCATTACGTAGTTCAACTGAGTCAATTTGCATATCCATTTAATATTCCTCCTTTACCTTTAAAATTATAGATTGCTTGCTTGTTGTGCAATTTCTGCTTGTAATTTTTCTAAACTATTAGCTGTTTCTTGTAAGAATACACCATAGTTACCGATTACTTGACCAAGAGCCATAATATTCTCTTTGTATCCATTTACAGTTGTTGCAAACTTAACATTGTCAGCACCTTTCCATTTTTCTTGTAATGAGTCTACTGTATTATATAGACTTTTAACAGAACCAAGATAAGTTTCAGCATTTCCAACTAAACTTTTTCCTGCAGTTCTAATCTCTTCTGGCGTTGCTTTTAATACCATTTACATTCACCTCCTCGAATATATAAATAGGTAGAACTAGCCTCACTATCCTACGTATTAATCGTAGTATATTTTTAATCTTTTGTCAATTTATTTCTTAAATATTATTTTATTTTTACATTTTTTTTACTCAGCAGATTTTTCACTTTTATTTTCTTTAAGCTTATCAAGTTGTTCAACAAGTATTTTCTTAAAAACAATTTCTTCTTCATTTACAAAACCATTAAAGAAAACTTTATCAATTTGATCATGATTAAATACACATACCTCATTATAGTTTAAGAAACCCTCAGGATAAGGGCATCCACTATAATCAAATATTGTATCTCCAGTCTCAGGTGACATACTAGCAAAACCAGTAATCATAACTTTCTTCTTAGCATCTTTTAAAAGTACAACTGTACCAATTGTTAAATATTTATTTCCGCTTTCTAACATATATTTAATCCTCCTCTTTATCTATCTCAATTAGTATTCTCACTAATAATTGTTGAAGTTAATGCCCCACCGATTTGTCCAGCTCTAGTTGGTGTAGTTGGTGTAAAAGTTCCAATTTTGTCACCAATATTAGGTGTTTTAACACCATTTGGCAATGCATTATGAGCAGCTTCCAAAGCACCATATTCAGCTGTATTTACCTGGCTACCATTTCCAATGAAAACAGCAAGTTTATTATTATATGCATTAACATTAGCATTATAATTATAAGAATTCATAGCAACATCTCCAAATGTTGCAGGTTTTTGTCCAACAGGTAAAGCATTATATGCATTTTCGGCAATTGCACGATTTGCCGTAGTTGGATTAGCTTGATACGCTGCAAATTTACTATTATAATCTGCTACAAGCAAATCGGAAGCATGTGGTGTTGTTACAACATCACCAACATTAAGTCCAACCTTCATATCATCTGGTAAGAAATCATAACCAGCTTTCATTTGATTATATTGCGGTGTATTTGTTCCGCCACCAGAATTAATCCAATCTGCTCTTGCCTGATTATATAAATTACCCATAGCATTTCTATCAGCAGTAGTAAATGCTGCATCACCAACATTAGCAGGTCTTGCTGACTGAGGTATATTATCAAATGCAGTTTGTCTAGCAGCTTGTTTACTAGCAATATCAGCAGGATTAGGATTCGAAGAATTCATTGCCGCCCTTAAGTCCATATCTGCTTGTTGATATCTTGTAATTCTAGCATCTATATCACGAGTAGTATAAGCTGTATCGCCAAAGTTGGCAGGCTTATTACTTCCAATTTTATTCCAAGCTTTTTGCGCTTCTTCATACTCAGGAGTATTAACCTGTCTTCCAGTAGCTTCCCAATTCTGTAAAGCAGTATTATAATCACTTACAGCTTTTCTATTAAAAGCAACAGATACTCTATTAGCCGCACCATCAACTACCCTTTGAGCTAAATTTGTAGCACCAGCATCAACTCTTTGAAGTAAAGTATGACCTGGAAGATGATTTATTATTCTACCTGCAGCATTTGCTTCAGCATTAACGATTCTATTAAACACATGAGCGGCACCACGTAATGGGCTAGTAACAACATTAACAACTCTCCCACCTAAAGATAAAGTTCCAATATCTTTAATACTAGTAGTAGCTGCCTTTAATGTTCTAGCAACTATATTATGGCTATTCTGAACCCATCCACCTAATGCAGGTGCAACTCTATTTGCAACTGCTCCAACGACTTTTCCACCAACAAATGATAAAGTACCAAGTGCAGTTCCTTTCCATAAAGCCTCACCAACAGTTTTATCTTCTTGTAATAATTTCTCAGATGTATTACCAGCAATTGATAATGCAGATACAATTGCACCTCCACCAGTAAGCCACAAAGCCGCATGTGTAGCAGTTGTACCAACAAAATCTCCAACTTTTCTTCCAGTTGAATTTTCATATGCCTCTTCGCCACCAGCAATACCAACCCCAAGCTGTCCAACAGTATTATGAGCGAAATCAACTTCAGCAAGTTGACGTAAAACATTATCATCATTACCAGTAATTAATGATATGGCTCCTGCACCAAGTGTTAGGCCAAAATCTACAACACCTTCTCCTATTTTTACAACACTTTCAACAGCGCCAACAATTCCACAACCAATTTCTTGCAATACATTTAAAGACTTTGAATCATTTTCTGGTAATTTTGCAATAGCATCGACAACAGCATCCGCATCTAGACTATAATTTGTAACTGGCCCAAGAGAACCTCCTCTTTTCATATTGCCAATAATTCCTAAATCCACACCATCAAGTCCACTTTTAATAGCATCAATTAAAGCTTCTCCTTGTTTGTTTGCAATGTCAATTTCATTATTTACTTTTTTAATTTTATCATCGTCATTTTTTTCGTATTTTTTTCCATCCCACCATGCGCCATCAAAGTCTACAACAACGCCTAATCCTTCAATTTTAACTTCTTCTCCAGGTTTTAAATTAGCATTATCTTTACGAAGTTTTTCAACTTCATCATATTTTTCTTTAACTTTTTCAAAGTCATTTATAGCAGTTGTCAAATCTTTATCAATACTTGATTCAATATTATTACAAGCACTAACAACAAGTTCCAATATTGCTTTAGTTTCCGCACTATCTGAACTTGTCCATGCACTAGCAATATCATCTAATGATGACTGATATTTATTTTTTGATGTTGTAACAGCAGTCTTAAGAGTACTTGCTTTAGATTTATAATCAGCGCTTGAAGGATAAACTTCCTTCATAAATTTTTCTAATTTTGAGCTGACATTATTTAATACAGCCATTATATCAAATCCCTTCTATTAATTATTGATATCAAAAGTATTCTCTGAACTAGTAATATTAGTAGAAACAGTGTCATCATAATTAGTATACATTTTAATCACACTATCTAAAAAGTTTAAATAATTTTGATTACTTTCATTAATGCTATCAAATTGAGATCTAAACTCTTGAAAAGCTTGCATAGTTTTTTCACTATCGTCACCATCCCAAGTATTAGATATATCATTTGTTTTTTCTTTAACATCATCTAACAATTCTTTCATTGAAACAATTTCTTCGCCAAATTCAACCATTAAGCTAGCTAATTCATCAGAAGAAATATTAATGCCATTATTCATAACCCCTCCTACTTATTAAAATACTCTTGAAGAGCTTGAAGATATCTTCTTTCATTACTATTCATATCTTGACTACAACTTATTAATCCAAGTTCAATAATTCTTAAATTATTTATATAACTTTTAGCATTTGAAATAAAAGTTTGAGCGTCTACTCCATCCCAAGCACTAGAAATATTATCAACAGTAGACTCCATTTTCTCAATTAAATCATCAAAATTTTGAGATTTCTCATACAAATATTTACTTAAATTAATAAGACCTTCATGATCAACATATAACTTTGCCATAAATTCCTCCATTTACTAAGATGTAACCGCAGCGGTATTTCCATCTTCTTTAATTGTTGAACCAGTAGTTGTAGTAGTTACATCTCCTAACGGAGGTGTTGAATTCGCAATATCAGATGAAGTCACTTCCATTTTTAACTCAAATGTATTCTTTTTAGAATAATCTGTATTATACAAATTATTAGCAACTTTTTGTGATACTTCAGCATCATCATTTTTAAATATACTGCTAATAGATTTAGTAGTATCACAATTTGCCATTGCATCCTTAACATCTTGAGCATATTCAGGATCAGTTAATAATTTCTCACTAGTTACATTTTTCTCTTTTGCAACTTCATCTATTTTTTCTTTAAATTCTTTAGTACTATCTTCATACATACCTAATGCCTTATAATTAGTTCCGTCATAAAGACTTGATACATTATTCATCATTCCTTCATCAGTAAATGAAGCAGTCATTGCAAAGAATGTTAATGCATTTCCAAATTCTAAGGCAGCCTCTTTTACATCTTCAGCATATATAGTATCAGTAAGTAATTCTTCATAATCAATTCCAACTTCTTCACAAATATAATCAACAAAATTACGTGATATTTCAATAGTTGATACAGGTAAATCATCTACCTCATTACCCTCATATACTTGAAGTAAATATGATTGAAATTCAGCAGGTTCCAACTCTTCCCAACCATTTATTAATTCAACAACATTAGAAAATTCTTCCAAAGTTGTTCTTAAAACCGAAGCATACTTTACATCGGATAATAATTCAATAAGTGTAATTTCGTTTCTTTCTGCCATTTGTTTTAAATATCTATAAATTATTCCTAAATTCAAAGGATTTAAATCAAATATATTCGGATATCCACCAGTTAGCATATATTTAATAATTTGTCTAGCAACTTCGCTATCCATATCTTTAATATAGTCCTTAAAGGCTTGTGGAATATTAGGAGACTCTAATATAATTTTTTTAAGTTCATCAGCACTTTCTTCATCATTAAAATACTCATCCAACTTTTTATTTTTTTGTTTAGCAAGTTCCTTCAAACTTCCAATAAATCCATCCAAATCAGATAATTTCATATCATCTAGTGATGAAGTATCTAAAGAATCCAAATCAACAGTTGCAACCACTATTTGAGGATCAGTTGGATCTGGAGTTGAAGGCGTATCTGGATTAACTGGAGTCGATGGAGTTACCGGAGTTGGAGTGATTGGCGTAGTTGGATTATATCCGTTGTTATTGTTATTGTTATTGTTATTATTATTATTGTTATTGCTTGTATCAGAATCAGGCTCATCTTTACTCTTTAACTTTTCTAACAAAGTAGTCAAACTAGTTTGCTCAGTTTTAGAAAAATTCAATATTTCTGAAATACTTTTTTCTAGCATTTCAACATAACCTGTCGCAACAGCAACTTCATCACCAGAAGCAACACGCGAAAATGAGGACTTAACAGTCCCATTTCCGCAATTACCTTCAAAATATGTATTAGCCTCTTTCCATTTATCAGCTGCACCATTTGCTTTTGTTAAATCTATCTTAGTAGTATTTCCAGCCATTTAAATCACATCCTAACAATTAAATAAGTATTACTTCAGATCCATTTCTTATATCAGTATCTTTTACAGTCATATTAATATTATAAGCCCTACCAGTTACTTTACTATATAAAGTAGCATCATCTTTAATTGGATAATGTCCACCAGATAATTCCGAAATAGCTTTTGCCAAAATCGAAGTAACTTTATGAATTTTTTTACCAATAGGAATATAAACTTCAAATTTTTGTTCAATTAAAGGAACTTCAACAATAATAAAAACCTTATTCATTATTCTTCATCTCCATTTACTTCTTCTAAGAATTTAACAAGTGTAGGATTTCCTCTTTCAACAACATATCCAAACTTATTACCAATTTCGTCATATAAGTCTTTGGTAGTTTTAGTAAGTTTAATAGAAAATTGGTTAGCAATACCATCACCGATCCAAATTCCACGAGTATTATTAACTGTTGCTCTATACCAATCATCATATTCTACCTTTTTAAACTTGTCAACAGAATCAATCAATAAGAAACAATACTTATCAAGATCTTTTCCTAACTCAAACATTTTTCCAAATAATTTTTTGTTTTCAGGATTTAATTTACTAATTAGTTTATCAAGACCTACTATAAATATAGCAGTTGAAGGAACACTAGCAATTGAATCTTTGTTATAGTTGCTTCCTTGGAATATTTCTTGAACATTTTTAATTTCTTCATATATCTTAGTAAATACTTCTTCTAAATTATTATTAACATATTCACATCTATCAAGATCATTACTATAAACAAGCTCTTCAGTATCAATAAGTATAAACCTTGATTCACTAAGCATATTTACTTCTTTAGCTAATTGATTTGTAATTGATTTAAGTACCATTATATCAAGAGAAGTTAAAAGTGTAACAAAGTTTTTACGTAAATTAACTGTTGAAACTTCCAAGCTTTGTTTTTCAATACCAACAGGCACCCTATTAAGCCCTTCGAAGGCATCTTTAACATATTTAAATGTTACTTTTTCTGGTAATATTGGAACACTCTTAGCTCTATAAGAAGTATTAGCAGCTAAAGTTTCACAAGTATTTCTTACAACATCATTTAATTGTTCTTCTGGAACGATTGATGCAGTTTGAAACTCATAAATGCTTCCAAGGTTAACTAAACCACGACCTAATATATCAGAAGGCTTAGTACCACGAACATTTCCTAAAATTGAAGAATAATCACTTTCATCATTTAATCTTAATACAAACTTTTGTCCAAAGTTTTGAGCAAGTCTATATCTAATCATATTACTTGCACTAGTAGTAAATATAAAGAATATACCATATTTACTACCTTCACGAGTAAATTGAAGAATTACATCTTCGTAATCAGAGTAAACTTCGTTAAACGCCTCATAGTTATTGATAATAATTATAAACGTTGGAACAGAACTTCCACTATTTTTAATGTAAGTTTGATAGTCTCCACTATAATTAGAGAACAATTTTTTTCTTTTTTCTATCTCTGTTCTAATCATTTTAAACAAGTTATTAATTTTTTCAGCATCATTCAAATATAAAATTTCACCAACATGAGGAGCACCTGTAAAGATTCTCAATGACTCAGCACCAAACTCTAATATGTAAAAGTTAACTTCTTCAGGAGAATGCTTAGTAATAGTATCATAAATAAATGCATTTAACATCATTTCTTTACCACTACCAGCAGAACCATATATTATTGCATTTCCATCATTTGAAATTGGAAGTGTAAGTACACCTTGTCTCTGATTAAATGGGTCATCAAACTCACCAACTACAGGATTAATAACAAATGGTTGTTGAGTACAATTATATTTTTCTGTTAACTTATCTATATATATAAGAGCAGGTATTTTATCAAGCCATAATTGTCTAATTTTAATATTTTCTTTTTTTGCTATATCATATAAGTATTTAACAATATTAGTTAATTGCTCTCCTTGAGCAGCAACTTTATCTTTTTTAATTTCATCTGACTCTTTTATAACATAACCAATATTATTAACAAAGTTCATTGCAGTATCAATTTTTTTCTTAACTTTTTCTGTTGGAAAGTAAGGAGCACCACTCCATGCAGATTGTCCCATAGCGAAATACTCATCGTAACCAACTTGTAAGAAGAATCTACCAGTTTGTTTAATCATTGCAGCATCTGGAACTCTAATCATATCATTACTATCTGCTTTATCTTGAACTTTTAAACATATTCTAAATCTTGCATTTGACCAAATCTGATCATTTACTACACCACTAGGTTTCTGTGTAGCAAGTATTAAGTGAACTCCAAGTGAACGTCCAATACGCGCAGCACTTATCAAGTTATCCATAAATTCAGGTTGCTGTACTTTTAACTCAGCAAACTCATCGGATATAACTAATAAGTGAGAAATTGGTTCACTAACTAATCCTTCTTTATAAAACTTTTGATATTTATAAATATCAATAGTACCTTCATTCAAAGCCTGTCTTGCATCGTTAAATATTGCCTGTCTTCTTCTTAACTCTGATTGAATTGAAACAAGAGATCTATTCATCTCTAGAGTATCCAAGTTTGTTATTGTTCCTGCTAAATGTGGAAGAACAATACCAGTATCAAGGTTTTTAAATGCTCCAGCTAAACCTCCACCTTTATAGTCGATTAATATAAACGAAACATCATTTGGATGATAATTAATAGATAATGACAATACATAAGTTATTATGAATTCTGATTTACCAGAACCTGTCATACCAGCTATCAACCCATGAGGTCCATGAGCTTTTTCATGAATATCAATTTTAAATAACATTCCATGAGCATCAATTCCAATAGGAACTTGTAATGTAGAAGTTGGATTACTCATTTTCCAACGATATAGACAGTTTAACTGATCAACCTTACCTACACCATACATTTCAAGGAAATCAACTACATTAGGAATATTATAATCATCTTGACTGAATTTAATAGGAATATTAGCAACTTTTTTACAACAAGCCATAAAATTTCCTTGTGTATAATTATCAATTATAAATTCTTTTTGTTTATCACTAGTAAGTTCACTTTCAAATACTGCACCATTCTTTCCATTGATACTTAAGAATGTAGTACATTCATTAGGAAGTGTAGACAAGTTTTCATTAAGTACTATTACATTAACTCCTATATTTTTCTTTTGCTTTAATGCTTTGCTTACAAAAGGAACATTTTTTGCAACTTTAAAGTTATCAGTAACAATAATGTAATAAGGAGAAAATGATTTATAGTCTTCTTTATCAGCTTGTTCGAATCTAGGTTCAAGACTTCTTTCTAGAACTGATCCTACTTCGCACATCTCTTCATATTCAGTTGCAAAGAATCTAACTTGTTTATCATTACTCCAAGTATGTGGAAGTATTTTAGCAAATTCCCATTCTTCAATATTTCTTCCATCAACAAAAAATATTAACTTAACATCTTCGAAACTATGAAAAGCTATTATTTGTAATAAAATCTGCTTAGCAAATTCACGTATTTCATCATTTCTACCAACTATACCTAGAATATATTTTTCAGTAAGTTTAACATTTATAGGTACATTCTCAAGCATTTTTGACTTATTAACCAAAGTATTTGTAATGTCTTTCAAATCATCACTATCCATAGAAAAACGTTCTTCAGGATATTTAATATCAAGTTCAACAGGTCTATTACCTATTCCTAATCTAATATCAAGGAAATCAGAATGTTCTATTTTTCTTTCCCATAATTGTCTATTTTTTGTTAATATAATTTTTTCACATTCTTCAAGTGGAATATAATTTTCAGTTAAGATTTGCTTTTGTTTTTTCATTATCAAATCTATTTCATTACGTTTTGCATCAATATATGCTCCATATTTTTGTTGACGTTCTTTTTCATATTGTCTTCTTTTCTTATTTTGATGTCTTTTTGTCAAATATGGCCATAAAAACATACTTGCTAACATTCCAACACCCATAACAATAGAAGGTAAATATTTCCACATATCAGGATTCTCTTCTGATTGCATTTGAGTAAATGTATTAAACAAACTTAACATCGAACTCATTCCCATTGTAATTTGAGGTCCAATTGTTAAAATTGCAGGAGTATCATCTTCTTTTTCTTTTCCAGGAGGAGAATCAATAATCATTTCCTCTTTTTCTATTACAGTTCTAAATCTAGGAGATCTAAAGAAAAAATCATTCTCTTCAAAAACTTCAAGTTCATTATTTTTTTCTTCATCTGTAGATTCAATAGGAACATTTGGTTTATTATAAATAGTAAAAATATCCCCACTATATTTTGCTCTATCAAAAGGGTTATTAGTAATTAAATAATTACCTAATACTATTATTTTTAATCCAGTTATGAAAATAACATCACCATGTTCTAGATTACGAGTACCCTCTACACGTTCATTATTTACATAAGTTCCAAACTTACTATTTAAATCAGTAATAAACCAATTTCCATTACTAAATACAAGTTTAGCATGCTCTTCAGATACAGTAGGAAGATTAAAGATTATTTTACATAATTGACTCTTACCAATCAAAATTTCACAAGAATTTCTAACTTCTACTTGAATATTATTAGAGTCATATACAGGACAACAATATAAAAGAGCTACTTCTTCTTTTTCTATTTGAACATAATGAAAACTATAGTTTGTTAAAACTACATCATTAATTACCTTATCATCTTCAATAATTTTATTATCATTATTACTTTTTAAAACCCATTGACCATTCTCTTCAACTATGCTTACTAATTTTCTTTCATTACCATTCTTATCTCTATCACTAACCCAATAAGTACCATTAACAGATAATGGTAATACAACAGAATATATTCTTTCTTTTTTAATCAAAGAAACTAACATATAATTCACCAGCTTCCACTATTATCACACTATATTATTCTAAGTATATCTTATCATTTTTATAAAGATAAGGCAATGAAAAAGAAAAAAAACTAAAAAAAAACTCTTAAAAGAGTTTTTTTACTTGTTCTACATCGATTTTAACTTCTATTCCATTTAAATCAACAACTTCACCATTATTATCTTTTTCAATTATTTCAATAGCTAAAGTTTCATTTTTAATCATTTCAAGATAGTTTTTAATTGACTCAGTAAATTTATCATTATTTTCATAATAAATCTTTATTCTATCGACAATATCAAAGTCTTTATTTTTTCTCATTTGCTGAACTTTACTAATTAATTCTCTTGCAATTCCTTCATTAATTAATTCATCTGTTAATGTAGTATCAAGAATTATAAAATTATTTCCAGAATTTGCAATATTAAATCCTTCTTTAGAATTAATTCTGATGTCAACCATTTCACTATTTAAAGTGTATTCTTTATCAAGTTTAATAGTAACATCTTCGCCATTAGAAAGTTTTGTAATATCTTCTTGAGATAAATTATTCAACTTTTCATTTAAATCTTTAATATTTTTTCCAAATATTGGTCCACAAACTTTAAAATTAGGTTTAACAGTGAAAGTCATATAATCATTTAAATCTTTAACATATTTTATTTCTTTAACATTTAATTCTTCATATATTAATGATTCTAAATCTTTAATTGTCTTTTTAACTTTATAATCAAGTATTACTTCACTAATTGGTTGACGTACTTTTATTTTTGATTCTTCTCTTACATTTCTTCCAAGAGATATCAAATCACGAACTAAATCCATCTTTTGCTCTATTTTCTCATCAATCATTTTCTTGTTAAACTTAGGATAATCTGCTAAATGGACAGATTTTTCACCAGTTAAATTTGTATATATTTCTTCACTTACAAAAGGTACCATTGGAGCAATAAGTTTACAAACACCACATAATACTTCATAAGTAGTTTGATAAACAGCCTTCTTACTATTATCAAGCTCACTGCCCCAGAACCTTCTTCTATTTCTTCTAATATACCAATTTGATAAATCTTCATTAACAAAATTACTAATTAATTTAACAGCTTTATTAGGATCATATACATCCATAGATTCAGTTACTGCTAATACAAGTTTATTATATTTTGATAATAACCATCTATCTATATCATCTAAATCTTTATAGTCAACTTTAAATTTTCTAGGATCTACTTTATCAGTATTAGCATACATCTGGAAAAAAGTATAAGTATTCTTTAAAGTATTAAAGAATTTAGATTGTACTTCCTTAACACCATCTTCATCGAATTTTAAAGGTGTCCAAACAGGACTTGCTGATAACATATACCATCTAACTGGATCAGCACCATAGTTTTCAATAAGTCCAAATGGTGATACAGAATTTCCTTTTGATTTATGCATTTTTTGTCCATACTTGTCAAGAACTAAATCATTAACCAAAACATTTTTATATGGAGCTTTTCCCATTACAAATGTTGAAATAACTATTAGTGAATAAAACCATCCACGAGTTTGATCAATTCCTTCACAAATAAAGTCTGCTGGAAATTGTGATTCAAATAACTCTTTATTTTCAAACGGATAATGATATTGAGCAAAAGGCATACTTCCTGAATCAAACCAACAATCTATTACTTCTTTTACACGAGTCATATTTTTCCCACATTTTGGACATTTGATGTGAACATCATCTACATATGGTCTATGAAGTTCAATGTTTTCATCTATTTTTTCAACTGCTTTTTCAACTAATTCAGCACGAGATCCAATCATCTCATCATGACCACATTCACATCTCCATAGTGGAATTGGTGTTCCCCAATAACGATTTCTAGAAATTGCCCAATCATTTAAATTTTCAAGCCAATTTCCAAATCTTTTTTCACCAACATAATCAGGGAACCAATTAACTTTTTTATTCTCTTCTACTATTTTATCTTTTAAGTCAGTTACCTTAATATAAATACTAGGTTTTGAATAATAAACAAGTGGTGTATGACATCTCCAACAATGTGGATAATTGTGTTCCATTTTTTGCTTTTTAAATAATTTATCTTCACTAGATAAATATTTAATTATATCAAGTTCAAGTTCCTTTTCTACAACAAGTCTTCCCTTCCATGGTCCATCAGTAAAACAACCATTTTCATCAACCGGATTTAAAACAGGTAAATCATATTTTAAACCTACTTCATAGTCATCTTGTCCAAAAGCAGGAGCTATATGAACTATACCGGTTCCATCTTCCATAGTTACATAATCAGCGCAAGTTATAAAGAAAGCTTTTTTATTAACTTTTAATATAGGTAAAAATTGTTCATATTCTCTTCCTTCTAAATCTTTTCCTAAGTATTCTTCAACTACTTCATATTGGTCTCCAAGTACCTTATTAGCAAGAGCTTTTGCAACAATAAAATTATATCCTTTTGACAAACATTTTACATATTTTTCATTTGGATTTACACATGCAGCGACATTTGATAAAAGTGTCCATGGAGTAGTTGTCCATACAAGTAAATAAGTATTTTCTTCATCTTTTAGCTTAAAAGGAACTGTTACGGTATTTACACTTACCATCTCATAACCTTGAGCTACTTCATGTGATGCAAGTCCTGTTCCACATCTAGGACAATATGGAAGTATCTTTAATCCATCATAGATTAATCCAGCATCAAAAAATTTCTTTAAAATCCACCATTCTGTTTCAATATAAGAATTATGATATGTAATATAAGGATTTTCAAGATCAATAAATTGTCCCATCAAATTTGTAAAATCTTTAAATGCTTTTTCATTTTTCCAAACACTTTCACGACATTTTTCATTGAATTCCTTTACACCATATTTTTCAATATCATTTTTCCCATTAAATCCTAGTTCTTTTTCTACTTGAACTTCAACAGGAAGTCCATGAGTGTCCCATCCAACTTTTCTTAATACTCT
This sequence comes from uncultured Clostridium sp., assembly GCA_946541575.1. Lineage (GTDB taxonomy): Bacteria > Bacillota_I > Bacilli_A > RF39 > UBA660 > RUG13868. Next base: position 40,936 of record CAMNJQ010000068.1, on the reverse strand, counting down.
ATTACCTTGCATTGTTTTATACTTACAAAATACATCTTTTAAAAGTTTTGCAAGCATATGATGAATACCAGGCATACCATTAGCAGTTGCAGGCCCATCATAAAAAACAAAATTTTTATCTTTCTTTCTATTATTAATAGTCATATCTAAAATATTCATTTTAGACCAATTTTCACTTATTAATTTTTCTACTTCGTTATTAGCACCTTTTCTCAATTCTTTAAACATATTCTCACCTACTTATTAAATGTTCTTTTAACCTTTTTTAAACATTTTAAATTATTATTATTTCCTTTTTTTATACTTTCACTGCTTTTAATATTAGAAGCATTAAAACTACTCTCTAATTTAGGCAATGTAAACTTATATCCTAAAATAACATTACCTACATAATACTTTAATCCTTTAATCATCATATTATCTCCTTCATAAAAATTAACATTAAAAAACACGATATACTCTTAAGGACGAATATACCGTGTTACCACCTTATTTTATAGATTACTCTATACACTCAAAACTATAACGCGTTACCGTTTTCATCTTATCAACAAAACGCATCAGAAGTGATCTTAATTAAAATATTCCTACAAGTTTTCACCAACCACTTGCTCTCTATCGAAATTTAGATTAATTACGTCTTCATCATTTGCTTTAAAAAAATTGATATACTTGAGATTATATCACAAATAAACAATCTTTCAACACTTTTATTTTTATTTTCTTATAATTTGCTTTCGAGTTAATACCTTTTTTAATGAAGTATTCTTTTCATTGCTGTTAATTTTATCTAACTCTTTAAAAAAGGTTCTTAGTGACTCATCTTCTATAGAATATGAATTCAAAAATGATTCAATAACGTTATTTTGTTCATTAAATGTTCTATCAAAGACAAAAGAATAATCTCCATCTTTATTTCTTTCCAAAGATAATCCAGCACCATCAGTATCAAAAGATACATTTCCACCATATGAAAAGAAAACACTGCTTGTTAAATCATAAATAGGACTATCTTTTTTTACATCAAAATGCTCATTGAATCCGAGCTTTTTTCCATCATCATGAAAGAAAGATATTTTTATATGATTCAAAAAATTATCACTAAAAACCAAATGTTTATCATCATAGTGTAAATCATACTTTAGAAATTTTCCATCTAACTCACTTTTTATTAATTCCATAACCCACCTACTTAATTTTTTTTATTGATTTTAAAAAATATTTACCATTTTTTTCTATAAAGGAGTATCTATATACAGGTAAATCATTCTTATTTATCTCTTCATATTTATTTGAAATAATTTTGTCATTTTTACTAATTCCACTATGATAATTAAAAATGATATTACCAAAAGAATCTAATGAATAATCTAAATACATAACTTTCTCATCAATATATAAATTATTATTAAATGAATATACTTCATATATTTCTGATTTAATTCCACCATTAGAATAATCAAAGCCGCTGCATTTATCTGTCTTAATATGATAAGATAAAGATTCATCATCATACTCAACCGAAAGATGCTTATTACTTGTTACAAAAGAAGTATTATTATATTTAACATCTCCAAAAATACTCTTTATAGATTCATCAATCAAAGATGTACTTATTACTTTATCATATTTACAATTAAATACAAGCTCATTATGAATTAAGTTTATTATTCCTACAAAAATATAGTACTCATCACTCAATAATTTATTGCCATAATAATAGTCAAAAAAGTCTTCACCAAAATTATTCTCTAAAAATTCATAACTAACCTTATTATACAAATATGAAAAATCAGACTTATTTTCTTTTTTCAAATCCACATTTTTTATAGAGCTACCTTCTTCAATATAATTATATTTGATATCACTACTTTTAATATCTCTATTTAACCATCTTCTATATGAAACAAAATATAATATTGAAAACAACACACTTACAATAACAAAGGCTTTAATAAAGCCTTTAAAAGCTTGCTTCATTATATCACCATCACTATTATAATTCTAAAAGATAAGAAAAGAAAGTATTTAATAAATTAATCTAACAACAAAGAACGTATTTTCTTAAATAGAAAAGGTTTTAATTCATCTATTGGTAATGGTTTATTAAGCATAATTGAAGTAAATACAACTGAAGAAGTAAGTTCTATAATCATAAACAAAGTAATTTCAGGATTTTCAATTTTTATGTTATTGTCTTTTATACTTTTTTTAAATCTTTCGAGAACTTCCATAGTTGAATTATCAACTATGTTTGAAACTCTATCTCCAAACATACCTAAAGATAAATTTTTAGATATGAATTTTAATAACATTTTATCTTTTACTAAAATATCAATAATATAATCAATAACATTAATTAATCTATCTGAAAAGTCAACAATTTTCTTTTCATCCACATATCTTATTGCATCTAAAAATAACTCTTCTGACTTAGAAGTAATTAAATACTCTTCCAAATCATCTTTATCTTTAAAATATAAATAAAAAGTACCTTTAGCAACTCCTGCATTATCAACAATATCTTGTATAGAAGTATTTTTTACTCCTTTATCAGTAAACAATGAAAAAGCAGAATTCATAATTCTATTCTTCTTATCTTCTTTATTTACTATAATTTTACTCTTATTTTCTATCATAAAATCACTTCCATCACATACATTTTAAAAGGAAATTGACTAAAAGTCAATTATTTTGTTCTATAATATTGACTTTTGGTCATTTTTGAAGTAACATATCATTTGCAAAAGGAGGAAAACAAAAATGGACAAATTTGGAAAACTAATTTGTAAGAATAAAATATTAATAGTAATTATATCTTTATTATTATTAATTCCAGCTGGAATTGGATATATTAAAACAAAAGTTAATTATGACATTTTAGTTTACTTACCTAGTGATATAGAAACACTAAAAGGTGAACATATATTAACAGATGATTTTCATATGGGTGCATTTTCTATTACAATAGTAGAAAATATGGCTAGTCAAGACTTGCTAAAATTAGAAGATCAATTTAGAAAAATTGATGGTGTAACAAATGTTATAAGTATAAACGATATAATTGGTACTTCAATTCCTATAGAAGTAATACCAAATGAGATAAGAGACAAAGTAGCAAAAGATAATACTAAATTAGTATTAATCACATTTAAAAATTCTACTAGTGATGACATTACACTTAATGCTGTAGAAGAAATGAGAAAAATAACTGATGATTCTGTAAGAATTGGTGGAATGAGTGCAATGGTATTAGATACCAAAGAACTATTTAATAGCCAAATGCTTCTATACATTGTTATTGCAGTTATATGCTGTATTATCGTTTTAATGATTTCATTAGACTCATATGTTGTCCCTATCCTATTACTTTTAAACATTGGAATAGCAATAGTCTACAATATGGGTAGCAACATATTCTTAGGCCAAATCTGTTACATAACAAAAGCAATTGCAGCAGTACTACAATTAGGAGTTACAACAGATTTCTCTATCTTCTTATATCATAAATATGAAGATGCAAAAAAGAAATATAAAGACAAAGATAAGGCAATGATTGAAGCAATTAAAGAAACAATTACTTCAGTACTTGGAAGTTCTTTAACAACAATTGCAGGATTTTTAGCACTATGTACAATGCAATTAACTCTAGGAGTAGATATAGGAATTGTAATGGCTAAAGGAGTTATATTTGGTCTATTATGTGTAATAATTCTATTTCCTGCCCTACTTCTTGTATTTGACAAAACAATAGAAAAAACAAAGCATAAAAGCTTATTACCTAAATTTACACATATAACAGATTTTGTTACTAAGCATTATATTTCAATATTAGTAATATTCTTAATATTATTAATTCCTAGTTATTTATCGCAAAGAAAAACTCCAGTTTATTATAAGTTAGATACATCTATACCTGATTCTTATGGATACTCAATAGCAACTAAAGAATTAAAAGAAAAATATAATATGGTTTCACAATCAATGATCTTAGTATCTAATGATACAGAAGATTACATAGTAAATGAAATGATAGATGAAATAAAATCCCTTGAAGGAATTGATTCAGTATTATCACCTTCTACCCTAACAAAACAAGGAATATCTGAAATAATAATTCCAAAAGAATTAGTAAATATTTATAAAACTGATAAATATAAGCTAGTAATAGTAAGTTCAAATTATGACATAGCTACAAATGAACTAAATAATCAAATAGAAAAAATTAATAAGATAGTAGATAAATATGATAAAAATGCAATAGTAGCAGGTGAAGGCCCATTAATGAAAGATCTTGTAAATACGACTGATATAGATTTTAAAAATGTTAACTATACTTCTATTGCAATAATATTTGTAATAATGATGATTACATTAAAATCTATTTCTCTTCCAGTACTTCTAGTAACAACTATCGAATTTGCTATATTTGTTAACATGGGAATTCCATATTTTGCAGATACATCTATACCATTTATTGCTTCAATAGTAATCGGAACAATACAACTTGGCGCAACAATAGATTATGCAATACTAATGACAACAAAATACTTGGATGAAAGAAAAAACGGAACAGCAAAAGACAAAGCTATAAAAATAGCTTTAGAATCATCAATTACTTCAATCATTGTAAGTGGTCTATGCTTCTTCGGAGCAACATTTGGAGTTGGAGTTGTGTCTACAATAGATATGATTGGTTCACTTTGTACATTAATGGCTAGAGGAGCAATAATAAGTATGATTGTCGTAATATTCGTATTACCTAGCATATTAAAAGTATTTGATAAGTTTATAATTAAAACCACAATGGGATTTAAGAAAGGAATGATTTAAATGAAAAAAATAATCAATAAAATAATGGTTTATGGAGTCATAACAGGACTTTTACTTGAAGCATTTCCTGTTTGGGCAATTTCAAAAGAAGAATCAATTTATGCTAAATTAAATAATGATGGTCAAGTAAATAAAGTAATAGTATCAGAACATTTAAAATTAAATGAAGAAACAGAAATACAAGATAAAACAAAACTTGAAAATATTAAAAATATTGGTGGTAATGAAAAATACACTCTTGATAATGGAAAACTCGTATGGGAAAGTAATGGAAAAGATATTTATTATCAAGGAACAACAAAAGAAGAATTACCAATATCATTAAAAGTAACTTATTATTTTAATGGAGAAGAATCAAATATTAAAGATATGCTAGGAAAGAAAGGATCAGTTAAAATAGTATTAAAATATACAAACAACGATCAAAATAGTGTTAATGTAAATGGAAAATATGAAACATTATATACACCATTTGTAGTAGCAACAACAACAATTATTCCTAGTATAACTAATAGTAATATTAAAGTAACTAATGGTAAAGTAATTGCAAATGGTACAAATAATATAGTTGCAGCACTTTCAACACCAGGATTATATGAAAGTCTAAAAATAGACAAACTTAAAGGAATGGATACTGTTGAAATAAGCTACGATACTGACTCTTTCGAACTAAACTCTATCTACTCTATCTCTACCCCAAAACTTGTAGATAGTAGTGATTTAGAAATATTTGAAAATATAGATAAGCTTTATAACTCAATTAATACTTTAGTTAGTTCAAGTAATCAATTAAAATCTGGAAGCAATAAATTATTACAAGGAGCAAGTCAATTAAAAGATGGAGTTTACCAACTAAAAGATGGTATTAACACAATTTATAATGGAAGTTTACAAATAGAAAATACATTATCATCTTCTATGAAAAAACTTAAAGAAGATAATTCTGAAGCAATTGATAGTGATACTTTAAATTATATTGAAAGTACTGCAGTTGAAAATGCAATTAAAACAGTTGATTCAACTTTTTCAGATGAATACAAAGCTGAAATAGCAAACAAAGCAATTAAAGCATTAGAAAGTAAGCAGGAATACATTAATATCAAAACTAACATATCAAAGCTACAACAAGCAGGTATCAGTGATGCATTAGTAGCAGAATGTTCCAAAGAAACTATAGATGATTCTTATCTAGAAATATGCAATAAAAATGCAACATACATTGGACAATATAGTGCATTAAATCAAATAAAATATGCAATGGAAGAAACTGCAAAAGAAACAGCAGTATACACTGCTTATACAACTGCAAAAGAAACTGCAAAATTAACTGCATCACAAACAAGTAAAGAAGTAGCTAAACAAGTAGCTAATAGTGCTAAAGAAAAAGCAAAAAATACAACACTACAATCACTTGAATCATTATTAGCAGGAATTAATCAATTATCTAATGGCTTAAATACAATTAATTCAAAAATGAACGAATTAGATAATGGTGCACAAGATTTAAAAAATGGAATCGCACAATTAGATTCAGGAATTGCACAATTTAACTCTCAAGGTATAAATAAAATATCAGATATAGTAAATGGAGATGTAAGATCAATTGAAGGAAAAATCAAAGCACTAGTTCAGTTAAGTAATAGATATAAAACTTTCGATGAAACAGGAGAAAATACTGAAGGATCAACTAAAATTATAATGGTAATAGATCAAGTAAAAAAAGCATCTGATATAATTATTAAAACCGAAAAAATAGAAGGAGATAAAAAAAGTCTTTGGGATAAAATAAAAGGATTATTCAATTAAAAGAAAGCAAAACTATGCTTTCTTTTCTTTTAAATAAATATCTACTAATTGTTTAAATCTATTAAAATGAACAATTTCCCTTTGCCTAAGCCATAACAAAGGGCCTATTACATCTGGATCTTTTGACATATTTATTAAATTTTCATAAACAGCCCTAGCCTTTTGTTCAGCTGCCATATCTTCATATAAATCTGCAATTGGATCACCAGTTGTTGCAAAATATGCAACAGTAAAAGGTACTCCGTTAGAGTCAGTCGGATATAATCCTTTATTATGCTCAGCATAATGTGACCCTAATCCAACACTTTCTAATTCTTCAACACTAGCATCTTTAGTAAGCTGATAAATCATTGTAGAAATCATTTCTATGTGAGCAAATTCTTCAGTAGCAATATCAGTAAGTAATGCTTTACCCCTATTATCAGGCATAGTATATCGTTGATTTAAATATCTTAAAGCAGCTCCAAGTTCACCATTAGAACCACCATATTGAGTAACTAGATATTTTGCCATTCTAAGATCTTTCTTTTTAATATCAATTGGATATTGTAACTTTTTTTGATATTTCCACATATTAATCTACCTCCCAAGGGAAACTATTATTAACCCAAGAAAAAGGCATATCATTTCCATTAATTGAATTAACCTCTATTGGTCCATACTTTTCTTGATATGAAGATAGCATATTATTACACATATTTTCATAATTAGAAAATATTTTTAAAGCTTCAAAATCATCTGGAAAAACATCTAAATATAAATTTATTTCATGCATTGCAAAGCATACTTGATTTAAATTAAATAAAGCTTCACTTTTTTCATCAGTAATACTTACATTCCTAGGTTTATAATTTTTATACTCACTATACAAATTTTTAAATAAATTTCCCTTTAAATATCCTTCATAAGGACCATAAATATTATTCGAAATACTATCTTGAGTTAAAAACATATTATTAAATGTTTCAAAACTATTATAATTATTCATATTTCCTCCCAAATTAATATATGTATTTAGCTAAAAAATGACATAGAGTATAAAAAATACTTGATATTTTTCAATTTTCTTGTTAAAATAAAGGAGTCTTTTTAAGAAGACATATGGCGAAATTGGTGAAGTGGTTAACACGCCGGATTGTGGCTCCGGTATGCAAGGGTTCGATCCCCTTATTTCGCCCCATTTTAGATTTTAACTAGTCAAAAGGCTAGTTTTTTTTCATATAAAAAGAAATAGTAAAAAGAACTATTCCTTTTTTGTTATATTGAAAGATTTATTTAATTACTTTTATATCCTTCAAATATTTAATTACATATTCCATAGCTTTATCAAAATGCTTTCCACTAAATCCATGACCAGCACCATCTATTTTATAAAATTCGCTATTTTCATATATTTTATTTATTTTTTCAGAATAAGTCACTGGAACAGTATCATCATCAGTTCCATGTAAAATAAGTACTTTAATCTTATCATCTTTTATTTCATCAAATAAATCTAAATTCCAAATATCTTCAAAGTACTTTCTTCCTACCTCAATTGATTTAGTCATTTGAACTGTTTCTGGGATATCATCAATAGAAGAATACCAATTACGAACTACATTTGGAATTGATAAAGCAGGATACAAAAGAATTAATCCCTTTATTTCTCCAAAATGTTTACTAGAAACAAAAGAAGAAACTGCACCACCCTGACTAGATCCAGCAAGAACTATATTATCTTTATCTACGAAATCCCAAGTCTTTACTTCACCTAAAATAGTCTCTAAATCATCATATTCAGTAACAATAGACATTTCAGTAGTCTTCCCATCACTTTTACTTCTATTCGATCCGCCTCTAAAATCAAAACATAAAGTCATAATACCATACGAAGCTAATTTTTTAGCATAATCACTTCCTGCTCTATATGTTGCACCAAGACCATGTGAATAAATTACAATAGGCAATTTCCCATCATCTTTAGGTTTATATAATTCACCATATATATTTTGATTATTTTTATTTTTTATATTTACTACTTCTACAATATAATTTTTTTTATCACTTAAACAAAAAAACAATATTGATAAAAAAACTACAATAGTAAGAATTAAAAATAAGTATTTCTTTTTCATAATGCCTCCTTTTATAACTATATCATTATTAATTATCTTATTTTGTCAAAAAAGTTATTATAGAAAAAGATTGGCTAATTAACCAATCCTATTGATCATAAAAGTCATCAAAATCAACTTCTTTAACATTACCATTCTCTAAATTCAAATCAAAAGTTGGTTTTTTATCAGAAACAGGAAGTCCTAATACATTATCCCCAGCATTTTCTTTATTATCACTAGGTTTCAAATCAGAAAGGTCAATAAGATTTGAAGTATTAAGATTTAAATCTTCATTAGTTTGAGCAGGATCATTTTTTTCTTTATCACTAGAAGACAAAATATTATCCTGAAATCCATTATTTTCACTTTCTTCAGGTGGTAAAAAAGTCCAATTTTTCTCTTTAGTTTTTTCATTTTCATTATTTAAATCAGCATCAACATTTTTTACATCACCAATGACACTTTTAATATTAGATATACTATCAAGTTTATCAAAAGTTGGGAATTCATCAATAACCTTCCCATTCTTAATTCTCAAATTCTTTTCAGACAAATTTCCAAAAATATCAGTATCCATACCAATATTATTATTTTTTTTAGAAGTTACTCCTTTATGAACAGATCCTCCTAAAACATTTTCTTTATTATTAATATTTTGAGTTAAAATATTAATCTCTGAAATATCCTTACCAATTAATTTCTGAATATCCATCTTTTCAGGACTTAATTCAGTATCCTTTGCAATAGGCTCAAATAAAGATTCATTTCCACCAACATTTAATGATATTAATCCACCTGTATTTTTCTTTGTATTTTCCTCATCTTCCATTTTTAAAATACTTTTAGCTATATTAACAGTAGGTCCAAAATTATTATTAGACATTGAAGAATTATAATTATTTGATGGATTGTTATATCTATTATCATTTTGATTAACTCTTTGATTATATTGACCTCTACCACCATACTGATTCATATCTCTTGGATTAATTTGCTTACTATAATCATCATCATTTTGATGAAAATAATTACTATATCTATCAAAATTTTGATTACTAATATCAATTCTATTAGGTCTATTCGTAGGAACCATTCTAGCATTACCATTAGGCATTCTATTATGATTGTCTATTCTATATCGCACAACTTCTTGAGGCTTAGTATTACGATTTCTATTAATTGTACTTGAAATAGGTCTTCCAAGCAAAAAGCTATCATTCACACCATTTCTAACTTCATCAGTAACTACTGCCTTTCTTTGAAATTGACGATTATCTTCTTTTTTTACCTTTAATAGTCCAATGTCTGAACCTAAAATTACATCATCAAGGCCACTAGAATCACTACTTCTCCTTATTTTGTCATCATAATTAACTGAGTTATTCGAAACACCGAACTGAGCAAAAACTTTATCATTTTTTATTCTTACATTTTGATTAACTCTATTATTTCTACCATTAAAATTATTAACATTTCTATTATCATTCATTCTCCTCATCTCACCAGGAGACTGAACATATCTTCTATTATTTGTAGGTGCCATTATGATCTTTTCCATTTTTTTTCTAGCTATTTCGCTATCATTAACATCTGGAACACTTTGCTTTTCATTATTTTCAATTTCATTCCTAGTAGGAGTATCATCCTTTCTCCACTCCTCAACCGGTTTTTCTCCTTTTTCTTCCAAGATTAAATCATTAAATACTTTGTCAAAATTAGGAAGTTCTTTATTTATTACATCTGGATAAATACTCTTAGAATTTTCAATTGCTTTTCTTATATCAAAAATATCAACATATTCTCTATTATCATACACTGTATAAGAAAAAGCTTGTTTAAGTAGTGTTAAAGATACATCAGGGTACCTAGATCCTAAAGCATATACTCTTTTATATTCACTTGTGATATCAACTATGAATCCCATAATTCTTTCGCGGATAAAGTCAGTATATTTCATTTTCCTTCCAGTTATTTTTTCAAACTTAGGAATAGTTCCCATCATTATTTTAATTGTCTCATCACGTGATGGTTCAGGAACCTCTATTTTTTGAAAACGTCTAGTAAAAGCTTTATCCCTTAAAATATATCTTTCATATTCTTCTGTAGTTGTTGCACCAATAACTTTAATACTTCCACGTCCCAAACCTTCTTTAAAAATATTTGCAAAATCTAAAGAAGAAGAATCAGTAGCACCAATCAACATATGAATTTCATCTATAAACAATATTAATTTTTCTCTAGTTTTAAGTTCATCAATCATTTTTTGAACTTTACTCTCACCACTAGGCATAGTTCCTAATAATGAAGCTGTTTTAATATTTATTATTGAATATCCTTGAAGTGCATCAGGAACATCATTGTTTTGCAATCTATAAGCAAGTCCTTCTACAATAGCCGTCTTACCTATACCAGGCTTACCAATTAAAATAGCAGACTTTTCAGGTGTTAATAAGACTAATATTAATTCTTTAATTTGTTCTTCACGACCAATTGCAGGATTAGTAACATACTCTTCTTTTGTAATATCAGTTCCATACCTATCCAAGACACTAAAATTAGTTTCAAAGTCAAGTAAATCTTTATCCATATTAAAGCCTCCTATCCTTTATAATTATATCACAAAAAAACTAAGCAAATAAAGACATATTTAAAAAAACTAGAAATAACTAGTTTATTCACATACAGCACCATTAGAAATGTATAATTCTTTTAAACCTTCTACTAACATTTTGCTATTCCTAATATATTTACTTAAAGAAGGATCATCACCAACAAGTTTCTGTAAATCCATTTTTGAATAATATATTTTTACATCTGAAACAACTTTATTATTTAATATTGAAACGTCATAATCATATCCACCATACTTATCATTCATTCGCTTATAGTTATCATTTTCTGATTTATAAGTTTGATTTAATAAACTGCTATTGCTACTAAATAAATGAGTAACTACATGAGAATAGTTCACATATCTACCATCATGGTAAATCGTATAAGTAGTACTAAGATCAAATTGAGCCCCACTTTTGCTTAAACTACATGTTATTACGCTCTCAGTTTCAATTTGTCCAGTAGTTACTTCATTTTCAGTTTTCTCTTCTTTCTTTCCACAACCAGAAAAAAGTAACAAAAATATAAAAACTAATATAAATTCTTTTTTCATATTTACCTCCTAAGTTAATATTACATAATTATCTAAAAAAATAAAAGACATTTTATAAAAAATAACAAAATTAATACTCTAAATCATATTCTAAAATTTTTGAGCATGCATCTTTACCATAGTTATTACAAGAGTATACATATTGTTTTTCATTTGATATTATTTGTGTAACAGATGTTGGATTAACAACAACCATATCATACCCCTCACTATCTTTAACAAGCTCAAGTTTACCTACAACTTCGTACCATGAATGAGACTCTAATTTTGAAAAGTCATATTTAACAACAAAGCCAGAAAATTCTGCATCAGCTGCACAACAAGTAATTGAATACTTACCAATAGCAGAATATCCATCATCAAGATATTCACTATAATCAACAGCAAATCCCCTAAATCTTATTGTTTTACCAACAAATTTTTGAGCACCTTTCATATATGTTATATAATCTGCAAGATAGCTATAAGTTTCATCTTCTATATCAAAGAAAATTTCTTCAACTTCTTTAACAGGCTCAACATCTTTTTCATCTTTGTCATTTACCACTTCTTTACTTGTATCATCAACTAAAACTATGTCGTTTTTCTTAGAAAGTTTAACCATCTTATTATTAGCTAAAGTAGTTGATAAATTAGCATCTCCTGCAATAAACACTAATATCAAAGGAGCAAAAAGAATTATATCGCTAACTTTAAACTTATATGAAAAGTCAACAAGACAAAAAGAAATTCCCATTACAATCATAGGTATTAAAGATAATTTTATATAAATCTGCATACTAGGAGCAATATAATTATCCAAATAATTAAATGCCCAAACATAAACAATTATTAAAGAATATACTAAACATATTATCCCTAAAAAGTGTTTCTTCATAATAAACCACCAACCAATAATGAGCAAATAAACGTTACAACAAAAATTAAAGAAATTAAAATAATAACAAATTTCTTTTTATAATTACCAAATAAAACTATAGTGTTTTTAATATCTATCATTGGTCCTAACAACAAGTAAGCTAAAATAGATGATTTAGAAAATGAAGACATTAATGATTTACCAACAAATGAATCTGAAGTTGAACAAAGAGAAATTAAATATGCAAATAACATTAATACAATTATTGATAAAATATTACTGCTATTTAATAAACTTAAAATATTTCTAGGAAGTAAAACTTGTGCAAAACTAGCTAATAGTGCTCCTAACATCAAATACTTCACTACATCAAACATATCAAGTGTTGTATGTTTAATTATACTTAAAATCTTACTATTTTTTTCTTTATCGCAATGATTGTTACAGTTGCAATGTTCATGTTCATGATCATCTTCATCATCTTCTAATAAACTATTCTTAATAATATTTTTTTTGTCAAAAATGATACCTATAATAGTTCCAATAACTAAAGCTATTAATATACCAAATAACAATCTAAACCAAAAAATATTTGGATTATTTTTAAAGAAGGCATAATATGTGGATAATAATACTACCGGATTTATTATAGGAGATGCTAACATAAAAGAAACAGCAACATTAATAGGAACTTTCTTTTTAATTAATCTTTTAGATACTGGAATAACAGCACAATCACATGCTGGTAAAAAAAATCCTAAAAAGACTCCAACAATTGATCCCAAAAACTTATTTTTTGGCATAATCTTAACCATAGTATCATCAGAAACGAATGTTTCAATAATCGAAGAAATTAAAGAACCAAGTAATAAAAAAGGTAAACTTTCAAAAAAAATAGACATAAAAACAATAGAAACATCCTTAATTAACTCCACTTTATCACCTCAATTTTCTACTAAATACAATTATAGCATAAAAAAACAATAGAAACATCTATTGTTTAAGATAAATCAAAAGATTTAGGATTACTAACTGTATCTTTTGTTAATTTAAGAACTTTATATCCTTTATTAGTTAATAACTCTCTTTCAGCAGTATCAATACTTTGTTTAACAAAATTATTAACACTACGCATTCCTGTTGCACTATTAGATATTTGATTAAGAATCGCTTCAATATAATCATCAGTAGCAATTAAATCAACACCAAATTGTCTTTTATATCTTGCACGTTTTTTTGCAAATTCACTTATTTTAGAAGATAGTAATATTTGTTTTTTCGTATCTCTAGATAATTCATCATAGCCAATTAAAGTATTAATTCTAGATAATTCTTCTAAAGAAAAATAACCTTTTTCTATTATTTTCTTTCTAATTTCATCATCTGATTTCTCCAAAATGGAAGAAGATTCATTTGCTCCAAATCCAACCAAACGTTCTTTTTCATATATTTTCTTAAATACACCTGCATATACTTTATTTGTCATTTTACTATTAAAAATAATATTATATTCATCATCTCTAATAGGTATTTTAGAACCATCATTAAACGATAATAAAACCTTCTTAACAGTTTTTTTAATATCTAAATCATCTAAATTTAATTTATCATATTCATCCAAATAAACAAGTCCTCGTTGAGCTTTTGATAAATCTCTTCCAGCTTGTTCATATAAGCTAATAATTACATCTTCAAGACTTATCCCTTTAATACCTTGTGGAACTAAATTTGCTGCATTTATCTCAAAGTAAGGTACACATAAATATTCACAAGCTGCTCTAACTGTTTCAGTCTTTCCAGTTCCAGTTGGTCCTACAAACATAATAGATTCAACACTTTCACCATCTTCAGCAGTATAATTCATAAATAATTTTTGAGCAAAAAGATCTATTTCGTCATTATGTCCATACACTCTTTGCTTAATATAATTACTAAGTCCAGTAAAGCTAACATCTACTCCGCCAAATGAAGCATACTTTTTATCTTTTGATAAATTCTCATCTTTTTTTATAGACGAAACTTTTTTATCTATTTCAAATGATTCAACTTTGCCATTTTTTACATCTATTTTAGTTACTCCTTTTTTTCTATTGTATTCTTCAAAACACTTAAGTAACTCTTTATATTTATTAAGTATTACCTTAATCTCATTAGTATCATTACAAACTAACATCTCATTTAAAGCATCTTCATTTAAACTAATTATTGGTACACTTTTATCCATAAAATATACAAAGTCATATTCTCTTTCTTCAAAGTTACTAGTATTTATTGCATATTTCTTTACTTTATTATTTTCATCAATATTAACTAAATAAATAGTATCTTTATAATCATCAAAAAAATACTTAGAAAGAAAATCAGTATCATCACCAAAATCATACATATCTTCTAAATCGTCAGTAGTATACACATTATCCATTAAGTATTTTTTCTTAAAATCATTTCTACTATTAGCTATTGGAATTGCTTCTTTGCCACTAGAAAATTCTATACCATCACTTAACCCACCTTCTAATGATAAAGGAATCATAAAGAATTGATCATCAGATATTTTAATAACTCTATATTTTATACCATATTCATAAGTACGATTTGTAACCATAAAAACCACCTATTTACATATTATAATATTATAAATTAAAATATGTAAATAAAAATAATATTATTCTTCATTAATATCTATTAAAGAAAAAAGGGTTTTATTATCATTAAGTTCAACTATATTCATTACTACTCCTTCACCAATAACTTTCCCACCAAGAGATTCTATAGCTTCTTTTATTGCTTTCATTGTATTACCAGTAGCATAAATGTCATCTATAATATAAAATTTTTTATTTTTATAATTTCCGTTAACAAGTTTTGGTAATTCCAAAGTATCCTTCCCATATTCTTTAACATATTCAAACTGACATTCAACAGTACTAGGGGCTAATTTTCCTTTCTTCCTAACAGGAATTAGCCCAACATTTAATTCATTAGCAATAATAGAACCAAATAAAAAACCTCTAGCTTCTGGTGAAACAATATAATCAAAATCCTTATTCTTTAACTCTTCTACAAACAAAGAAGAAATCTCTTTTAATACTTCTTTTTGAATAATTAAAGGATTAATATCAATAAATTCTATTCCCTTAACCGGAAAATCCTTTTCTGTTCTAATATTTAATTCATTTTTTAATTTACAATTTAATATTTTCATACATTCTCCTTTACTTCAATTTCTATCCATTTAATTAAAATATCAACAATGAAAAAAACTTCATCATTAGACAATTCTTTTCCTTTAGGAATATTATACCATTTCTCTAAACATCCTCTACAACAACAAGCACATGCATGTTGTGCAATAAATACAGGATGAACTTGTTTCATTGGAGTTTGTTTTCCATCATTTTTTGGTAAGCTTGGTTTGAGTCTTTTACTAATTATTTCAACTGCATCATTTCTAATTTTTCCAATTCCTTTTTCCTCAACAAATCTTTTCATTTTATTATTTAAATGAAAACTACTTCTAAATTTAGATTTAGACAATGACATTAATATATAATTAATACTTTTATGCATAAATAACTCCTCATATAAAAAAAACAATTAAAACATTAATTGTTAATTTTAACTCCAGTAATAATATACAAAGGCTCAGGTACATTATTAGTATGAGAACAAGTTTGTAATACAATTATTTCAGAGTTTTCATCAAAATAAACACTTCTAGAATTTAATACGTGTTCATTGCCAGTTGAATTAATTAAAGTATTAACATGCTGTATAAAATCACTTCCAGTTGTATCAACTCTCATATGCTCTGCGCCCTGTTTATTTTGTACCTCTTTAATCGCCATTATTTTATATATACTTTTTCCACCATCATGTTGAAAAATAATATATTGGTTTTCATCAAAAAAAGTTTTATCAAGAAATTGTTCAAGTTTCCTAAATGCTACTTGTATTTTAGGATCTCTGCTATTATGACCATAAATATTAACCTGTTTAGATGTTGGAGTAACTCTATAATCTAAAAATTCAGTACCCCTAATATCAGCTTTTCTACTAACATCATGATTCAAATAAAACTTCAAATCATCACTTTGAGCTACCAAAACATTAATTAGATTAGGAACCTCTATTCTTCCAACAATATATGGATTATTATATTTAGCTCTTTCCGCATTTAAATCAACGTCAGGAGCCATTGAAATGACATTCGATTCAACAATCTCTTTAACCTTTTCTTCTTCTTTTACCTCAATTTCAGAAAGAGTTGGTTCATATATTTCAAGAACTTCTGGTTCTTTAAAATACTCTAAAAGTAAAACAACTGATGATGCAATTATAATAAGTGAAAAAAATAAGTATAATAACTTTCTAGTATTCTTTTTCATAAATCCTCCAATATTAACAATAATATAATATCACAAAAAAATATAAAAAAAAAGAAGTTAACGATTAAACATTAACTTCTAACGTATGTATTGATATCTAAATTAATTATTGAGTATTATCTTCTTCCTTAGATTCTTTTTTATCATCATCTTCATCATCTTTTTCATGATCTTTCATAACACCGGTTAATCCAAGTCCTGCAGCACCTGCAGCTAATCCAGCTAATGCTCCAAATCCCAATGAACTATCAGCTACATTACCAACCGGTAATGATTCCAATCCAGTGTGTGGACTAGCTGGTATATAAGGTGGATTTGTTCCATAAACATATCCATTATAATCAGGCAAAGTGTCCGGTCCTACTGGTGCACCTGTTGGAGGATCAAGTGGTGGTGCTGGTGGAAGTGTAGGAGGTGCTGTTGTTGGAGGTACTGTTGTTGGAGGTTCTGGTGGTGGAGTTGTAGTTGGTGGAATTGGTGGATCTGGATCTGGTGGTGTTGGAGTCTTAGATGGACCTGGCGTAGTATCAGGCACTGTTGTAAATCTTTCAGGATATGGCTCATATAATTCTGGATCATATTCCTTAACATATCTAATTGGTACAATTTCTCTTTGATCCCAAATTGTTAAATCAGTACCAATTCTATTGCCATCTTTATCAAAGCAAGCAATTTTTATCGTTCCATGTAAAGGATCCCATGGTTCAGTAACAGCATAAACATATCCGTGAGCATCATCATGAATTAATACATCTCCAACCTGATAATCAACTACAACATATCTCTTTTCTCCTTCATCATACTCAAAATGACCAGAAAGTGGTGTAATGACAGGCATTTCTTTAAAATTTTCAAAATCATCAACAATTAAATCATGATATTTAAGTAATGCAGCATTATCTTTACTTGAAATGAATCCTTGAAGATTACTATGTCTTGCAGTACCTTCAGTAAAGTATTCTTTAAATGACTTAACAGTTTGAACAAGATTTTTAACTTGATAATAATCAATAATAATATCTTTAAGAAGTTTATCCATCTCTTGTTTATGGTCTTCCACAGCTTTAAATTGAGCATCGTATTCTTTTTGCGCTTTATCAAGATCTGCTTCTAGTTGTGCTTTTTTCTTATCCCATTCTAGTCCAGCACTATCATCATAAATAACAGTTGGCTTACCATTTTCATCAGGATCACCTTCTTTTTTTATAGCCGCTGGTCTAGGTCCTAAATTATCTAAAGCCGTTTTAACTTTATCAAGGTTTGTTTTAGCAGCATCTAACAGACCCTGAAGACTTCCAGGAGTAGCATCTTGCCCTTCACCAACACCGCCATTAAGCTTATTATTCATCTCCTTTAATTTATCTAAATTTGCAACTAATCTATCAGCAGCTTCACAACTAGGTAATAATGCTGCATCAATGTTTCCCATTGTACACTCAAATTTTCCAAGTATACATTGTATAGCTTCTTGAGCAACAGCATTTGCAGAACCGCTCCACTCCATCAATTCATTATGAAGTTTTGTGAAATCTGTTTTTAATTGTTCAACTTCGCTTTTTAATTTTTCAGCATTCATTCCAAAATGCTGGTCAACACCATTATTTAGTATATCATTAAACTCTTTTGACCAATAAGAAGCTGGATGTTGATTAAAGTCAACACCTAATTCCTCAAGTTTATCAACTGTTTTAAATAAATCTACAGCATTATACATACCTGTACTTGCATAAGCAGAAACGTAATCAAAAGAACTAAAAAGTGCCTTATCTGTTGTGCCTAACAAATTACCACTAGCTACTTCATCCAAAAAAGGATTTTCACCTAATTGATATATAGCACCAGGTTTATAGATTCCATTTGTTGCAGTAATATGTCCATGATGCATATACTCATCGTGTTGATTAGTATCAAAATTTTGATAAGTTCTAGGCCTTCCAAGATTTTCTTCATTTTCACTAGTATATCCATCCGCTTTTGTAAGATAAGATCTAGGTGAATAATTAGGACTTCCTGCAGGTTTAGCGGTATCATCAGGTTCTTTTGTTCCTTCAGGTGTTACTGGTGGAGGCGATCCCGGAACTGGACTTTCTGTAGGTTTAGCGGTATCATCAGGTTCTTTTGTTCCTTCAGATGTTACTGGTGGAGGCGATCCAGGAACTGGACTTTCTGCAGGTTTAGCGGTATCATCAGGTTCTTTTGTTCCTTCAGGTGTTACTGGTGGAGTTGGTGTAGCTGTTGGTGTTGGTTGTGTTTGGTCCACAGGTGCTTTTAAAGTTTTTATTCTGCTAGCAGATATTATTCCATCTTCCTTATTATCTTCTTCCCTTACTTTAATTAATTTTAGAACATTTTCTGGTGTGACATCTTGGTCCAATCCTTCTAATTGCGCAGTAATATTTCCAAAGTTTTCACCTTTTATATCAAGATGATTTTTATTTATATATTCATATAATTCTGGTTCTGAAAAAGTTCTTTCTTCAGCAGTTGGTCCTCCACCAATAGTTACAACATAATTTCCATTTTCATCTGTTTTTTTTATTGTTGCAGAGTATCCCCCTAGTGAAGCATTTAGTATAAAACCAGTTAAATCAACATATTCTTTTCCATTCATAGTTATTTCACTTCCTAACTATTAACATCTAATGAATTTGCTATTTCATTAGTGTTTTTATCTATTTCTTGAACTAATCTTGTATAATCTTCTAATGATTTTCTCAAGAATTTTATATATACTTCTAAAGAATACTCAATTGGAGCAAAGTTCTTTGATAAATCATTATATTTTGAATACATCGTTGTAGCTCCATATCCTGACCATATATCAGTTGAATTTATTTCTTCTTTATTTTTATTTTGTTTATCAAAAATATCTTTTACTTTTTTATAAGATTCTTCTAATGAAGCAATTACTTCTTCGAACTTAGCAGAATCAGTGATAACTATATTACTCTTCATAATTATTAGCCTCAACTTTCAATGCACTAGCAAACGCTTCATCATTATCTCTATAACCATTGTTAGCGCTTTCCATAACTTTTCCCATATTTCTCATAGCAATTGGTATATTTTTCATAGTTGTAAAATAGGCATTTGCATGATCGCAAAATTGAACTGCATCTTCACCTTGCCATATTGTTCTAAGTGTTTCTATTTCCTTTAACATTTTATCTATTTCAGTATCTAAATCTTGACTTCCAGAAACAAGTTCCTTTGTTACTTGATTTAGTTCTGCATGTTTAACCTTTAATAACACATTACCACCTACCTAACATTACTTGAACCATCATGTTCATTTTTTCCTTCTTCTGCTATTTCTTTTGCCATACTCGAAGAAAATACTGATTGCAAATCATTAAATACAGTTTCTTTAGTTTCTTCTGCTTGTCTTACATTTTCTAGTGCTGCTTTTGTAATCATACCAGTATTATCTTGATACTCTGGTGCTTTAGCAAATCCACCACTTATATCGCCTAAAGTTGATCTACCAATGATTGTTGTATCATCATAAGTACTTTCGCTTGCATTATTTCCACTAATATTACCAAGTACAGCTTTCTGAACATTTGAACTATCGTTATAATTTTGTTCTTGAGTAACATTTCCACTTATATCACTCATAATAGATTGTCCCAAAATTGAACTATTTCCATCATAGTTTTCAAGTTTTGAAGAAGCTCCTCTAATATCTATCAAGTTCTCTTTATTTACTTCACTGTCGCCAACTTCATTAACTTTTTGTGTTTGATGTCCTTCATTAACACTCTTTCCATCAATTTTACCTACTAATGTCTCCGTATAATAATTTACACTTGCAGAATCATTAGCAACAAAATCTTGTGGAATATCTATATCATTAGCCTTATTTGAAACCTCTTTATCAAACCCGAACATTTGATTAGAATGCTTTCTAATAATGTTGTTAACATTATTTATAGAATTAGTAATTGAAGCCATTTGGTTTCCTATCTTACCAACACTTCCTCCAGACAATCCAGTGTCCACAAAACTTTGAAACTTTTTTCTAAAATTATCGTTTGTACTTGCAAAGCCATCAGAATTCTTCTTTAATCCAGAAGAATACATATCAAACTCTTCTTCTTTCATTCTTAAAAATCCATCTGCCATATTTTTATCACCTTACCCTATCAATACATACTATACAAATCCATTTTAAAATATTTTTTTAAAATTAGCAACTCTTTAATAAATTTTTATTATTTTTATTATTTTTATTACTTTTATTATTAATTAATTAAATCTATTATTATTTTTTTTACAAAAAAAAACAATTCCATTTCTAGAATTGACATTTATTAATAAGTTGAACAAAAGCTCAACCATATTTTTTAATGGTGCCTGAGGTGGGACTTGAACCCACACGGTGTCACCACCACCGGATTTTGAGTCCGGCACGTCTACCATTCCATCACTCAGGCGCAAATTAAGTATAGCATATTAATTTAATTAATGCAAAAAAAATCTCTAGTTAATTAGAGATTTTATTATATTTTTCTATTATTCTTTCTGCTATTTTTATTCCATCTACACTAGAAGTAGTTATTCCACCAGAATATCCTGCTCCTTCTCCTCCTGGATATATTCCATTAATTGATGACTCAAAATTTTCATTTCTATCTATTTTAATGGCAGAAGAAGTTCTACTTTCAACACCAGCAAGAATTGCACTATCACATCCAAAACCAATAATTTTTTTATTAAAATTATCTATTCCTTCTTTTATCGATTCATTAATATAATCTGGAAAAATATCGTTTAAGTTTGCAAATGAATAACTTCCTTTAAATATTGGGTTTATTTCTTCAAACTTTGTACTTATTTTATTTATCTTATAATCTTTTAAAAGTTGAACAGGTATTTTACCATTACATAGTTTATAAGCTTTTTCTTCAAGTTTTCTTTGATATTCTAATCCATCCATAGGATTATTTCCAAAATCATTTGGTCCAACAGTAACTACAACAGCACTATTAGCATTTTCACTATCTCTTTCATAATTACTCATTCCATTTACAATTAAGTGATTATCTTCAGAAGAAGAATTAACTACATATCCTCCTGGACACATGCAAAAAGTATAAACGCCTCTTCCATTTTTAGCTTGATATGTAAGTTTATAACTTGCTGGGGGAAGAATATTGCTATATTTTCCATATTGACTTTCATTAATCATTTTTTGCTCGTGTTGAATTCTTAATCCAACTGCAAAAGCTTTTGGAAACATTTTCATATTATGATTATAAAGCATCTCTATAGTATCTCTTGCACTATGTCCTATTGCAAGTACTAAAACATCACATCTTATTTTTTTAGAATTATTAATAGTGATAGACTCTATTTTGTTATTTAAAACTTCAATATCAGTCATACAAGTGTTATACATTATTTCTCCGCCTAAGCTTATTATCTTTTTTCTAATATTAACAAGTACTTTCCTTAAAACATTAGTACCAATGTGAGGTTTATTTAAATAAAGTATCTCACTACTTGCTCCACATTCTACAAAAGTATTAAATACTTTTCTTATTCTGTTATTTTGATCGTTTACTAAAGTATTTAATTTACCATCCGAAAAAGTACCTGCTCCGCCTTCTCCAAAAGAAACATTTGATTCTTTATTAAGAATTCCTTTTTCCCAAAAAAGATTAACTGTATTAACTCTGTCTTCAACCTTTTCTCCACGTTCAATTAATAATGGTTTATAACCATTTTCAGCTAATAATAAGGTACAAAAAAGTCCACAAGGCCCACTTCCAACAACAATTGGTCTATTAACTAATATATTATTTCCACATTTAGGTGGATAATATTTCATTTCTTCAGCTTTTAAAACATCTTTTATATTCCTTTTTAATATTTTTTCCTCATTATTTGTTAAAATATCAACTTCATAAATATACATAATATTATTTTTATCTCTTGCATCAATAGATTTCTTTATAATATTTAGCTTTTTTATCTCATTAACATTTATATTTAATTTTGTTGATACTTTTTTTATTAAATAATCATAGCTATCATTTTCTACATTCACTTTAATTTGTCTTATTTTAATCATCTTTTACACTTCTTCCCGCAATTAAACCAGTAAGCCAAGCAAATCCTAAATTATATCCACCACATTCCCCATCAACATCTAAAGTCTCTCCAATTATATATAAATTATTACATATTTTAGATTCCATAGTAGATGAATCAATTTCTAAAGTATCAACTCCACCAGTACAAACTTGAGAATTATCAAATGACTTAGATGATATAATATTAACTTCAAACTCTTTAATTCTTTTAACTAAATTATTCTTCTCTATTAAATTTAAATTATTCCAATAAGCTTCTTTATCTAAATCACATCTTTTTAATATAACATCAACAAGTTTATTATTTAATAAACTTAATAGAAACTCATATAATTTATAATCAACTATTTTACTTCTTTCTTCTAAAAATTCATATAAATTATCAATAGTAGGTAAAAAATCAATTAAAACTTTAACATCCTTTTTATTATGCAATGCCCTATTTACATATCCACTTAAATTAAATATACAAATACCACTAACACCATAATTAGTTAACATTACTTCTCCAATTTCTTCTTTAATAAACAAATTATTTATTAATAATTTAACTTTAACATTACTTCTAACTCCATCCCATTCTTTATAAAAAGAATCACTTCCAACTAGTTGAACAAGTGAAGGTAAAACAGGAAGTATTTTATGTCCTAATTTTTGACATATATCATATATAGTTGTCTTATCTTTATAATAAGAATAACTACCACATGCAATAATTACTTTATCAGATACAATTTCCCCATTATCCGATATAATAAAGAACTTTTCATTTATTCTTTTTATGTCTTTAACATTAAAATCATTAATAAATTTTATTTTTAGCTTTTTTGCTTCATTTAATAAAGTATCCCTTACACTACTTGCTTGCATTGACATAGGATAATAATAACCATTTTTAATATTAGGAACTATTCCAACACTTTCAAAAAAATCTAAAACCATTTTTCTATTTTCTAAAGTATTAACATCATTAATAAAATTCATATTATTAGAAAAAAAATGATTACTATTAAAATCCTCATTCCAATAATTACATCTTCCATTTCCAGTTACTAATATTTTTTTTCCATTACTGTTTAATCTTTCAACAACAGATACTTCTATACCTCTTCTTGCTAAAGAAATAGCACATACAAGTCCACTTGCACCTGCTCCAATAACTACTACTCTCATTTTGTTCACCACCATTAATATAAAAATAGATTAGAATAATTAAATAATTTTCCTAATCATATCTCTTTGTACTTAGAATCATACAAATCTGTTTCATCTAAGTTTTCTGTTATCTCTTCAAATTTAGGAAGTTCATCCTTACTTGATAATCCAAAATAGTCTAAGAAATCTCTTGTTGTAGCATATGTAGTAGCATGTCCTACATCCTCGCTTTTTCCAACTTCTTTTACAAACCCCTTAGCAACAAGTCTTCTAAGCATTTCTCTTGAATTGATTCCTCTTATAGTATCTATATCTTGTACAGTTACTGGTTCATTATATGCAATTATTGCAAGAGTTTCTAAGGCAGCTTGAGATAAAGTATTAGTAGTTGGATTCTCTATTAACTTTTGATAATAATCTCTATGTTCCTTTTTAGTAGTAAGTTTAAAAGTATTACCTAAAAAACTAAGTTGAATACCATAACTATTATCTTCATATCTACTTCTTAATAATTTAATAATTTCAACTGCTGTATCATCATCTATTTCTAATATTTCTTTTATCTGTTCAATAGTTAATCCTTCATCACCAACAACAAATAAAAGTCCTTCAAGTATTCCTAAATATTTATTCATAATTAGCCTCACATATAATATCTCCATATTCATTTTCCTGAGATATTCTCAATTCATTTTTCTTAGCCATTTCTAAAATTGCTAAAAAAGTAACTACAACATATTCTTTATTTAAAACATCAAATAATTCTAAAAAATTTACTTTTTTCTTAGTCTTCAAAATATTTCTAATTGAAATGCTTCTTTCTTCAACTGACATTTCTTTTTTAGTAACTTTAGTATGTAATGGTTGTTCTAATTTTTTTCTTTCTAAAAACTTTTGAAATGCATTTAATAAATCTTCTAAAGTTACATCACTATTATTAACAAGTGTAGTTGTATCACTATACTCTTTTAAATTCTCTGGAAGTCTTGTATATATTTGATGTCTTTCATATTCGAGTTCTTTGAAATTTTCAGTTAAATCTTTATATTTTTGATATTCAATTAATCTATTAACTAATTGTTCTTTTGGATCTTCCTCTTCTTCATCTTCCTCTTCAACTCTAGGAAGTAAAAGTCTAGATTTCATTTCAATTAATTCACTTGCCATTACTAAATAACTACTTGCAATATCAAGGTTCATCTCTTCCATTTTATCTATAAACTTTAAATATTCATCTGTAATTATCTCTATTTTCAAATTCAAAAGATCCATTTTCTTTTCTTTTATTAAATGTAAAAGTAAATCTAATGGTCCTTCGAAATTATCAATTGTAAGAGTCATTTCCATACTATCATTCCTTAAACATTTAAATTATAACATAAAAAAATATAACAAACAAAAGATTGTTATATTTCTAATTTAATATAAACGTTTTTGAATAATAACTTGCAAGTAAGTTATAATTGTTATCATAATTTTCTACCCCATTAAATCCAAAAGAAACATATTTCATTTCATCTGTTTTTTCAAAAGTAAAACTCATACATAAAGTGCTTTTAGAAAGTAAATCATTTAATACATATTCTGGTTTTAATGATAAGTTTTCATCATTTATACAATATCCAGGAAGATCATCATTTGAATATCTTACAAATATATCTTCTAATTTATTAAAGTTTTCATCATAAAAATCAATTATAGGATTATATGAAATACTCTTATTATGCTTATTTATTGATTTATTAATAGTGTAATATGTATTAACAACATACTTATTTTTTATTTTATCTTTAGTAATTTTAATATCAAGTTTAGAATTATTATCTCTATATTCTGAATATAAATTATAAACATTATAATAATTTATAGAGAACATAGAAGTATTCTCATCCTCATCAACAGCAGTAAAAGTTATTTTTTCTGGATTAGAATCATCATAAGATAAAGTACACTTTGAATAATCATCTTCACATGTTACTGCATCATAATTATTTTCACCATTAACAAATACTAAAAACTTTTCTTTAGATGATATTTTAGGAGGAGTTCTATCTACATAACCACTTATAACTTCAACAAACTCTTTATCACGACTTGATGCAATATAACCTTCTATGCCTTGATTCGTTTCAATATGATACCAATAATAGTCATCTGTATCAACATGAGACAAAACAGTATAGATTTCATTTCTATACACATCTCCAAGATCTTCTGAATCAATATTTGGAAGTTTTCTAATATTTATACGTTTTTCTAATATTTTAATTTGTGTTTTAGTTCTATCTATCTTATTACTTTGAGAAAACTTATCCTCATTAGGCCAAAACAAAAATGCAATAAGTAATACTATTGCTCCTAAAATTAAATTTAAAATTAAACTTCTCTTCTTTGTCTCAATCATACTATAATTATATAGCATAATTGTATTTTAAATCAATCTTTAGGATTAAATATTAATGAAAAAATAAATGAAAAAATTATTGCAGAAGTAATACCAGCAGCAGTTAAATCAAATACACCAGAAAGAATTCCAACAAGCCCAACATTGTTTGCTTCCTTTAAGGCACCATGTATTAGTGAATGTCCAAAAGAAGTAATTGGTACCATTGCCCCTGGACCAACAATTTTTATAATGGAATCATAAATATTAAAGATATCTAAAAATGCTCCAATAACAACCATAATACTAGTAATATGTCCAGCAGTTAATTTTGTATTATCTAAAATAGTTTGTCCTATTAAACAAATAAATCCTACAAACAAAAATGAATATAAATAAGTCATTATACACTCTCCAAACTTACTGCATGACTAATAGATAAAATTGATTTTTTTTGATAAACAAATGTTGGTGAAAATAAAGCTCCAGTTGCTACAATAAGTATTCTCTTCATTATTTTTTTCTCTAGTAATGGTAAAAAATAGGAATAATTAACAAGTGGACTACATGCAGGCCCACTTCCTCCTGCTAGCACTTCTTTTTGATTATTTAAATCATATATCAGAATGCCGCTATCAGTATAATTATTAGATAGTTCAATATTATATTCTTTTTTCATATAGTCTTTTAATATTTCTTTTCCATAAATGCCTAAATCTCCAGTAATAATTAAATCATAATAATTAATATCTCTTTTTAAATCATTTAAATGATTATAAATTGTATCACCTGCTGCAATTGCCATTACAGCACCCATATTATTAGGATCATTTATCCCACCATCACATATTTTACCTACTGTTGCACTTTCTACTCTAATTTTACTTTTGGAGTTAGATAGTAAAATACTTGCGCCACCAGTAGTTGTAAATGTAGCACTACTAGGTC
Source organism: uncultured Clostridium sp. (assembly GCA_946541575.1). GTDB lineage: Bacteria > Bacillota_I > Bacilli_A > RF39 > UBA660 > RUG13868. The sequence goes on along the minus strand of CAMNJQ010000068.1, from coordinate 13,201 downwards.
TTGGAGCACCATATTCAACAGGATTTCTAAATTGTTTTTCACTTGATAAATTATGCGAAGATACACTAACAATAGCACTTTTTATTTTATTTGAATCAATAAAATTAGATGCAATAAGTATTCCTTCTGTATTTGTAGAGCATGCACTATAAATACCAATATGTGGTATTTTAAATTTTTTTAACGCATATGATGAAGAGCATAATTGGTTTAGTAAATCTCCAGCAATTATTAAATCTATGTTTTTTACACCCTTTTTAGACTTATTTAGTAATATTTGAACTGAATCAGTCATTAATCGTGCTTCAGCAAGTTCCCAAGATTTTTCTCCCATATAAAAGTCATCATAATATTTATCAAATTTATCTCCTAAAGGTCCTTTTTTTTCATAAGGCCCAACTACAGTTGAATAACCATTTACATAGACATTATTATATTTAAAAGTCATCTTACACACCTCCAAAAAACAGATACCTTATACTAGCAAAAATAGATGCAGATACTACACCATATACAATTACTGACCCAGCAAGTTTAAACATATTACTTCCAATTCCATATATTAATCCTTCCTTTTTAAATTCAAGTGCTGAACTCATCATTGAATGAGCAAATCCAGTAATTGGAATAATAAGTCCACATCTTGCAAAATTAACCCATTTATCAAAAAAGCCTAAAGAAGTAAACAAACATGCAAAAAAGATTAAAGTAATAATCATAAATAAAGAAGCATCCTTACTTGTAATATCAAATAAATATGAATACAAATCAGTTAAAAAAACTGCTATAACACCAATAAAACCTCCAACTAAAAAAGAAATTATAGAATTAGCAAGCCTATTTTCTTTTGGTTTATGACTATCTACTATTTTCTTATACTCATTTTTTTCCATATAATCACCAATATTATTATTCACAAAAAAAAATAATCTATGTAAATTATGCTACTTCTTTTGCAAGATTATTTCTTATCTTAGACAATATCTTTCCTTCTTTTCTAGATACTTGAACTTGACTTATTCCTAAATCTTTAGATACTTCCAATTGACTTTTATCTTCAAAATATCTAGATAATATAATTCTTTTTTCTTCTTCTGGTAACTTTTCTATTTCTGCTCTAATTGTTAATAAATCATCATCATAACCTTTTTCAACATATACTTCATAATCGTATAAATTACTTTCATTACAAGAGTCTTGCATATTATAGTCAAGACTTTTTACACTTAAAGAACTACTTAATGCACTTTCTATTTCTTCAACAGAAACTTCTAAATAATTAGCAATATCATAAACTGATGGTTCTTTTAAATATTTTTGAGTCAAATATTCTTTAACTTTAGAAATAGACCTATTTAATTTATCAGTTTCATAATTAATCTTAATAGTTCTATTCTCTCTTAAATATTTTAATATTTCACCCTTAATATAAAAATGTGCATAAGTACTAAATTTAGCACCACAATCTTTTTTATAATTACTAAATGCATTTGAAAGTCCAATAATACCAACTTGATATAAATCTTCTATATCATCTTTGTTATAACTATATTTTTTAGCAATAGAATATACAAGACTTTTAAACATTTCTACAGTTTCATTATCCATATAATCACCTTTACAAAAATAATATAGAATACATTTAAAAAAAAATATACACATTCGACAAAATAAGATAAAAAAAAGAATCGACAAAAAAAGATATTTTGCAATATCTCTTTTATTTAACTTCAACTATATTTGAATAATATGTTTTCCCTTGATGATCTTTTATAACAAATAAGCAATAATGATCATTAGAAACGTCTAAATCATCTAAAGATATATTAATACTTTCACTATTATAAAATTCTATAGTATTAACAATTGAAGAGTTAATCCATTCTTTAGTATAATTCCCTAAATCATCAATTATCTTATAACTAAAGTTAGTAAATATTAAACTATCCCAATCATTTAAATCATATTCTATTTCAGAATACGTATTATTCTCATTTAATTCCATTGGTAAAATTCTTGATACAAATCCAGAAGGTTGTAAATCATTAATAATAAATTCTAAATAAACTGAAACCATTTCAAATTCAAATTTTTCACTATTCCAACTAGAAAGAACACCAGGAATCAAATACTTTTTATAATCTTTACCAACTTCTTCTTGAATTGCGGTTAAACTCACTTTTCCTTCATCTGTTGTTGCGACAAGAGTTTTATTTGAAATAGTAGTACTAGCAATATTACCTTCTATAGAAACATCACTACCATTATAAATTGGGATAAACGAATTATCTTCATTTTTTTCAAATAAAATATATGAAATACTACTATATTTATCCAATACTTCATTAGGTAAAGTCAAAGATACTTTACCATCTTCTAAATATGTAATAGGACTTAAAGAAGTATCTACATCTATTGCTCCAATCTTATTCATTTCCAAAGTAAAATTACGTAAAAATTCATAGTAATTTGGAGCAAAAGATAATTTTTCATACTTAATTAAGTTTTCAGATAATTCCTCCTTATTATCATATGGAAAATAAATAGAAACTCCATTAGTACTATTTAAATCTGTTTTTTGATAAACTATTAAATCATTCAGTGAACTTTTTAGCAATGATACTTTTTCACTATATTTTTTAGGAAGTTTATCTAACAAATCTATAAAGTCTACTAAATCAAAAACATAATCATTATTACTCATTTTACCAAAACTTTTAGAATTTAATCTAACTCTAGAAATCGAAGAAAAATCAAAAGACAAATCATAATCGATTGAAGAGAATAAGTCATCTAAACTTTTTTCTACATTTTCAACCTTATTTAATCTCAAAAGTGATAAACTAATACCATTAATAAACTCATTCTGATCATAATAATTATAATAGTTATCTATAATTGAAATGCCTAAGTCAAGTGAAGATACTTCATTATTTATTTTTTCCAAAAAAGAATAATCCCATCCAGTTCCAGGCTCAAATTCTTGACTTGCTACCATATAATTAGAATAATCAGAAAGTATAGACGCTACTTCAATACTAGACATTAAGCATGCATCAAATCCAATTAATTCTAGTTTATTAGTTCCCCCAAATGGACTGTCATCTAAAGCTTTCTTAATATCTAATAAAGACATAGAATCCAGTTTATTATACTCATCATATCCATAACCATATATTGGTCCTGCTCCATGATCCCAAAAGATCAAATCATAGTACTCAGTATCATAATTCTCATATCCATAATTTAACAAAAAGCTTAAATTATCTGAATCTAGCATATTTGTTAATGTATTATACTCGCCTTTTTTTATCAATATGCCATTATCTATTTCAAATAATGCATTCATATTATTTGGAATTTCTTTATTATGCCAAGATCTAGTTCCACCAGTATATATCAAAATATTAACATCATCATAATTAATAGATGAATTTAGCATCTCATCTATGTCTTTACTTGCTGCAAAATGCTTACTCTCAAGATCAGAGCCAACCATATATATCATTATTGTTCTTTTACCTTTATTAGAATAAAAAGCTTTATCTTTATTAATAAAAAGAACAATACCAATTATAACAATAACTATACAAGCAAAGGTAAAAATAATTTTTTTATATTTTTTATGAGTATATGAACTATTACTTTTATAAAATCCACTTTGCTTTGAGTAAGTAAAAGTTCCAGGTTTTAAGTTTTTTATTATCTTCTTGGAAAATAAATTGGCTTTCTTTATTTCATCACTATCAAAAACAACAGGTTTATTGATATTTTCATTTTTACAAAAAGGACATCCGTTACCATCATCAAGATACTCACCATTACACGAACTACAAACCATTATACTCACCTACCTTTACTCTACAATTTTATAATATCACAAAAAAAAATAAACTACATTAAAATAAAATAATTTTTACATGCAGTTTACTATACTATTCCTTAAACTTTACTCCCAATATTCTAACTAAATCTATAGATTGAAACTTATCTATTATCATACCTTCGATAGATGATTTATCAAAATTAATATCGGAAATATTTGAATTTGAAAAATCTATTCCACAAAGCTTTGTTTTATAAAAATCTGAATTACTAAAATTAGTTTTTTCAATCAAAACATTCTTTAATTCATTTTCTAAAAAATTAGAATTTGAAAAGTCACAACTATCTAAAAGAATTTTATTTATTCTAGTATTACTAAAATTAATATAATTAGATTTACAATCAATAAATTGCACATCTTTTAAACTAGCATCTATAAAAGATGCACCAAGCATTTTACAATTTTTAAAAATAACACGCTCTAACAATCTAAAATTAAATTTTTTATTAGATAAATCACAATTTTCAAAAATAACATCAATAAAATCTATATTATTAAATATTACATTATTGAAATCAATATTTTTAAAAATACAAGAGTCAAAAGTAATATCATTTATTTCTAAAACAGAAGATAAACATTTATCATAAATCATTCCTTCATATTTTTCTTTTTCTACACCATTACTTAATTCTTCACTTTCTAAAATTCTTTTTGAAATTTTAGGATTAGATATATTCAAATTGACATCCCCTAACTACTTCTTTTCCAAACTAATATTATGCTTAACTCCGTTTGAAATAATTTCATTTTTATTATTTATTATCATTGGTCTCTCATTATGTAATGCACTATCCAAAATATTGTCATAAGTAGATTCTAAAGGAATATCATTATCGATAGAAATAGATTCAGCTCTATATATGTTTGTAAATGTTATTATATTTGGACATGAAACAAAGCAAACATTTACTATTTCGTTTTTATTTTTATCAACAACTTCTAAAATAGGAAGATTACTTACATTTATAGGACTATCTAATTTACTTAAATAATCAGAAATAGATTTTCTAACTTCAACTGATAATTCATCACGTGGATATTCTTTTTGATTATATAAAACATCATAGTTAATATCTACATCTTCAGAATTCTCTCCTATTTTATGAACCATATCATACGGCAACGAAAATACTGGAAACCGAAACTCAAATTGATATTCATTAGTTTTGTTATCAAAAACAATTGAATTTTTTCCATCATTTGAAAGTAAAACCATATATACATTTTTTACAACATTATTATCTTTTATTACTTTTGAACCAGTTGCTTCACTAAGCATATCACGCATTAATTCTGGAATTACTCTAGGACTTCTTTCTTCTTTATTCTTAACATATATTTTCATACGCATTTCTTTGGGTAACTCAGAAATAATAGCATTACTAATTAATTCACTATCATCATTAAAAGTATATGAGTTATATTTATTTTTAAAAGGATACATTGCCCAATTACCATTAATGTTAATAATCTCTATATAATCATCTTTAACTATTCCATTATCTTCAAAAAAATAATCTAAAACATATTTGCCATCAGTAGTTGTTTTAACAGATTTAGTAAAGATATGTTTCCTTATATTTTTTGGAAAAACCAAATCTAGTTCCTTATTTTTTTCCATAAAGCACCTCTTTATTATCCATAATTATATCATATATATCTAAATATAAAAATACTCATAAATAACTTTTGCAATCACTTCATTTTTATCATTTTTAATTTCTACTTCTATATTAGAAATGCTAATTCCTTTTTTTAAAAAAGTAGCTCTCGCAATTATCTTTCCACCTGTTGCCTTCTTCATATATACAATAGAGCCATTTGTAGTAACTGCTGCTCTTCCATCTACACTAGCTAACACTCCAGCACAAGTATCAGCAAGTCCAAAAATAAAACCGCCATGAGCAATATTATAAGGATTCAAACTTTTTTTAGAAATTTTTCCTTCAAATAAGCAATAATCATCATCTATTTCTAATAATTTATAATCGTTAGAATAAATAAATCCTTCTTTTTTATTCATTGTATCGATTATTGTTTTTTTCACATTAGCTTCCATATTATCACCATTACAATTATATTATAATTTTAAAAAAATTCAACAAAAAAGGTGGATCCCACCTTAAATAGTTTTTACATTTTTATTGTCATATAAATCAATATTACAATAATTAATAATCCATTCTGCACACTTATTATGATCAGATAAACATTGTGCTTCTCTAGAAAATAAATAAGTTCTACTAAATAATGACTTTAGTCCATTTACAATAGAATTTTTCTTTTTAGAATATTCAATATATCCAACTAAATCTGATCCCCTATAAAAATAAGAACTATCAATTTCCATATGTTTTATTTTTTTTCTATTCTCTAAAAATATAGGTATATTTTTAAAGAAATTTAACACATTCGTCATATTAGATGTTCCATATTCATAAGTATCTAATAATCCATAAGTAGACTTATACATATCCACTCTATTTTCTAAATAATCACTCAAAGAATCATATTTTAATTCTGGGACATTAACACGCATGCTTTCTTTTGAGATATTATGTTTAAAATCTAAATCTAATTTTTTTCTCTCTTTTACATCAGTTTTTATTATCTCTTCAAATAAATTATTATCATCTTTAATAGTTTTTATATTATCCACAGTATCTAAAGTTTCTACAGTTTCTACATTATTAACAATTTCTTTAGATTCTTTAACTATTCCATTCATCAATTTAGTATTTTTATTCATATAATTACATTCATTCTTTAACATTCTTTTTAACAATTTCAAATCTTCAGAAGACAACTTATCAATCTTACTATTTAATTCTTCTATCTCATGAATATTATTTTCTCTTTTTAAATATCTAATATACTTTGCAATATCCTTTCTCAAATAACCGCTTTCTTCTTGATACTTATCAATTTTTTCTTGACTAATATTTCTCTTCTTTATTTCTGATTTTATTTTATTTATATAGTAATTTAGCTTTTTTCTCAATTCTATTACTTTTAAAGGGTCATTACATTCAACTATTTCAAGTGTTAAATTTTGAATCAAAGACTGAGCATTTAGTAAACTCTCATATCTTTTAATAATCTTTTCATCAAATTCAAGATTCATCATAATTTCATTAGCATCTAAAGATAGTTGACTTGAATTATTAATAATACTTTCATTTACTTGCTTTAATAATTCTTTTCTTTGATTTTTAATTCTTTCTATTTTTTCTTCATTAGTCATTTTCTTTCTCCTCAACATTTCCAACATCGTCTAGTGTATCATTAAATCCTTCAAGTACATTTAAAAGTTCCATTAATTCATCATCAGATAAATTTTCAACATTAATATCTTTCATATATAACCTCTTTTGATTAGATATTATATCATTTGAAATAATTGAAATCAACTTAATAAAACATTTAAATATTTGATATAATGATAATAGAGGTGAGAAAATGATAATTACAAATGAAATATTAATACTATTTATTGCAATATTAATTATTTGCTTACTAGGATTTAAAAAATATATATGGTTTATTTCACTAGGATATGGATTTTCAATTTCAGTAATAGGTATAATGCTATTAATTTTATTTAAAGATATTTTAAATATATCTTATATCATAGCAAGTGTTATATTAATATGCTATGGATTAAGGTTAGGAGGATTTCTAGCATATAGAGAGTTAAAAAGTTCATCATATAATAAAAAGATGAAAACAGAAACTAAAGATGGCAAAGACATGTCATTACTACTAAAAATAATGTTATGGATATCATGTGCATTTTTATATATATTGATGACATCACCAATAATTTATAGATTTGTTAATAATAGTGGTAGCGATATATGTTTTATAATTGGAATGATAATAACATCATTTGGTATTATGATAGAATCAATATCTGATTATCAAAAGAATAAAGCAAAGCAAAAGGATCCATTTAGATTCTGTGATACTGGATTGTTTAAAATAGTGAGATGTCCTAACTATTTAGGAGAATTAATTATTTGGTTAGGAATATTTATCTCAGGTTTTACATCTTTATCTGGATGGCAATGGTTAATTTCTATACTAGGTTTTCTTGGAATTGTATACATAATGTTTAGTGGTGCAAGAAGGCTTGAATTAAGACAAGATAGAACCTATGGAAATGATGAAAAATACAAGAAATATATTAAAAATGTGCCTATTCTAATACCATTAATTCCATTATATAGTGTAAAAAAATACAAATGGTTAGTTGGATAAAAAAATAGCTGAAAATATTCAGTTATTTTTTTTTAAACTAAATTTCAATTAATTCGTAATCAGTAGTTCCAAGCCCAATACTTTCAGCATATTCAGTTATATGTCTTCCCTCTTGTCTATCTACTCTTTCCATCATTTTTTCATGTCCTGGATCAGTAGAATTCCATAATGCATCAATGAAAGCTTGATCATTTGCAACTGGATCTAAACTTGCAAAAATACCAATGTCACCCATTACAGGATCTCCTTGATTAGCATCGCAATCACAATCAACACTAATTGCATTTGCAATAGTTATATAAACAATTTGCTTATTATTATCTTTACAATAATCAGCTACTGCTTTTGCTGCTTCAGCCATAGATTCAATAAAATCCTTTTGTTCATAATCTACACTCCAGCATTTATCAGGATCTTCTGTCTTCCCGCAACTATGAATATAAGCTTTACCATTTCTAGAAGCAATACCAATTGATTGGTTTTTTAAATTAGCTCCAAATCCTCCCATTGCATGTCCTTTACCATGTGCTAAATTCAATATAGAATCATAATTTTTAAAATTATTTCCTACTATATCATATTTCAAATGTTTACCATCATTTACAGGAATTTTGAATTCGCCATCACCATCCATAATATCAACATCAGCAAAACTTGTAAATCCATGTTCCTTTGCAACCTCTAAATGGTCTTCCTTAGTATTTCTTGCACCAGGATAAGCAGTATTACATTCTATTATAGTACCATTTAGCATTTTAACTAAAGGTGATATTAAATCAGCTTTTAAATATCCTTTTGATCCTCTTTCACCAGTAGAAACTTTAACCCCTACTTTCCCAGTTAATTTAACTCCCAAAACATCATAAATTTTTATTAAATTATCAGCATTAATTTTTTTTGTAAAATAAACTTTTGACTTTTCCATATATATATATTCCTTCCTTCTTATTATTTTATCATTAAAAAAAGAATACTCAAAGTATTCCTTAAAAAATAGATATAAAATAATTTAATAAATATTTAAAATAGCCTACATTAAAAACATCATCATTGGAAATCAAATTAACCGACTTTTCTTCTATATCATTTTTCATTAGATAATATTTACCAACAACGTCGCCTTTTTTTATTGGTAAACAAACATCATCAATAGAAACTTTATAATCATATTTTATACTTTGCTCACTTTTTTTAGTAAGAATTGTTAAATCTTCATCTAATATTAAATTAATCTTATCTTTAGTTCCTTTTTCTATATTAATTGTATCAATAACATCACCTTTTTTCTTTAATAAATCAATCTTATAGTTGTCAAATCCATAATTAAGTAGTTCCATAGCTTCATTATTTCTAGTTTTGCTATCTGCCTCACCTAATACAATTACTATAAGACGTAAATTATCTCTTTTCGCTGTAGCAGCCATTGTATATAATGCATCATCAGTAAATCCTGTCTTAAGACCATCTGCGCCATTAAAAAATCTAATTAATTTATTTGTATTTACTAACCAATATTTATTTGGTGTATTAACTCTAATATAATCTTCATAAACTGAGGAAAACTTTAAAATTTCATCATGTTTTAATAATTCTCTGGCAATAATAGCAAGATCTTCTGCACTCGAGAAATGACCTTCTTCATCTAATCCTGTGCAATTCTTAAAAACTGTATTTTTTAAATTTAAAGTTTTAGCTTTTTCATTCATTAACTTTACAAAGTTTGCTTCGCTTCCTGCAATATATTCAGCAAGTGCAACTGTTGCATCATTAGCACTTACAATTGACATTCCTTTAAATAAATCTCTAACACTCATTCTTTCACCAGTCGAAAGCCATATTTGAGTACCACCCATACCAGAAGCATTACTACTTGCAGTAACAATATCATCCCATTTTGTCTTCCCAGATTCAATATTTTCTAGTACTATTATTTGAACCATCATCTTAGTTAAAGAAGCAATAGATACTCTTTCACTTTTATTTTTTTCATACAATATTTTACCACTAGAACTCTCAATCAAAATTCCACTTTTAGCATTTTTCAAATATTCTTCTGCATATACTTTAGGAATAAATAATGTAAAAATGTGTACTATCATAAAAAAAACAACAAATCTCTTCATAAATCCTCCTATTAAAAAATATGCTATAATATAATTAATATGTATGAGGTAGAAGTATGGAATATAAAAATAAAAATATTTCAAATACAAAATCAAGAGTAGCTAAAAATGCAAATTTATATTCAAAAAGTCTAAATACAAAAAATAATACAAATACTCAGATTATTAAAAAAAAGGAAAAAAGAAAAAAGAGTAATTTAAAATTACTTTTAATAATTATAATAGTTTTTATATCCTGCATATTATTACACAATCATAATAATGATAATAATAAAAAAAATACTAATAATTCTAAAAAAGATATTGTAGTAAATGAATTAAGTACAAAGTTAAACAAATTAAATAATATAAATGAAAAAATAGATTTTTTTAAGGAAGAATTTATAGACAGGTATATAAATTATAAAGAAAAGAATCCCAAATTAGACATTGAAAAAGTAATTGTATATGTAAATATTGGACTTGATAATGAATTTTATCAAAATATACAGGATAGTCCAAATAAATATACAAATCAAGTATTAGTAAATAAATATAATTATTTAGGAGAAGATTATACTCCAGATTTAGAAATGATCAATGAAGATTATACAAGCGATAAAAGATATATGACTAAAGATGCTGCAAAAGCATTTGAAGAATTAGCAAAAAATGCAAAAAAAGAAGGCTATACTATAAGAGCTATATCAACATATAGAAGCTATAAATATCAAACACAATTATATAATAATTATTCACAAAAAGATGGAAAAGAAAAAGCAGATACTTATTCAGCAAGGCCAGGATACTCAGAACATCAAACAGGTTTAGCAGTAGATGTTGATAATGGTAAACTAACATATACAAATTTTGGAAAAACGAAAGAATTTACTTGGATGAAAAAAAATGCTTACAAATATGGATTTATTTTAAGATATACAAAAGAATATGAACCAATAACAGGATATATGAATGAACCATGGCATTATAGATATGTTGGTAAAGAAATAGCTAAATATATTCAAGATAACCCTATGACTTATGAAGAATACTATATAAGATTTATAGATAAAAAAAATAACTAATTATTAGTTATTTTTTCTTGTTCTTCAATTGTAAATGCATCAGCAATATTAAAATTATCTGAAATTTTGTTGTAGTATAAAGTACACAATGTATCCCCTTCATTTACTACATCACCAATTTGTTTATTTAAGAATACACCTACTTCATAATCAATTGTATCTTCTTTATTTTCTCTTCCACTTCCCAAAGCATTGGAAACTTTACTTACTATTAATGCATCTATAGCAGTAATAACACCTTTTTTAGTAGACTTAACTTCTAGTTTATTATCACTTATTTTCATTCTTTCAAGATTTCCACCACGATAGTTTACAAATTGATAAAATTTTTCCAGAGCTTTTTTAGAATTAATCGCATCAATTACTTCATCTCTTGCATCGATAATTGAAATATCTTTAGCCATACTAACCATATTACTGGCAATATCAACACATAAATCATATAAATTATTTTTTACTTTTCCATCAAGTAATTCAACAGCCTCAGCAACTTCAAGTGCATTTCCAACACATACACCTAAAGGAGTATTCATATCAGAAATTAAACAACGGACTTCTTTATTATAATTATTACCAATTCTAACCATTAAATCTCTTAATTCTTTAGCAGAACGTTCGTCTTTAATTAAAGCGCCATCCCCACACTTAATATCTATAAGTATTTTATCTGCACCGCATGCAATTTTCTTACTCATTATACTTACGGCAATTAACGGAATAGAATCAACAGTCCCTGTAACATCTCTTAAAGAATATATTACTTTATCTAAAGGAACTAATTTATCTGTCTGACTGCATATTATCATTCCAATATCATTTAATTCTTTAACAAATTCTTCAGCAGTTACTTCAACTTTAAATCCAGGAATACTTTCTAACTTATCTATGGTTCCTCCAGTAAGTCCTAATCCTCTTCCACTCATTTTTGGAACAATAATACCTAAAGAAGCAACTATAGGAGCAATAATTAAAGTTGTCTTATCTCCTACTCCACCAGTAGAATGCTTATCTACTTTAACTCCAGGAATAGAAGATAAATCCATTACTTCTCCACTTTTTATAAAAATATCCGTTAAGTCAAAAACTTCTTGATCAGACATTCCATTTATACAAATAGCCATGAGCAAAGAAGACATTTGATAATCAAATACCTTTTCTTCTAAATACCCATTAAAAGCAAATTCTAATTCTTCCCTTGTTAATTCTCCATTATTACGCTTTTTATCAATAACATCAATAATATTCATATACCCCTCCTATTATGAAAATATTATAACATCATTTCATTAAAAAAAACATATTATAAATATGCTTTTATCTAATTTTTTTCTCAATAAGTTCAATAGTTCTTTTCGAATCATCAATCAAACTATTATATAAATCATTATGTTTTCTTAATTCTTTAACTAATTCTATTTCTTCAGTTGCCATCCTAATACCATAATGCTCATCATCTTCACTTACAACATAATTATCTGTTCCAATGAGATAATCTAAATCTACTTTAAATAAATTTGCAATTACTACCAAAGTATCAATTGAAGGCATTCTATTACCTTTTTCATAATTACAAATGCTTACTTTAGTAACATTTAATAATTTACCTAATTGTTCTTGTGTATATCCAGAGTCAACTCTTAACTTTTTAAATCTTTTACAAAACAAGTCCAAAACTCTCACCACTTTCAAAACAAAATCATTATATTTAATTGTGGTTGAATTTTGTTTAAAGTTAACAATTTGATAACATAGCAAAGAAAAAGACAAGCTCTAAATGGACTTGTCAAAGAAAAGTAGACAATAAAAAGATACTATTTGAACCCTAGTTGAGTTCTATACTCAATTGGGGTTTTATATTTTAAAGC
>CAMNJQ010000067.1 GCA_946541575.1 uncultured Clostridium sp. | reverse complement strand
GTTCTTCTTTTGGCATATCGTATAATCTGAATTTTAGGGAACTACTTCCCGCATTTACAGATAATATCTTCATACTTTCACCTCTATCTAGGGTTTATTTTAGCATAATTTATGAAATATGCAACCAAAAAGCAAAGAGGTTTTCTCTTTGCTTAAATAATGTTTCTAACTATACCAAATGCTATTAAAACTATAACTAGAATTATTAATACTTTTTCTGGTACTACTATTTTTTTACCCTTATTAGTTAATAAGTTAAAAAGATTATTTATATAGATAAATATGAAAAATGGTAAACCTATAAATACGAAAGCATTATATCTAAATGCTTCATATAAGTTACCATGTAAAATAGATATAATACATCTAGTAATTCCACATCCAGGACAAAGAAAACCCGTTAACTCATGAAATATACAAGGTATTCCATATTCTGTTTTTTCATTTATTACTATATAAATAACACCTAAAAAAAAGAGTAACAAATTAAATATTATTACTCTAATTTTTTTATTACTTATGTGCAATTTTATTTAATTCACTTTGAGCTAAAATATAAGGAACAATTCCTAATCCAACTAGAGATAGAATTAAATATAGTACAGCAGAATCATTTCCTGTTCCTGTTCCATATTTCTTTTGAGCTTCTCCAATTTTAGCGCCAAGTTTGTAGAACCAGTAAATACCATAAATACCACATGAAAGAAGTGTATATAGTATTGCTAAACCTCCACTAGCTGTTTTAGAATCTCCTACTTTATTAGAGTCTTCTGTTAAATTATAGAACCAAATTAAACCATAGATTCCACAAGTAACAAGTGAAAGAATAATACACATAGGAATACTTCTTTCTTGAATACCTGATGAACCTCCTTGGAAATTAGTTCCTGGCATTTGTGTTTGATTCATATCTGGTTGTTGGTTTTGAACAAATCCAGTATTTGGATCAATTGAATTAAAATTTTGTTGATTATCCATATCTATATCCTCCATGTTAAATATATCAAAACAAGCATTAATATACAAGAAAAAAAGACTTAAAATAAGTCTTTATAATCTTCTTTTATTTCATTTAAAGATGATGGTTCTACTTTTATTACTTCTGCTGTTTCAACAGCCTTTTTAACTAATGCATCATAATCAACATTTGATTCATATTCTTCACATAAATATTTCTCAGGATTAATAACTGGATGCTTAGGTACAAAGATTGTACAACAGTCTTCAAATGGTTCAATTGATATATCATATGTATTTATATTCTTAGCTATATCAATAATGTCATTTTTATCTAAACATGCAACTGGTCTAATAACAGGCATATTAGTAACTGCATTTATACAAGTCATAGAAGTTAGAGTTTGAGAAGCCACTTGACCAATTGATTCTCCGTTTATTAAACACTTACAATTATTCTTTTTAGCAATTCTCTCTGATATTCTATACATCATTCTTCTCATGATTGTTATTAGATAATCATGAGGAGCATTCTTTAGAATTGTTTCTTGTATTTCAGTAAAGTTAATAACATGTATTTTTACATATCCTGAGTATCCTGATAATTTACGTGCAAGTTTAATAACTTTATTCTTGGCATCAACTGATGTATGAGGAGGAGATTCAAAATAGATTGCTTCTATTCTTACACCACGTTTCATAGCAAGATAACCAGCAACTGGTGAATCAATTCCACCTGATAACATAAGTAGACCCTTTCCTGCTGCACCAACTGGATAACCACCTAATCCTTTTGCTTTTTCAAAATAGATATATGACTTTCCACGTCTTACTTCAACATTTATAGTTACTTCAGGATTATGAACATCAACACTTACTTTTCCATTTAAAGTTCTTAGTACTACTCCACCTAGTATTCTACTAATTTCCATAGAGTCCAAAGGATATGATTTATCACTTCTTTTTGTAGTAACCCTAAAAGTAGAAAAAGTTTGTTCTTTAACTAGTTCAGCTAAAGTAGATTTTATTTCTTCAAAGTCAGTTGTTTCTAATTTATAAGCAATATTAATTTCATGAATACCAAATACATTTTTAATCTTTTCTAATAATTCTTCAAAGTCATCACTTTCTGACTCAATAAACATACGTCCATGGTCATAAGTAATTTTCTTAGTATTATCATTTAAAGTAGTCTCAATATTCTTCTTTAATATCTTTAAAAAGAAATCAATATTATCTTTTTTAGTATTTAATTCAGCATATTTAATAATAATTACTTTTTTCATAAGGTTCCTCCTTAATACGTAAAGATATTAACATTTTTATTCTATTTTTGCAATAAAATAAGTGTATTTAAAATACACTTACTTCTTTCTAGTTTTATAACTTTCAAGTGAAGATATAATTTCTTCTGCTTTTTCATCTGATAGAATCTCTTCATCATAGATGTTGTCTGCTTCATCTACAAATATGATTTTTTTATCAAAAAGCATATCGTATAGCATGCTATATAAAAGCATGTTTACTTCTTCAATTTTATCTATTGCTTTATTTAGGTCATCTAATGCTTTTACTGAGTAATAATGATCATTAGAATCATAAACAGGTATTACATTTTGCTTTATATAATCCTCATCTTGTTTAACTACTAATTCATTAATTCTCTTAATTAGTTCATTTTGAAATAATAACAATTCAATATAAATAGCTCTTGTTCTTTTTATCGCGTATTCTTTTCCCATTTATATTACTTACTTTCTAAGTTTACTTTTTAATTCTTCAATTCTATCTGCTTTACTTCTTTGAGAATAATCAAACTTGTTTTGTTTAAATTCTTTTTTTCTTCTCTTTTGAGTTTGTTCATTATCAATTTGTTCTCTGAAGTTATCTTTTACTTCATCTAAAGCATCATCAAAGCTTTCTATTGTTACTTCTTCAGTTTCTACAATTGATTCAACTTCTAAAGTATTTTCTACTATTGATTCATCCTCAGTTAAATCAATTGGTATTGTTGGTAATTCAGCTTCGCTTTGTTGATTTAATAATTTATTACGTAAGTCATAGTAATAATCTTTATACATTCTTTTCCATATTGATAATGCTTCATTATCTTTTTCAACTTCACTTATACGACGACTTTTAGCTTCTAGTTTTTCTTCATAAAGAGATACTTTTTCTCTTAGTTCTAAAAGTTCACTCATTAACTCTTTTCTCTCGTCTTCTAATTCTTTCTTAGATACAGTTAAATCAAAATTAGTTTTCTTTAACTTTTTATTAGTATTTTTTAAATCACATATCTTTTCTGATTTAAATGAACTATCTTGTTTTAATTGTTCATTTATTAAATCCAATTTACGTGCTTGATCTTCTGCTGTTTCAAGTGAAATACTAAGTTTTTCATTCATTTTTTTATTTTCTTCATTTTCTTTAGAAACATCATAGTACTTAGCTTCAAGTGTTTCTAATCTTGTTGTTTTCTCATTATTATCTTTTTGTAGTTCTTGAACTAGTGTATCATTATCAGGAATTTCTTGATATGGATATGGATTTCTAATAGTCTTATGACTATAATTTTCAATATTATCATTTTTAACTTCTGAGTTAGTTATATTAGTTGTTGTTTCCCCTAAGAATATTTCTTTTCCATCTAATACACCATAATGCTTAACTACCATTTTTTGTAAATAATTATCTTCATTATACAATAAGATAAATTCTAAGAATGAACTTATTGGAGCTATAATATTGCTAATTGTAGGAGCAACTACTTTAACTTTAGAGTTACCATCCATGAATGCATATTTATGAGGATGACCACATACCTTAAGTTGATAATCATCAGTGTAATTTATGTCATATGATTTATTCATTTTATTAGTATGAGTTAATATAATCTTAGAGTTTTTAATATTAACTACTGTTTTAAAATATCCTGGTAGAACTATATTATGTCTACTTTTAGATATAACTTTAAGTGGATCTATATGATCATTACTATAAATTGATTCATCGTGGTCTCCACCAGTACCAATTACAATTATATCATTATCAAACGGAAAGTCTTTTAAGAATGTTTTTATTTGTTCAACACCTGGTTTATATTTTTCATCTACAGAACTAAATTTACCATGTAGAATATCTCCTGGAACTAGTATTACATGTATGCCATGAGTTTTGGCATGATTATAAGCAATATGTATTGCACTTCTATTCTCACCAACAGAAGTGTAATGTAAATCAGACATACATAAAAGTCTAACTTCTCTTTCATCTGGTCTAGTAATAATATCAATATCACGTGTTAAATTTTTCTTATTATCCGCTCCAAATTCATATTTAAATTGTCCATCTGAATAATAAGTTCTATGAAGTGTATAACCTTCATTTTCTAACTTATTTATTTCTTCATATAAATTTAAATCATGCATTTTAAAATTAATTGCCATCTGGGAAGCCATGATGCCTTTTTCTATCGCTTCAATTAATTTTTTTCTATTCATAATATCCCCCTGTTAATGGTATATATAATATCATTAAACAAAATAATTACAACAAAAAATAGAAGTTTACACTTCTATTTATTAAAATTAATTGTTTTAGTTACTAAATCTCTAGCCGCTGTTTGATCAAATGGTTTTCTTAACATATCTACTACATCATATTCAATAGTAATCTTAGATATAGTGTCTACATCATCTTCACCAGATATGATTGAAACAGGTATTGTTTTAAAGAGATTATTTTTCTTAAAATAATCAAGTACATCATATCCTGTTGATATAGGCATGTTTAAATCAATAAAGCATCCTGCTATATCTTTTAAATCATTACCTTCAATAAGATTAATTGCGTCTTTACCATTATGAGCTATTAATACATCATATTGATCCTTAAATAATTTATATAAGAATTTAGTAATAATAGTTGAGTCATCTGCAACTATAATCTTATATTTCTTAGTTTCTTTCTTAGGAATAAGATTAATTAAGTATAAAACTCTATAATCTCCTAAGTCATCCATAAGAATAAGATCATCACCATGTTTATCTGATGTATAAATACCTTTTTTAGTATTAACAATAGATTCCCATGATTTATTATAGTTACTTAAAACATTTTCTATTTCTTTGAATTCTTTCTTTGGTTCTACTTTTGTTTTAGAACCAGAGTAATCAATTGAATAGAATTCATTTCTACTCTTACTTACTATATAAATATGTTTAAAGTACTTTGCTATAGCATTTGGTATATTTTTAACAATTTCATTGATGTTCATATAATCACCTCTGTTAAATAATGATTACCACCCTGATTAATTATAGTCCTAAATATTGTTTTACAACTGTAATAATTCTATTAGCTTCAGCCATTAATTCTGGATTGTTAGTTTGAGCATAAGCAACATCTCCACCTTTACCAGCCATTTCATGGTTGTAAGATAATTCTGCTAATTTATCAAATCCTAGATATTTAGAATCACTTTTCATAGCATGAGTTAAAATACCATATGTTTCCATGTCTCCAGTTGCAAGTGCATTTTGGATTTGAGGTATTCTTGTTTCTGACTCAGTAATAAAATCTCTTAGAGTATCATTATACATTTCCATATCTCCAAGTAATTCTAATCCTTTATTAATATCTATTCCGTTGCTAGTTAAAATATTTGTATCCATACATTCACTCCTATCATACTTTAATTATATGATTATTATTGACTAACAACAAGAAAAAAAATAAGTGTTTACAAAAAAAGATTACATTATTTATGTAATCTTCTTTTTTTAACTTCTTCTAATGCAAGGTCTTTATCCATCTCTTGAACTGTTGATTCAATTATATTTGGAATAAAAGGTGCATTCTCTTTTAATTCTCTAGAAGTTGTAACAGCCATGAGTCTTGAAGACCTATCAAATTTGTTTATAAATCTTCCAACTGTTTCTGGTTTATCACCATGTTTCTTAGGTGTATATGAATAATATTCATTTGCCTTTAACTTAATACCCATTGGTTTGACAGTTGCATTTTGAACAACTTGATTATCTAGATTATTTCTAGTTACTTCAATTGATTTAACATCATTACCAGATAGGTTAACAACTGATTCTACAAATTGATCATCTTTAAGTGTTCCAAAAGTTAAAGTATTATTCTTTGCAATTGCATAAAAATGAGTATTACCTAAATCTGCTCTAAGAGCAACTCCTCCATCAGCATTTGAAAGAATTTCGATAACATTACTGTTTTCATCTTCTGAATAGATTGTTTTAAATTCATACTTAAATGCACAATCACCATCCAATTTGCTTAAAACTATATCATCAGATGGAATACTATATGAACCTAATGCATCTTTAAATATTTTTGCAAACATACCATCACATATAACATCTAAGTATGTTTCATTATGTAGTCCAAAAAATTCTAATTTTCTTCTAACAGGTTCTCTAAAATCAACCTCATTAACGTATGTCATATTTATTCACCTTCCTAATTAGTCCTGTATTTTCTATTTTAACATTATTGATTATATACATCAAAGAAAACACTAAAAAAGTTGTCAAACTTGACAACTTTATTTAACATTTTGAATAATTAATCTTTTCTTCACCTATAAGTGTTGGAATAGTATTAAATGGAACTAACAAATATTTTTGTTTCATTGTATTTGTATATGCTTCATTTAAACATGCAAATTGATAATAGATTATTCCTTCATCAGTAACTTCCATTTCATTTGTAGACATAGATGTAATTACTTGGGTACTTACTCCATTATAAAGAATTACTTCATCATACTCATCTACATCATCATTATACACATATTTAAATATTATATTATCTTTATAATAACCAACTGAAAGATTGGTTATTCTCTTACCTAGGAATATTTCATCTACTCTTGCACTATTAGTAATTATAAATAACTTATACTCTCCGTTTTCATGATTTATTTTATAGTAATTAGTCTTACCAAAGTCATCTTTCTTATAAGCACATCCTTCTATACAAAGCTCTTCTAGATTTAAAGGACTCTCGCCTATTATTAACTCTTTAAATTCATTTTTTATAAGTATATCTTCAATACTATTGTTAACTTTATAATCAAGTGGGGATTTTAAACTTACTTCCATATATATTACAAATAAAAGTATTACAGATATAAAAACTACTGAAACAATAATAATATATGATGCCATCTTTCTTAAAGCTTCATCAGTTACTTTATTTTTCTTCATTATATCCACCTACCTTACATATCTAGTATAACAATATTCAAAATAAAAAGAAATATTTTAAAAATATTTCTTATACTTCTAAGTTTTCTAAAGTTCCATTTTCAGTTAATACTTTATTAACTGTTTCAGTTGCACTTTCAAGTTTTTCTGAACAAGTTTTAACTATCTTCATAGCTTCTGTATATTTCTTTATAGATTCTTCTAAATCTACATCTCCATTTTCTAAAGATTCAACAATAGTTTCAACTTCTTCCATTAATTCTTCAAACTTTTTTTCTTCTTTTGCCATCTTATTTAACTCCTTCTACATTTGCATTTATTTCACCATCAATAACTTTGATTCTTAGTTTATCATTTACTTTAACATCTTTAATTGATTTTAATGGTTTATCATTAACTTCAGTTACTGTATAACCTTTCTTAAGGACATTAAGTGGATTTAATAATTCAAGTTTATTAATCATTAACTCCATTTGATTCTTATATGCTATAAACATCTCTTCAGGATGTTTAACAATTCTTTTTGATATAAGTGTATTATATCTTGTCTTAGCATTATTAATTTTATTAATAAGATTTGTATTTAATCTATTAATTAATTCATCTAATTTTTGTTCTTTTATTTCAAAAGATGCAAGTGGATTTTGTAATACATAACTCTTCTTTATCTTTTCTAAGATATCTTTAAGTCTTCTTATTTTTGTACTAATTGCATTATTAGATCTTATTTGATATTGGTTTAGCATTGATTTTACATCAGCAAGATTTGGAACAGCAAGCTCTGCTCCTGCTGTTGGTGTTGCAGCTCTTAAGTCAGCTACAAAGTCAGCAATTGTGTAATCAATATCATGACCTACGGCTGAGATAATTGGTACATTTGAATTATATATTGCACGAGCTACTATTTCTTCATTAAATGCCCATAAGTCTTCAATAGAACCTCCACCTCTTCCAACTATTAATGTATCAAGGCAATACTTAGGATCATTTGCTTCTTCAATTTGTTTAACTATATCAAACTTAGCTTGTTCTCCTTGAACCATGGCTGGAAATAATATTACTTCACATATTGGATATCTTCTATTAATTGTAGTAATAATATCATGCACTGCTGCTTGGTTAGTATTACTTGATGTTATTACACCAATTCTTTTAGGAAACTTAGGGATTGGCTTTTTATGTGCTTCATCAAATAAACCTTCAGCTGCTAACTTCTTCTTTAACTCTTCAAGTTTTTTTAGTAAATCTCCTTCACCATCAAGAACCATTTTATTAATATATACTTGATATGTTCCTGATGTTGGATAAGCAGAAATTCTACCATCTACTAAAACCTTATCTCCTTCTTTAGGAGTAAACTCTAAGTGAGAAGCAGCAGATGAGAACATAACTGCACTTATACGAGATTCTTCATCTTTTAAAGTAAAATATAAGTGTCCTCTTGTTGCACCTTTCCAGTTACTTATTTCACCCTTAATATGTACATCATTTAATTGTGGAATTCCATCTAAATAATTCTTGATAGATGTATTATATTGAGTAACGGAATAATATTTTATTTGTTTTTCTTCATCCATATTATCATTCACTTTCATTAATAATTATACATTACGAACAGTTGTTTGTAAATTAAAAAGATGTCTCTCGACATCTTATTTATTTTTCATCCATAACATCATTTAATTTTTTAATTGCCTCATCTATTGTAACAGTATCAGGATACATTACATATAATTTTTGATTTGGATAAGAGTATGTATAATCTAAAGCACCAGTACCATTAATATTATATGTTTCAAAACTCCATTTTTTCATATCATTTAATTGCATTTTTACTAGAGCAGATATATCACTATTTAAAATATTAGTTTCAAATGTACCATCTAATGCTTTTAAAATGTCATCATACTTTGTTAATAATGTTTGGCTTTGGCCTATTTTCTCAATAATTCTTTGTATAACTTGTTCTTGGTTTTCTCCACGATGTTTATCACCAGTAGCATAAGCATGTCTTTCTTTCGCAAATGCTAATGCTTCATTTCCATTAAGGTGATTCATTTGTAATGGATAAATAGTTAATGATGGTAAATTATACGAATTAAATTGATAATTAACATCTGAATAAACGTCTATTCCTCCGATAGCATCTACTAACCTAATAACTGAATTAAAGTTTAATCTTATATAATATGTAAGATCAATATCTAGTAAATCTTCTATTGTTTCCATAGTTAAATTAACTCCACCAATTGTTCCAGTATGAGTAAGTTTATCTTTTAAGCCTGATTTTCCATGAACTTCAACATATGAATCTCGAGGAATATGAACCATAAGTACTTTCCTTTTTTGTGGATTAACTGCCATAATTATATTAACATCTGATAAACTTTTAATAGGTAATTTTCCACTTCTAGTATCTATTCCACATATATATACAATAAATGAATTATCTATAATGCTATTATTATCATTATTCTTTTTATTATTTGTTTTTTCATCCTCAACTTTTATTTCAATAGTCCCAATTATTTTTGTTTTTTTATCATATTCTTCATCTATACCTACCATAGCATCATAATCGCCAGAGTTTACTATTAAAATATAATTGGAGTCATTCGTAACTTTAATAAGAGACTCATTTATATTATCACCTTTAATCAAATCGGGATTATTGATTTTTTCTTTTGCTAAAGTAATAAGGACATTTTCCTCATCATTATTATCCGGATAATAGATTATTTGTTTCTCACTTATGCTTTCAAATGAAGAATAGTGACTATCACTCTTAACAATAACATCATAAATATTAGTTTTATACTTTATTCCAAAACTATTTTCTAAAAAATTATATAGCAAATTAATTTTACTACCTGTGTAAAAATAAAAACACATAAATAGTATCATTACTAAATCCGTTATAATGAATATTAAAAACCCTGTTTTCTTAAAGATAGTAATAACACCTGTTACTAAAACAATAAATAGCAAAACTATTCCACCAACTATAATATATTTACTAGGTACCATATTAATTTTAAAAACATTATATAATAAATATATAAAAGCAATAATAAAAATACCCCATAACACGATATTAAAAATCCTAAATCCCCTCTTAATTATTTTCTTCTTTTTTTTCATTTTATTTGCACTCATTATAAACAATCCCTTCATAATTATTTCACACGAAAAATAAATCTAATGAATAAACCTAATTCATATGATATTTTCAAACATAATAATTCAAAACAATTCTTATTATAATAATTTTTAAAAATGTAAACTAAAGATTTATATGTCTCTTTATAACCTTTAATCTTATATCCTTTCTTATAAATATGATTATGTTCGTATGTTTCATTCGTTAAAATTGCACACTTTTTTCTTGCTTTGGAAAGTTTGATTCCTACACAAGTTTCTACATGATACAAAAATGTGTTCTTATCAAAAAAACCAATTCTCTCAAAATCTTTAAATCTTACACACCAGTAAGAAGATCTTATATAATCACAAATAATATAATCTTCATGTTTTTCTATTACTTTTGGTTTTAGATGAAACAGTTTAATAATTCCTAAATTTTCAGCTACTGAATGAGTAACAGTTGGAAAGTTATAATAACATTGTTTTTGTTCACCATATTCGTTCATTATCGCAGAAACTAAACTAATATCTTCGTGTTTTATTAAAAATTTCACTGAATTAATAATAGTTTTTTTACTTACCATAACATCCGAATTAATTGTAAAAACATAATCAATATTGCATTTTTTTAAATATTCTAATCCAGTATTATTTGCTCCAGAAAAACCCAAGTTTTCGTTATTAAATATAACTTTTACAACACTGTCTTGAAGATTATGTATAATTTTTTTATTGTCATCAGAAGAATTATTATCCGATATTATAATTTTTTTAAAAATATTATATTTTTTTAAAGTTTTAACCAAATCCCTTATTCTTTTTGAATCATTGTAATTCACTATTACTACCGCAAGATTATACACTTTTCTTCCTCCTTAGTTTAATAATTATCTTATTAATCAAAGTTAATACTATTTCATCTTTTAAAATTAAAACTATACTGAAAAATAAAACAAAAATAGAAACGCCATATAAGAGGAATGTAAAAAATGATATACATGGATACAATAAATTTGCTATATATATTAAGCAAAAAGTTAGCAAACCAGATATAAAATATTTATATATACTTTTTAATACAATTGATATGTTTTGAAATCTAAAGTAAAAAATCAGATATAAAATTGAAATAAAAGATTCAGATATTATTGTCGCAAGAGCTGCACCAAAACCTCCATAATATCTAATGAATATAATATTTAACAATATATTAATTAGAATTGCGCTTGGAACAATAATCATTGTTGGTTTTGTAATTATTTTAGGAATAAAATATTGATAAGATACAAAGTTGCTTATTCCCATAACTAATGGCAAAAATGAAAATACTTTTAAAATGCTTATAGATCCTTCATATCCATCACCATAATAAAAAGGAATAAAATAATCCGATAAAACAAATAAACCAATAAGTAATGGTATAGCAACGATAAGAATAATACTATAAGAATACTTATGCAACTCTCTTATTTCATCATCATTTTTTAACGCAGAAATTCTTGTAGATAATACAGTCCCAAAAACAGACATGATAGTAACACCAACAAATGCTAATTTATATGCTTGTTCATAGTAACCCAGCTCAGATGTTCCACCAGTTATTAACTTAATCATCATTTTATCAACCATAGCATAAACAGTATACGCAATTCCAGGGATAAATAACTCAATAATTGGTTTTAAATGGGCTTTAATGTTTAAATTATATTTCTTATAAACGATTTGTTTTCTTAATGAATAAAATAATAAAAAATTTGGTAATATTAAAGATAACATATTAATTAAAATATAAATATTAATATCTGATTTATCATTTACAAATATAAATATAAAAATCAAGGATATTAGTTTTATAATAACAGTTCTTATACATATAATTTTAAAATCTTCTAATGCCTGAAAAAACCAAGTTATATCCAACAATACAGATAGTATATAAAAAGTTAACAAAAGGAAATAAATAGTATATTTAGCTTCAAATATTGTAAAAATTAAAACTAAATATAAAAATGTAGCTATTAAAGCAAATATTATTTTTATGATAAATAATTCAAAAAAAGCTTTGCTTCTTTTTTCTTTTGATTCTTTGCATTTCGCTATAATTGGTATTCCATATACAGATATACCCATATTAGCAAAAAGGCCAAAAACCGATGCAATGGCATAACAATAATTATAATCACCAATTAAAGTAACATCAAAAATTCTAGAAATATAAGGCGAAATTATCAATGGAGTTAGTACAGTCAATAATTGCGTTATAAAATTAAAAACAAAGTTCATACTCAAGCGCTTACTCATCGATACTTATCCCTTCTAAAGATATATTTTTCCATGTTAATTTTTGTGGACACTTCTTACATTCTTCAAGACTAATATCTCTATCTTGTTTTAAAATCATGTTTAATAAATAAAACGGATTACCTTCATTTTTTTCTATTTTTTTTAAACAATTATTTTCTAAACCATGCATCATAGCAAGAATAGTAAAATAATCATTTAAAAAATAATCAATAACAAAATCATATTTTTTATAGTATTCTTCATATGAATCAACAATAGCTTTTAAAATATGACTTCCCTTTTTAGTAGCAAAAAAGAATGTTGTATAAGTTATATCATAAACTTTTCCCCATAATCTTTCTTTTTCTTCGCATTCGATATTTAAACTATAAAAATCGTTCATACGAAGTTGTTTTACAAAATCAATTTTATCAAAAAACAATAAAGTTAAATCACACCATACCCCTCCATATTTATAAACAAGATTATATCTCAATATGTCAGAAAATGTTTGTATAGATATTTTTCCTATTTCAAAAAGATGAATAAGATTTTTATCTAATGATATATATTCTTTGTAATTTTCCAATGTTATTTCATAAATTTTGTAATCGGGATATATCTTTTTTATACTATCTAAGCTTTTTTTAGGTATTTCTGGCAATTTGTTAAATCCTTGTCCCCAAAAAACAAATATATTCTTTTCAAATTTATTATTATTAACTCCTTTGCTTTTTTCTCTTTTGTAAATATATCCAAAATCATTATCTAAAATTTTGATAGCACGCCTCCTTGTTAGGTATTCGTACTTTCTTAATACTGTCTTAGTCAATAAAAAAGACGTACCATATATAAAACCAAAATTTTTATAATTGTGTAATACTTTTTTTATATTATTATTCATCTTTTTTATCACTCCCTTGAGTATTATTTGTAAAAAACTTTTTTTAATTGTTCTTTAAAGTTTCTTTCTAAGTTCAACACAGTTTTTCTATATTCTTCGAAATCATAAACCCTATCATTATAGTTGTTTAGCAAATCTTTAATTTTATTTACAATTTTTTCTATATTTTTTTCATCGGCAGAGATTTTATATTGACTAGGTATAGGAACGTCTTCATAAAAAGAAGATGCACCATATTTTCCAGTCAAAATACAAGCACCGTTTATTACAGCTTCTTTAGGAATCCTTTCCGCTCCTGGAAAATTTCCAAAATCAATATAAACTTTTGCTTTTTTATAAATATCTAACAATTCATCTTGTGAGTACCCTTTCAATTCTAAAAAATTTATATCTGGCGCACTTTCAATGATTTTTTTTGTAAATCTAAAATTCTTCTTTGGATTATATAAGACAATGTCCTTTTTATTATCATTTGTAAATTTTGACTTTTTCAAAAAAATCATACTAATAGGTTCAATGCAAAGATAAGCATTTTTCTTTTTTTTAATATTTTTCTTAACGTAATCAAAAGCATAATATGACGCACATAAATGTTTAACATCTATATTTTTTTTAAAATCAAATTTAGAATGTTTTAATACATTTTTTAAAGTATTAATCTTATACAGTTTTCTAAAATTCTTTAATCTTAATTTTTTCAGTATTATTAAGAACTTATTTTTTATCCCGGATGAATTCAAATCATTATCAACACTTAACCACCAAACATATTTATCTAATTTTTTAAATTGATTAATTAAATGACTTTGTGTTTCGGGAACAACAACCGAGTTGTTTTTATTATCTTCAATTTCTTTTAATAATACATAATCCTTAACGTATAACTTGTATGGATCAGGTATAACGTATTTATGTGAATTTATGTCACAATATACGATTTTTGCATTTAATCCTATGCTATTTAAATAATATACCGCTTGATGTAATGCATCAGGTCCTCCTGTAACAAGACCATATGGACAAATAACATATATTATCCTCATTATATTATCTTCCTCTCTAAATTATGATTTATGAACTAATTTTTATGCTACAGTCAATCATCTTCAACATTAATAATTCATAAGCGAATGTTTCTAAATACATTATGTAACTCATATGTCCAATAAATAGACCCGTAATGGTTATAACTATAAAGGTTAACCATGAGAAAAATTTTATATTGCTAAACAAATTCGTTAAATAGTTTAAAATAAAAATATAAATTGAAACTCCAAATAATCCAATATTTGCCAATAATGATATAACGGATGAATAGCAATATACAGTGCCAAATCCGCATCCAACTAAAAAATTATTTAAAAATAAATTAAAATTATTATTAATAGAATAAAACCTAATAATTTCGCTTTGGGCCGAAAGCATATTTGGATTTAAATCAAATTTATTAAATGAAGAAATAATTTTTAATAATCTGTCTTTTAATAATAAACTCATACATAATAAGAAAATAAATACTATAATTGTTAAAATGATTTTATACTTTTTGTTTTTTAATAGACTCCATATAATAATAGATAATCCAATAATATAAATATATCCACTAAGTGATTTTGAAAAAACAATAAGAACAAAAATCGCAACTAAACTACCTAATATATACTTCGCCTCTTTTTTAAATGATTTACGATTTCTAAAAATGTATACGTCATTAATTCCAAAGATAAATAATGCTCTTACATATGATGATGGTTCTCGCATAAATAACATAGGAGAATATAACCCAAAAAATGAAATTCTTGGTAATTCATAAGTTGATTCACTTCTACCAAATAACCACATTGCAAAATGTCTAAAAGCAAAACCGTTAATACAATTAGTAATAACAAATTCAACTAAAGATAACAAAATTATTACTATAGATATTCTGTATAGTATTAATGAATACTTATTTATTTCATCTTTCTTAATCGTTTTGTAAAAAATATAAGTTGAAAAAATAAAAATTACTACTCTAGCAAACATTCCGATTGAATGTTTGGAAAAACTAACATAACCCATCTTTTTTCCAGTACTAAAGTATAGATCCCACGAATCGTTAAATGAAACACTATAATAATGATTATTAAAAATTAAAGGATATAGTAAACTAAAAACCAATAATCCTAAAAAAATACAAATGAATTTTAAGTCTTTTTTATTTAAATCTGATTTATTTTTCCATAAATAATAGATTACAAAGAATCCATTTAGTATTGAAAAAAAGTAATTATATTCTAGGGTAAAAATCCCAATTTTAGCAACATATCCAATATCTAAAACTAGTAAAGATACAATACTTAAAAAAAACAAATTTTTTCCTATATTATTATTAAAATTATTCTTAATATAATAGAACATACCAATTACAAGAAAAAAACCAAAAATTGAAACCATAATGTACCTCTTATTTTATAGACTTATATCTATTTTCTTTAAAATCATACTTTTTAATAATTCTAGCTGGATTTCCAACAGCAACACAATATGGAGGAATATTTTTTGTTACAACACTTCCAGCCCCAATCACACTTTTTTTACCAATTGAAACACCAGGTAAAATTATTACCTTTTCTCCAATCCAAACACCATCATCAATTATAACATTCGAAGATTCAAGTTTATTATCGTTAAAACTTTTTGTCTTTGGATTAAGCCCATGATTTTCAGATGTAATAAAAACATTACCGGCACATGTAACATCGTTTCCTACTTTAACAGTTCCACAACATAAAATCTTTAGGTCATTTCCTCCGCAAAAATTATTTCCTATTGTTATTCTAGAATTATTATCAAAAACCCTCATTATGGTTCTTTGATCAAAATTACAATGTTTACCTATTTCTATTCTCTTAGGATTTTCAATAATAGTACTAATTGGCATAGATGAAGTGAGTTTTATCTTCATCCCATTTATTTTTAAAAAGAATATATATGGTAATCTAATTACTTTCCTAATTTTTCTTCCTACACCATTACTTTTACTCATTTTATCTCCTTTTATTTATATAAACCTTTTTCTTTCATTTCATCAATCGATTTAGAATAATTATCTTCTTCAACTTCTTGTGATTCAACCCAATCGACAAAATTGGAAATTCCAGTTTTAAAATCAACTTTCGGAGAATAACCTAACAACTTGTGTATTTTCTTCAAATCAGCCTGATTATCCTTAATATCGCCAACTCTATAATTACCAGTAATATTTATATTTACATTTGATTTATACTTTTCTTTCAATGTCTTTGCAATTGTAATGACATCTGTTTTTTCATTTGATCCTACATTAAATACCTCATAGTTAGACTTATCGTTATCTATCGCTAGTAATAATGCATCAGTAACATCATCAATATATACAAAATCTCTAGATTCTTTCCCATCTTCAAAAATATTAATATCATTGTTGTTTTTTATTTGAGTAGAAAAAATTGAAAGTATACCTGTATATGGATTTTTTAAGGATTGACCAGGGCCATAGACATTTTGAAATCTAAACGCACATACAGGAACATTTACTGATTTACCAACTAATATCGATAATTCTTCTTGAACTTTTTTAGTATAACCATAAACAGAAGTTGGATGTGATAAAGATTCTTCGTCTGTTAATTCCATGGTAACTTCTCTACCACATTTAGGACACTTAACTTCAAAGTCTCCTTTTTTCATATCATCATCTTTCCTACTAAGTGGATAAACAATACCACAACTATCGCATCTATACTTACCTTCACCATATATTGCTCTTGATGAGGCAACAATCACTTTTTTTATATTTAATTTTTCATTTACAATTTTATCAAGCAAAATACCTGTTCCTCCGATATTTGCATTTATATATTTTGAAACTTCATACATTGATTGACCAGTTCCTGTTTCGGCGGCTAAGTGGTAAACAATATCAATATCATCGGTTAAAGCTTTATCCCAAGAATCTTTTTTAGAAACATCTCCGACTATCAACTCAACTTTATCTTTTATCAAATTATAAGTGTATGATTTATTAGGATTATTTCCGTGAATTTGTTTAGATAAATTATCTAATACTCTTACTTCATATCCTTTACTAATTAATTTTAATGCTAGATTACTTCCAATAAATCCAGCACCACCAGTTATTAATACTTTTTTCATTTAAATCTCCCTTTTATAAACACTTTTTCCTATTTTCATCCCAAGTAATCTAGCAGCCATATCAAAAGGCCATCTAAATATCACTTTTATATTTAAATCCTTAATTGCTCTTTTTAAAATATATAATGCTAATGCTTTGCCACTACCAGTTGTACCATATTCATCTATATAACTGTTTTCTTTAAAAAACTTCCCTGTTAATTTATATCTATTATAAACGTCTTTTAATTTAAATTTGTGTGAATGAAATACTACTGAATCTGCCTCATAACTAATCCTGTATCCATTAGTTATTAACTTATACGCAAAATACATATCTTCGTTTATCGGTAACTTTTTTTGATCATAACCATTTAGTTCTTTAAACACTTCTGTATTTATAGCACTTGCTGCATCACTAAAGAAGAATGTTTTTAATCCTAAATTATCAATATCTTCTTTAGATTTAATTATTGATATATTATTATAATTAAATTCTCTTGTATACTTTTCTATATTATTATATTTAGATATTTGCCTAGAATAAGCAGCTTCACATTTTCCATTAACAATATTCTTAGTTAAATTATATAGCCATAAGTCATCTTCGATTACTATATCTTGTGATATAAAGCATAAAATATCTGCTTTACTCTTAAAAGCAACTTCTTCTCGTGTTAAAGAATGAGAAAATTCTTCTTTCTTTATCTTTTTATATTTAATCTTATTTTTCTTTAAAATATTTTCACTAGAATCACTTGA
Source organism: uncultured Clostridium sp. (assembly GCA_946541575.1). GTDB lineage: Bacteria > Bacillota_I > Bacilli_A > RF39 > UBA660 > RUG13868. Next base: position 2,900 of record CAMNJQ010000067.1, on the reverse strand, counting down.
TTCAGTCAAAACATATTTAATACTATTAATATTTACTTTCTTTTGTTTCATTAAAGAATTGTTTAATGGAACAATATAACTTTCTGCATTATACAAAGGACATATAATATCTATTTTATTTTTCTTCATGTTATTCTCCTTTTTATAAAAAAAGAGAATGCTATAAACATTCTCATAAATTTTTATACATTAAATTATTTAACTCTTTCATGTTGAAAAATAATAAAGAATGTCAAAAAAAATAATTTAAAATCTAATAAAAAAGATATATTTTCAGCATAAAAATATTCTAATTCTAACCTCTTTTCATAAGTTGTTGCACTTCTACCATGGCATGCCCAGTTTCCTGTTATCCCTGGTCTAACTGATTCATATATTTTATGATTTCCATTATGTTTATCTAGTTCACCAGGAACTAATGGCCTGGGCCCTATTATAGACATATCTCCCTTAAAAACATTAATAAACTGAAGCATTTCATCAATAGACGTTTTTCTAATAATCTTACCTACTTTTGTAATACGTGGATCATGGTCTAATTTTTGGTTGGCTTCCCACTCTTGTTTATACTTTTTATTCTTTAATAATTCCTTCAATCTTATATCTGCATCTGGATACATTGACCTAAACTTATACATGTTAAAAATTTTACCATTTTTTCCTATCCTTTTTTGTACATAAAAAATCGAGTTAAAATCCCCAGTTAAGATATATAGTATCTTTATTAAAATAATAAAAGGAATTGAGATAACAATTCCTACAAAAGATATCAATATATCACACATTCTCTTAAATATTTGATATATACCATTCTTTTTCACAACTTGTTCTCCTACACAACCTATTAATTTATTAACTAGATAAATTATAACACGAATATCGTATGCTTGCATAGAACAAATTAAAAGTTTTGATTATTTATTAAACTTTTGTTGGTGATAATATGGAAATACACAACAAAATGTATATTTTAAGAGATATGAGAGACTTAAAACAAAAAGAAATTGCTACTGTTCTAGGAGTATCACAGTCAAACTATTCTAGGTGGGAAAATAATACTGAATATATTCCTCTTACAAAATTAAATACCTTATGTAATTATTATAAAGTTTCTATGGATTATATATTTTCTTTCAGTGAAATAAACAATTACAAATATAAAAAAGAATTAAATAGAAAAGAAATTGGATCTAACCTAAAAAGATTTAGAAAAAAATATAACATTACTCAAGTAGAATTAGCTGATATGCTTAATACTACTCAAAGTACAATAAGTGCATATGAAGCAGGTGAAACAATGATACTTACATCTTTTGCTTTATATCTTGCAGATAAATATGGTATTTCTTTAGATAAGCTATGTAATAGACAATAAAAAACTAGTTCAATTAAATGAACTAGTTTTTATTTTTAAAATCATCTTCAAGAGTAAAGTCTACATTTTCGTTTATCCAAGCTTTTCTTGGTTCTACTTTATCTCCCATTAGTACTGATACTCTCTTTTCAGCAAGCATATCATCTGTAATAGTTACTTGAATTAGATTACGAGTCTTTGGATCCATTGTTGTTTCTCTTAATGGTCCTGGATTCATTTCACCAAGTCCTTTGTAACGTTGTACTTGATAGTTTGTTTTACCTTCAGTTACTTCTTTTAATTCTTCATTAGTATAACAATATACAGAAGCATCTTTTTTACCTGGGAAATCTACTTTATATAAAGGAGGCATTGCTATATATAAATGTCCTTCTTCAATTAAAGGTCTCATGAAACGATAGAAGAATGTTAATAATAAACATTGAATATGGCATCCATCATCATCGGCATCTGTCATGATAATTACTTTATCATACTTAATGTCTTTAACGTCAAATTCTTGTCCTACTCCTCCACCTATACATTGAATTAACGTATTAAGTTCTTCATTCTTATAAGCATCTGCAAGACTGGCTTTTTCAGTATTAAGAACCTTTCCTCTTAAAGGAAGTACTCCTTGGAATTTTCTATCTCTTCCTTGTTTAGCAGATCCTCCTGCTGATGTACCTTCTACAATGAATAATTCATTTATTTTTGAATTATGTCCTTGAGGAGGTGTTAGTTTATCAGAAAGACTTGCTTGTTTCATCTTTTTACTCTTTCCAAGTCTAGCTTCTTCTCTTGCTTTTCTTGCAGCTTCTCTTGCAAATTTAGAGTTAGTCATCTTATCACATATAGCCATGGCTTCTGACTTATGTTCATGTAGATAGAACTTTAAATTATCATAGACAATTTGTTCTACTGCAACGCGCGCTTCAGGTGTACCAAGTTTACCTTTAGTTTGTCCTTCAAATTGTAATAGTTCTTCAGGAACTTTTAAGTTAATTACTGCAGTTAGGCCTTCTCTTACATCACTTCCATCGAAGTTAGAGTCTTTAGCTTTTAAGATATTATTTTCTCTACAATAATCATTGAATATTTTAGTTAATCCTGATTTAAAACCAACTTCATGTGAACCACCATCACTTGTTTTAACATTGTTAACAAATGAGATAATTGATTCATTATATGAGTCAGTATATTGAAGAGCTACATCAACTATTATCTTACTTTTTTCTCCATGAATATTAATTATATTATCAAGTACATTTTTATCTTCGTTCATATATTCTACGAATGCTTCTAATCCTTTTTCATAGTGATAAGTTACCTTTTGTACTTCATCACTTACTCTATTCTCAAGTTCAATAGTTAGATTAGGATTTAAGAATGCACTTTCTTGATTTCTTTCGCATATTGTTGAAAAAGAAAATTGACAATTTTTGAATATTTCATAATTTGGCATGAAAGTAACAATTGTACCAGTTTTCTTTGATTCACCAATTGTCTTTAATGGTTCTGCTACTTCTCCACCATTTTTAAACTT
>CAMNJQ010000066.1 GCA_946541575.1 uncultured Clostridium sp. | reverse complement strand
CAAGAAGTTGGAATGATACACAATGTTAATTTTGAAAAAAATGTTTATATATTAAATTATAAAAATCACTCTTTTACTTTTTTTATGGCGGGAGTAGGAGGACCAACAATTGCACGAGACATTGAAGATTTGCATGTTCAAGGAGTGAAAAAGATAATTATTTTAGGAAATTGTGGAGTATTAGATTCTTCAATTGAAGATTGTTCAATTATAATTCCTAATTTAGCATATAGAGAAGAAGGTACAAGTTATCATTATGTGGAGGAAAGTGATACTATAGAGGTTAATCCAAAATATAAAGAAGAATTTATAAAGCTATTAAATGAATTAGATTTCAATTATACGATTGGAGCCACATGGTCGACAGATGCTTTTTATAGGGAGACTATTGATAAGATAGAGTATTATAAAAAATTAAATGTCAAAACTGTAGAGATGGAAGCAGCTACGATAGCTGCTGTTTGTCAATATTTAAACATGGATTATTTTACATTTTACTATGCGGGAGATAATTTAGATAGTATAGAATGGGATGAAAGAAGTTTTAATGAATTATCAAACATTGATAAAAAGAAAAAGGTTGTAATATTAGCAATGGAATTAGCAGTAAAATTAGATCGTTCATGATAAAGTAAATGAGTGAAAACAAAATGAATATTAATTGAAATCTGCCGTATGAAAAAAGCAAGAAGTCAAATAGAACAAGACTTAAAACTAAATGATGTTTTTTATAATATAGAAAAGGAGAGATAAGATGAATAAATTAATAATGCTTGGAACTGGACATGGGTTTGTTCATGAGCTATATAATACATGTTTTGTAGTAAACGATAATTTCTTAGTAGATACTGGTGGAGGAGCAGACATAGTTAAAAATCTAAAACTAGCAGGTATTAAATTAACAGATATACATGACATATTTATCTCACATACACATACAGATCATTTATTAGGATTGTTTTGGATATTAAAAAGATTGACTGGTTTGTATAGAAGTGGATCATATATTGGTAAATTAAATATTTATTGTAATGACGAAGTTGCTGTTGCAATAAAAGACATTTATAAACATTTATATCCAAATGTTTATGTGGATTTAATAAACGAATACATGAATATAATAGTTGTTAAAGATGGAGAAGAATTAATTATTAATAATCAGAAATATAAAGTTATTGATTTAAAAGCAACAAAAAATAAATTGTATGGATTTGAGACAACATTTGATAATGGTAAAACACTTGTCTTTTTAGGTGATGAAACTCTAAATCCGGAATTATATGATATAGTTAAAGATAAAGATTATGTAATGCATGAAGCATTTTGCCTAGATGCAGATAAGGAAATATTTAAGCCATATGAGAAAAAACATTCAACTGTTAAGTATGTATGCGAAAAATTAAATGGATTAAATATTAAAAATCTGATTTTATTTCATACAGAAGATACTCATCCAAATGATAAAGATATTCTTTATAAAGAAGAAGCAAAGCAATATTTTGATAATAACGTAATTGTTCCAAAAGATTTAGATATTATTGAAATAAATTAAAGGAGTAAATAATGCATAGAAAAATTAAATTAACAATAAAAAGTAGTAGTTGTAGAAATGGATTTCACAAAGTTGGAGAAGAGTATATAATAGACGAGAATTGTACTGTATGTCCTCCAATATGTATGGAATTGTGGCATTATGCATATCCTTATGTTTGGACATTATTAAATGGTGGAGAATTAGATGATGGAGATACTAAATCAAAATCATTTGATATAATTTGCCCTGATGAGGGTAGAGTACATTTGCATGGTGAAGTAATTGAAGAAGGGTAAATAGTATAAATTATGAGTAAAAAATTAGTATGTATTGGTGGTGGAGAAATTCCAAGATATAAGAATGGTATTTTACTTCCATATGAAACTAAAGAGATAGATCAAGAAATAGTAAAACTATCAAATAAAGAACAACCAAGATTCTTATTCATTAGCATTGCTTCATCTCATTCTGAAGAATATTATGAGGGGATTAAAAAGGTTTATGAAGAGCTAGGCTGTATAGTTTCGCATTTAGATATAAATAAAACATTTAGTGAATTAGAGCATGATATATTAAATACTGATATTATTTATATAGGTGGAGGAAATACAAGATATCTTGTAGAGAAATTAAAAAGCACAGGAATTGATAAACTACTAATCAAAGCATATAATTCTGGAATTGTTTGTTCAGGATTAAGCGCTGGAAGTTATTGCTGGTTTAGATATAATTATGATTTAATCGAAGGCATAAATGTAATTAATGCAGTTAATTGTGTACATTATGATCAAAAAGATGAAATATCTAAAAATAAATTATATGATGTAGTAAGAGAAAACAATATTACCGGTTATGCAATTGATAATCAAGTAGCTTTAGAATTTATTGACGATGATATAAAAGTTATTAAAAGTAATGATACTAAAAATGCATATAGAATAACTTCTGTTGATGGTAAAATAATAGAAGAAAAGATGTAAAAATAAAAGAGTTGATCCAAATGAATGAAAATAAAACTAATATAAATTGCCTGATAACGCTTTTTGCAACACTTCCTAGGAATGCTTATAAAATAAGGATTTGCAAGTATTAACATCTTATATATTTAATATAAAAAGAGAATAGAAATTGATAAAAAAATAACAAAAACAGCTAAAAATATCAAAAATTAGTGCTAGCATTTAGGGGTTGATATTCTTATGCAACACTTAAGTTTGGAGATAATATTATGACATTAGATAATCTAAAAATAGAATATGATAAATTACAACTTAAATATGGTGCTAAAGAATTAGATTCTATTTATAATGGTGGATGTACTGATAATCCAGATATATGCTTTGTATTCATGAATCCCACAGGTAAAAATATTGCATCAAGTAAATCATGGAAAGGATTAAAGTCACCTTGGATTGGTACTAAAAATATTTGGGATTTATTTTATGAATTAAGACTATTAGATAAAGATATATATGATAAAATAAAAACTATTAAAGGAACTGATTGGACGGAAGAATTTGCATGTGAAGTTTATAATAATGTAAAAAAACATAAATACTTTATTACTAATTTAGGTAAATGTACACAAATAGATGCTAGGCCACTTCCAGATAGTGTTTATAAGGAATACTTACATTTGTTAGAAAAAGAAATTGAAATTATTAATCCTAAGAAAATAATACTATTAGGAAATCAAGTAAGCTCAATAGTACTTAATGAAAAAATATCTGTATCCAAGTGTAGAAAGCAAGAATTTACCAAAACGATAGAAGGTAAAAAATATAAATGTTATTCTGTATTTTATCCAGTGGGTAATGGAAGGCATAATATTGGAAAATCTATAGAAGATATTAAATTTATACTAAAAGATGAAAAATAGAATAGATATGAAGGAGACTTTAAAATGGAAAAAGTGTTTAATAAACTAGTTAGAGACGACATTCCAGACATAATCAAACAAAATGGCGAAACACCAGTTACAAGAATATTAAATGATGATGAATACAAAGAAGAACTATATAAAAAACTAATAGAGGAAGCAAATGAAGTAATAGAATCCAAAGATTCTAATTCAACACTTGAAGAATTAGCTGATGTATTAGAGGTATTAAAAGCAATTGCTAAATTAAATAACAGTGATTTAAATGATGTCATAAAAATAGGTGATCAGAAGAGAATTAAACGTGGTGGATTCGAAAAACGTATATTTTTAGAAAAAAATATAAAATAAAAACAATAGATGATGTATATCAAGCTATAAAAGAAAAAGATGGAAAAGTAGTTTTTGAATCAAATCTCATAGCGTAGTAACTATGTTATGGAGCGCAATTATTGCTGATATACTAGCATTTATTACTGGTGTAATACTATTAAAAACAGAATTTAAACACATAGAAAATGGTACAAAAGAATCTTTTGGAGTAAAAGAAACTATAGAAATGATAAAAAGTAGGATTTTTTCTAACAAAAAGAGAGTTATGAATTAATAAAAAAGAAATGTAAAAATTATGATTGCTATAATTGAGAAGTAATTAGATTTTAGGTAGATTTGTTTAAAATCTGCCTTTTTTGTGGTATAATTTAATACGAAAACATTGATATAATAATAGTTAGAAAAAAAGAGTAAAATAATTAGTAAAAAATATCATACGTATAGTAATACTAAAGAAGGTAAATGGAAAGTTATAATTTGAAAGGATAAATATGATTCAACTATTAAAGTATGGAAATACGAATTGTTATTATATAGAGGGAAAAAATGGTAGCATATTAGTTGATACAGATTGGGCTGGAACATTACAAGCATTTTTTAAAAAAGTTAAGGAATTAAATATAATAAAAATTGATTATCTATTAATAACCCATTACCATCCTGATCACATGGGAATAGTACAAGATATAATTGATAATATGAATGTAAAATTGTTAGTAATAGATGTTCAGAAAGATTATATACATTGTTCAGATCAA
>CAMNJQ010000065.1 GCA_946541575.1 uncultured Clostridium sp. | reverse complement strand
TTCGTTTATTATTTTTTTATCATTACTTTCTTTTTCCTATATATATTGTTTATGTTTCACGTGAAACTTTTTTCCACCTTCTTTGTTTATATTATATAAATAAATATTTCCCGGGAAATAATTTATGATTTTTCTATTTCTTCTTTGTTTTATTTCCTGGGAAATATTTATTCATTTTTTTCTTAATTCTTTAAATTTATCTTTTATTAATTTTTCAGCTTCACTTATTAAAAGTTTGTTTTCTATTTGTATATATTCTACATTTTTTTCCACTTCAGATTTACTCTCATTTTTATCTCTATTTGCTGCAAAATATACTATTTTTATTTTAGATTCTTTAATTACAGATTTACACATGTCACAAGGTTCTAATGTAGTAAATAAAATTGAATCATTTAATCTCCAATTATTTAACTTTTTATTCGCTTTAATAATTGCAGATATCTCTGCATGTTCAATTACTATATTTGTGTTATCTCTTTTATTGTGACTTTTAGCTATAACTTCATTGTTCTTGACTATTATTGATCCAACAGGTATTTCATTTTTTTTATAAGCTTTTTTTGCTTCGTTAATCGCTATTTCCATATATCTTTCTATCATTTCTTTTTCCATAAATAACTCCAAAAAAAATGATGCACATAAGTACTAAATATAAAAGCATTAAGGCTGCTACATTCCTGTCCTGACCTGGTTCTGCCGTACTTATTGCATCAATTAAATTATACATTAACTATTTTAAAATAGCAAATATTTTTTCCACAAAAAAAGAGGATTATTCCTCTTTATTATCTTCTTCTACAACATCTGTTTGATTTTCTTGATTATTCTCAATATTTTCCTCTTCATTATTTTTTTCAATTATTGCTGTTGCAGATACTTTTTGCTCATCTTTTAGATTTATTAATCTTACTCCTTGAGTATTTCTACTTAATGTTGAGATTTGCGCTATATCCATTCTTATAGTCATACCACTATCTGTAATTATCAACAAATCTTCATCTTCATATACAGTTCTTAATGATACTAATTCACCATTTTTATCGGTTACATTTAATGTTTTTACACCTTTACTTCCCCTATGAGTTAATCTATATTCATCTATTGGTGTTTTCTTTCCATAACCTTTTTCAGTTACTATTAATACATTTGCATCTTTTTCTACAACTTCTGCTCCAACAACATGTTCATTGTCCTCTAATTCAATTCCTTTAACTCCAGAACTTCCTCTTCCCATTATTCGAACTTCTGTTTCATTAAATCTTACTAATTTTCCATTTGAAGCTCCAATAATTATTTCTTTATTACCATCAGTTTTTCTTACTGCGATTAGTTCATCATTCTCTTTTAAGATAATTGCTTTTTTACCATTTGTTCTTATATTTTCAAATTCTTCCCTTGAGGTTCTCTTTACTAGTCCACTCTTTGTAACAAATGTTAAGAATGTTTGATCACTTTCTTCGTTTACTTCTACTACTGATGTGATTTTTTCCTCTTTTTCTAGTGGCAATAAATTTATTATAGGCAATCCTTTTGCTTGCCTTGAAAATTCTGGAATTTCATATCCTTTCATTCTATATACTTTTCCTAAATTACTAAATAAAAGTATATAATCATGAGTTTTCATAGATAAGATTTTTTCTGGGAAATCTTCTTCATTTGTAGCCATTCCCTTAATTCCTACTCCACCTCTGTGTTGTGATTTAAATGTATCGTTTGGAAGTCTCTTTATATATCCTTTATTTGTTAATGCTACTAATATGTTTTCTACAGGAATTAATGATTCGTCTTCTATATAATCAATTGCTGTCATGTCGATTGTTGTTCTTCTGTCATCATTATATTTAGCTTTTATTTCTAACATTTCTTTTTTGATTATCTCTAATACTTTTTGTTCAGATGCTAAAATTGATTTTAATTCTTCTATTTCTGCTAATAATTCATTTAATTCTGCTTCAATTTTATCTCTTTCTAATCCTGTTAATCTTCTTAATCTTAATTCAAGTATTGCGTCAGTTTGAATTTCAGTTAATCCAAATCTACTCATTAATTTTTCTTTTGCCTCAACATCTGTTTCAGCATTTCTAATTATTTTAACAACTTCATCAATATTATCTAATGCAATCTTATAACCTTCTAATATGTGTACTCTTTTTTCATCTTTGGCTAAATCATATTTTGTTCTTCTTATTATTACTTCTTTTTGGAAGTCTATATATTTAGATATAATTGATTTTAAACTTAATGTTTTTGGTGTTAATCCATCTAGCATTAAAAAAATTATTCCATATGATACTTGAAAATTAGTATGCTTATATAAATTATTTAATACTACTTGTGGATTAGCATCCTTCTTTAAAGTAATGGTAATTTTAACGCCATCTTTTAAATCTGTATGATAATCTGATATACCATCTATAGTTTTATTGTGAACAAGCTCTGCTACTTTATTCTTTAATTCCATTGTATTAACACCATATGGAACTTCAGTGATAACTATATTACTATGAGTGCCATGATCTTCTATTATAGCTTTACTTCTTATAGTAATCGTTCCTCTTCCTGTATCGTACGCTTGTTTGATACCAGAGTTACCTAAAACTATTCCACCTGTTGGAAAATCAGGCCCTTTTATGTATTGCATTAAACCTAAAGTATCAATTTCTGGATTATCTATATATGCAACACAACCATCAATTACCTCACCTAAATTATGTGGTGGTATATTAGTCGCCATTCCTACTGCAATTCCCATTGCACCATTAACTAAAACATTTGGAAATCTTCCTGGCAATACTCTTGGCTCTTTTCTAGTTACATCAAAGTTATCATCCATATCAACTGTATCTTTATAAATGTCTCTTAGTAATTCCAAAGAAATCTTTGATAATCTAGATTCTGTATAACGCATTGCTGCAGCTCCATCACCTTCAATATTACCAAAGTTTCCATGCCCATCTATCAACATATATCTTTGGTTAAAATCTTGTGCCATTCTAACCATCGCTTCATATATTGAAGAATCACCATGTGGATGGTAATTACCCATAACTTCTCCAACTGTTTTTGCACTTTTTCTATGAGGTTTATCTGGAGTATACCCAGATTCATACATTGACCATAAAATACGTCTATGAACTGGCTTTAATCCATCTCTTAAATCTGGTAATGCACGAGATGCTATTACGCTCATTGAGTATTCCAAAAATGATGTTTTTACTTCATTTACTATATTATTCTCAGCTAAACTATCTCTTTCATGGAAATATCCATCAAAGTTAGAATTATTTATTTCTACTCTTTCAAGAGATTCATCGAATTCTTCATTTAATTCTTCATTTGTATTTTCATTATCCATTCAACTTACCTCCTTCTAAATATCAAGATTTTGAACATATCCAGCGTTTTCTTCAATAAATTTACGTCTTGGATCTACTTCATCACCCATAAGTTTTTCAAATATTGCATCTGCTGCTACACAATCATCTACAGTAATTTTTCTTAATACACGCTTTTCTATGTCCATTGTAGTCTCATTTAACTCTTCAGCGTCCATTTCTCCTAATCCTTTCATTCTAGCGATTTCTGCCCTAGTTCTGACGTTTTCAGGTAATGTTTTTAAGTAGTTTTCTAGTTCAATTTCATTTAAAACATATTTTCTTGTTTTTCCATGCATTATTCTAAATAATGGTGGTTGAGCAGCATATACATGCCCTGCTTCAACTATTGGTTTAAAAAATCTATAGAATAAAGTTAACAATAATACTCTTATGTGAGATCCATCTACATCGGCATCGGTCATTATTATTATTTTGTCATATCTTAATTTAGATAAATCAAATTCTTCTCCAATACCAGTTCCAAATGCTGTTATTATTGTTCTAATTTCTTCATTTGATAGTGCTCTATCAAGTCTTGCTTTTTCTACATTTAATATTTTTCCTCTTAAAGGAAGAATAGCTTGAGTCATGGAATCTCTTCCTTTTTTAGCAGATCCACCTGCTGAATCTCCCTCGACTATAAAGATTTCAGAAACTTTAGGATCTTTACTCTTACAATCTGATAGTTTTCCAAAGAAATTTGTAGTAGCTAAGTCACTTTTTCTTGTTATTTCTCTTGCTTTTCTTGCTGCATTACGTGCTCTACATGCTAACATTGCTTTACTAACAATTGCTCTAGCATCATCTGGATTTTCTAGTAAAAATCTTTCAAATCCCTGTGAAAATACGTTATCAGCTAGTTTTCTTACTTCTGAATTTCCTAGCCTACCTTTTGTCTGACCTTCAAATTGTGGATTTGGATGCTTGCATGAAATAATCATTGTTAATCCTTCTTTAACGTCATCTCCAGTTAATGGTTCATCCTTTTCTTTTAATATATTATTTTTTCTAGCATAATTGTTAATAACTCTTGTAAGTGCACGTCTTACTCCTTCTTCATGAGTTCCACCATCATGAGTATTAATGTTATTAACAAACGAGTAAATATTTTCATTATATCCAGTGTTGTATTGCATTGCTACTTCAAAGAATACTCCGTCTTCTTCACCTTCTAGGTGAATAATATCATCATGTACTGGTGTTTTCCCTGTATTAATAAATTTTACATATTCACTAATACCACCTTCATATAAGAATGTTTCTCCTGTAGTATCTTCATCATCTCTATCGTCTCTAAGGTTTATTGATAATCCTTTATTTAAGAATGCAAGTTCTCTTATTCTAACCATTAATGTGTTGTAATCATAAATATCAGAATCAAATATATCAGGATCTGGTTTAAATGTAACAGTAGTTCCTGTTCTATTTTCTTCACAATCTCCTATTTCTTTTAAAGGTTCTACAGTATGACCACCATTTTCAAATCTAATAAAATATACTTTTCCATTTTTATATACTTTTACTTCAAGCCATTTTGATAATGCATTTACGACAGATGCTCCAACTCCGTGAAGTCCACCAGATACTTTATATCCTCCACCACCAAATTTTCCACCAGCATGTAGCACTGTATAAACTGTTTCTACAGTTGATTTTTTTGTTTTTGGATGTATATCTACTGGAATACCACGTCCATCATCTTTTACTGTAATAGAATTATCTTTATTAATTACAACTTCTATATTTTTACAAAAACCAGCTAATGCTTCATCTATTGAGTTATCTACTATTTCCCATACTAAATGATGTAATCCTTTAACATCAGTTGTTCCAATATACATTCCTGGTCTTTTTCTTACTGCCTCTAATCCTTCTAATACTTGAATTGACGAAGAATCATATTTTTCATTTTCCATCATTATTTCCCACCTTTTCTACTATTTTTCCATTTGATACTTTAAATATTTTTGCAGAATCTAAAAATTTTTTATTTATTCCCTTTGTATCATTTGATGTTATTATTACTTGTATATCATCTGGAATAAAATTTATTAATTTATTTCTTGTTTTTACATCTAATTCACTAAAAACATCATCTAATAAAATGATTGGATTTGTATTTGTGTATTCCTTAAATATAGATATTTCTGATAATTTTAGCGATATAATAGCTACCTTTTGTTGTCCTTGAGAGCCATAAATCTTTATATCATCATCTCCGATAACAAATCTTAAATCATCTCTATGAGGTCCATAAAGGGTCATACCATTTTCTATCTCTTTTTTTAAAGAATTTGTGTACTTATTCATTAATTTTTCTTTTAAATATTCATAATCATATCTTTCAAATTCAATATTTGTATCATAAACTACTTTAAAATTATCAATACCAATTATATCTTTATATATACTAGAAATATTATTATTAATTAAATCGATAAATTTCTTTCTTTCAATATAAATATCTATTTCTCTTTCGATTAGATTTTCAGTTAAACTATCTAAATATCTTTTATCAGGATTTGAACTATTATAAAGCATTTTTAAGTAGTTGTTTCTTATCTTCAATATTTTATTAAACTCATTATATTTTTTTATATAGTTTTTAGATAATTGACTTAGTTCAATATTTAAAAAATTTCTTCGTTCTGCTGGTGTTCCTTGAAGAATATTTATATCTTCTGGAGATACTAATATCACATTCAAATTAGTAATATAATCTGCAATTTTACTTACTTCATTATTATTAACTTTTACCTTTTTCTGATTTTCAATTAATTCTACTGAAAGGCTTTTATAGATGCTTACATCTCTTATTTCCCCTTTTACTTTAGTAAAATTCTCATCTTTATTTATTAAATTTGAGTCACTAGTACGATAAGATTTTGTAAGTGCTAAAAAATATACACTTTCAAGTAAGTTTGTTTTTCCTTGGGCATTGTCTCCTATTAAAATATTTATTTTTTTATCTAAAGTAATAGTTTGTTTAATTAAATTTCTATAATTAACCAGACTTAGCTTCTTTATAATCAAAAATATTATCAAAAATGCCCATATTCTCACCTTAACCCATATTAGTATTCCTATACACACAATACAATTATATCATAATTTAAGGCTAAAAACAAAGAAAAAAGGGAATTAATCCCTTTTTTTTGTAATTATTCTCTTATAAATTATAGATTCTAATTTTGAAGATCTATATATTTGATTTTCTATAGATAATTTTGAAATATCAATTAACAATTTTTTCCCATTGATTAATGTTATGTTGCATTTATTGCCATTTTTTTCAACACTTTTAATACTATTTAAATTAATCCAGCAACAATCTTGTAATAATGATGATTTTATTGGAAAAAATATTAATGCGCTACTTTCTTCAACAATAATCGGTAATTTATAGCTACAATCTAGTAATTTCTTTGATGCTTCTATTCTTCCTTTATAACTACTTCCATAATATTTACAACTTTCATCCATTACCTTGTAAGCATCTTCATTAATTGTATATTCATTATCTTTTTCAATTATCTTTGTTTTTCCTATTTCTTCTGCTAAAACTACGTAAGTATCCTCATTAATCTCATAATTATTCATATTATATATCCCCCTTTTGTGACACATATAATACAATAATTATTTGTCGAATTTTGTCGTTTTATGTTTTTTATTGTAATTAATATGTTCTTATTGGTACTACTAATTGTAATAGTCCATCGTCTACATTATTTTTAATTACAATTGGTTTTACTTCACCTACAAAAGACATTTCCACAACATCTGTTGATAAAGCATTTAATGCTTCCATCATATATTTTGCACTGAATGCTATTGTTATATCTTCGTCTCCTTCTTTTTCTACACTCATTTTCATCTCGGCTTTTCCTTTTTCATTTGAAACAGATTTAACAGTTAATAAATTTCCTTTTGTTGATAAGGAAACAATATTTTTTTCTTTATCAGTTGTTAAAATACTTGCTTGCTCTATTACATTATATAATTGTGATAAATTTGCTTTTAAAACTATTGTAAAATCTTCAGGTATTGACTTTGATGTTGGTGGATAATTTCCACTTATAAGTCTTGATTGAAATAATAAATCTTCATTTTCAAATAATATTTTATTATTAAATATATGTAATTTTATTTCTTTATCATTTGTATCTATTATTCTTGAAAATTCAATTATATTTTTTCCTGGAATAATAATGTTATAACTTTCTTCAACTGGTTTATTTAATCTTATATTCTTCTTTGCTAATCTATATGAGTCAGTTGCTATACATTCAAGTAAATCTCCATTTATTTTAAAGCTTATTCCTGTTAATACAGGTCTTGATTCATCATTTGAAGTAGCAAAAGCTGTTTCTTTGATTATATTTAATAAACTTTCTGTTTCTATTGTTATATAATTTTCACTTTTTTCTAAGTTAACATTTGGATAATCATTTTTATTAATAACATTTAAATCATATTTGATTTTTTCATCATCTGTATATATTAAGACTTTAGCATCATCAAATACTTCAATATTTATTTCTTCTTCTGGAATTACTCTTACTATATCTACTATATCTTTTCCTTGAAGTATTACAATTCCTTCTTTTTCTATATCCATATTTTCTTCTTTTAGTTCAATAAATTTTTGAATTGTAATGTCGTTATTGGATGCTGTTAATAATAATCCTTTTTTAGTTAAATCAAATTTAATTCCAGCTAATGTTGGTATTAAATTTTTTGTTGATATTGCTTTTGATACTTTATTTAAATTTTCCAATAATAAATCTTTTTTAATTTTTAATTTCATATTCTTTCTCTCTTTCTTTTTTATTATTTTTATATATTACTATGTGGATAATGTTTATAATCCATTTTTTTCTTTTATTTACTCTTTTTTTCTTTCTTTTTTATTAACATTGTTGTGGATTTGTTGTTATTATTTTAAGGTATGAAGTTCTTTTTCTAGTTTATCAATTTCATTTGCAATATTTTTATCTTTTTTAATATTTACATCAATTTTTTCACAAGAGTGCATAACTGTTGTATGATCTTGTCCACCAAACTCTCTACCTATTTTTTTTAGCGATTCTTCTGTGTGTTTTCTACATAAATACATTGCTATTTGTCTTGGAAATACGATATTGGCATTTCTTTTTTTTGATTTTAAGTCGTCAATTGATATGTTAAAGTAATCGGCTACTAGTTTTTGTATTCTACTTATATCATTTTTTTCACTAAAACCTGAATTTAAGTAGTCTTTTAATGCTTCTATTGCAAGGTCTAAGTCTATATCTGCTCCCATCATTGAAGAATATGCAAAAAGTCTATTTAAGCTTCCTTCTAAGTTTCTTATATCTGTTCCTATATTTGATGCTATATATTCTATTACGTTATCAGGTACTTCTTTTGTAATGCCTTCAGCAGCAATTCTTTTCTTTAAAATAGCCACTTTTAGTTCAAAATCTGGTGGAAATATGTCTACTGCTAATCCCCAACTAAATCTTGTTCTTAGCCTATCTTCTAGTATTTTTAAATCATTCGGTGACCTATCTGATGATATGATTATTTGTTTTTCCTCTTCATATAGATTGTTGAATGTGTGAAAAAATTCTTTTTGTGACTCTATTCTTTTTTCTAAAAACTGTATGTCATCAACTATTAATACATCTATTCCTCTATATTTGTTCTTGAATAATTCTATACTATCAAAGTTATTTTTATTTTCAGTTTTTCTTGATATTTCAATAAATTCATTTGAAAAAGTTTCACTTGTTGTATAAAGTACTTTTTTATTACTATTTTGCTCTATGTAATTACCGATAGCATGCATTAGATGTGTCTTCCCTAACCCACTATTTCCATAAATGAATAATGGATTGTATGTCGAACAAGGATTTTCTGCAACTGCTAATGCTGCGGCATGAGCAAATTTATTACTATTCCCTACTACAAAATTATCAAATGTATATTTTCTATTTAGATTTGATGAAAATGTGGAATTATCATTTTTTTTATATATTATGTTTTCTTGATGATTTTCCTCATCAACAAAGTCATCTTTTGTATCATTTTGATTTTCAAATTCTTTTATATCGTCTATTGTTAAAAATTCAAGTTCGTAACTTTGTCCTGTTTCTTCGATAAAACAAGAAGTTATTAACTTTTTATATTTGTCTTTTAAATGTGATTTATGTATTTGTAATGGTACTAATATTTTTGCAACTCCGTTATTTAAATCATAAAGTTCGGTTTCACTAAACCATACTTTATAAGACATTGAGCCTAATTTTTCATTAATTTTCTTAAGGATATTTGACCATAATTCTGAATTATCGTTCATTATCTATCAAGCCCCCTGTCTAGATACAAGATTTATTGTAGACCAAATGTTAAAAAAATGAAAGAGAAAAAATATAAAAAAAGATATCAACAAGTTATATACATATTTATAAACACATTTTTTATTTATTTTTAAAGGAGAAATTGTATTATCCACATTTTCCACAAATTTTAGTTAACAAGTAATGTAAGAGTTTTACACATGTATGTTAATTTTGTTAATAATTAATTTGAGTTATTAACATTTATATGTTGATAACTTTAAATTTTAATGATATTATTTTAATTGACATTTATAATTTTAATTATTATAATAATGGAGATTTTAGTTTGGAGGTGGAATTGTGAAGAGAACTTATCAACCAAATAATAGAAAAAAGGCTAAAAAGCATGGATTCTTTGCTCGTAAAAGAACTAATGTTTTAAATAAGAGAAGAAGTAAAGGTCGTAAAAAATTAGTTTAAAATTCCACTGTTTTCAGTGGCTTTTTTGTTTTAATTATTTTGTATATTGTATTTTGGGAGTGATTTTATGGATAAATTGCATACTGTTAAAAGTAGTAGAGATTTTTCTAAAATTATCCATAATTGCGATTTTGTAAAAAATCAAAGTTATGTTATATATTATAATAAGGATAA
Organism: uncultured Clostridium sp.; assembly: GCA_946541575.1. GTDB lineage: Bacteria > Bacillota_I > Bacilli_A > RF39 > UBA660 > RUG13868. Next base: position 116,220 of record CAMNJQ010000065.1, on the reverse strand, counting down.
TGGAATAGGGCATTATAGGTTTGGTATATCTGTTAGTAAAAAGTTGGGAAATGCTGTTTTTAGAAATAAATGCAAGAGACAGCTAAGATTTATTATAGACAAGTATAAAAAATGCTACCAAAATAGTTTCGATTATATTATAATAATTAGGAACGGGTATGTTGATTTTGATTTTGATTTTAATGATAATTCTTTTATTCGTTTAATCGATATAATAAATAATAAGGAGAAAAAATGAAGAAAACGAAAAAAATCATTTTATTATTGTTTGTTGTTTTTGTTTTAACTGGTTGTACTTCGCAGCTAAAATATAATAATGATAATCAGGAAAAATATTACGAATCAATAATAAGAGAAGAAAATAAGAAACAAGAAAATGAGTCAGATGAAGATTATGAAAATAGAATTTCTGAACTTGTTAAACAAAAGATAAGTGAAAATGTTGATTCAAAACTTGATAATAAAAATATTACTGTTGAAGAAACTGGCCAAGTTTTAACAAAGAATATATTGTGTAAGCCAAGTGAAGAACTTAATCATTACTATGTTGAAAACTTAGATAATAGTTTAGAAAATAAGGAAAAGTATGGTAGTACAGAATTAGAAAACTATCTTGAGTTACCTGAATGTAAAAACTTTTCAGTTACAAGTGGTAATTATGATGGTTTATGGTCTACAATAATTGTTAAACCATTAGCTTGGGTTATCATTCAATTTGGTAATATACTTAGTAATTATGGAGTAGGGTTAATAGTAACAAGTTTATTAATAAGATTAATTGTATTTCCTTTAACTAAAAAAACAGCATTACAATCTGAGCTTATGAAAGAAGCTAAACCAAAATTAGATAGATTGGAAAAGAAATATGCTGGAAAGACAGATCAACAATCTATGTATATGAAATCTACTGAAATGATGGCAATATATAAAGAATATAATATTAGTCCTTTATCTGGTTGTTTATTTGCTTTAATTCAAATTCCATTGTTTATTGGATTTTTAGAAGCTATAAATAGGGTACCTGCTATTTTTGAGGAAAGTTTATTATCTATACAATTAGGAACAACTCCTATGTCTGGTATCACTAATGGAAATTTGATATATATAGTTCTTTCACTAATAGTTGGAGTATCTACTTATTTTTCACTAACTTTGAATTCAGCTTCAAATCCAGATAATGCTCAAATGAAGACAATGACAAGAGTTATGTTTATAATGATATTATTTACATCATTCTTTATGACTTCAGCATTGAATGTTTATTGGGTTACAACTAATTTGTTTACTATAGTACAAAATTTAATTGTTAAAAGAAGGAAAGAGAAGGTATAAATATGGAGAAGTATGTATTTTCTGGTAAAACAGAAGAAGAGGCATTAGAAAATGCACTAACTGAGTTATCTGTTGAAAAAAACGATATCTTATATGAAGTAAAAGAACAAAAAGGTGGATTATTTAAAGGAAAAAAGGTTGAAGTTACTGTAATAAAGAAATCTGATGTTAATGAATTTATTAAAGAAACAGTAATGAAAATAGTTACTGATATGGGATTTAATGCTCAAATTGAAACAAAAGTTAGAGATGACATATTAAATATTGTTGTACATACTGATAACAATAAGTTATTAATTGGTAGAGATGGAAAAAATATGAATGCTCTTAATATAGTAGTTAAACAAATTGTTCAAAATGAAATTGATTCATATTATAAGTTTAATCTTGATGTAGGAGAGTATAAGTTAAAACAACAAAAAAATCTTGAGCGTATGGCAAAAAGAGTAGCTAGAGAAGTAGCAAAAAGTAAAGTTGAAGCTAAACTAGATCCTATGAATTCTTATGAAAGAAGAATAATTCATAATGTTTTAAATGATGATAGATATGTTTATACAGAAAGTACTGGCGAAGAACCTAATAGATGTGTTGTAATAAAAGTAAGAAATGATTAAGAGCTAATGCTCTTTTTTTATTGAAAAAAAGAGTTTATATGATATACTATTGGTATAGTAGTAAAGGAGTGAGGATGATGGTTCAAAAACGTGATGTTGTTACAGCAATTATTTTATCAATTGTAACATGTGGTATTTATGGTATCTTTTGGTTTATTAGTTTAACGGATGATGTTAAAAATGTTTCAGGAGATACAGATATGCAATCTGGTGGTATGTCATTTTTATTAACATTGGTTACATGCGGTATTTATGGATTCTTTTGGGCATACAAAGTTGGAAAAGCTATGAGTGTTGCTCAACAAAAAAATGGATTACAAGCTAACGATAATTCTGTATTGTATCTTGTTTTACAATTATTTGGATTGTCTTTAGTAACATATGTAATTGTACAAAGTGATTTAAATAAAATTGCTGAAAAAAATGGAGCTGCTTAGTAGTTCCTTTTCTTTTATAGATTATGAATACTTTTATTAAACGACAACTGTTTTTTTTAGTATTATTAGTGCTGTATTTAATTATTTATAGCATTTTTAATATTGGACTTTATTGTCCTTTTCATGAAATAACTGGATTGTATTGTCCTGGATGTGGATTAACTAGAATGATTAAATCTATAGCTTATTTAGATTTTTATCAAGCTTTTCGTTATAACCCTTTATTATTTATTTGTAGTCCCTTTGTATTATTTTTATATATTAATTATGCATACTCAAAAATTTTTAATAAGAAGAGTTACTATGAAAGAATCCCTAAAGTAGTATGGTATATTTGCTTAATTATTGTGTTAATTTATTGGGTACTTAGAAATATTATTGTAGAATTAGGTCCTGTAGTAGTGTAATTGTTGTACATAATATGAAATATATTAATTAATTCTTACTTTTTAGTAGGAATTTTTTTTCATTATGTTATAATTTACCTGTTAGGAAGTGACATTTATGAATGATGTAATAGTAGCTATTTCTACAACTTTAGGCAAGGGAGCTATTTCAATTGTTAGGCTTTCTGGATCCGGTTGTATTGAATTGGTAAATAAATGTTTTAAAGGAAAAGATTTAACTAAAGTAGATAGTCATACAATTAATTTTGGATATATTATTGATAAGAATGAGGTTATTGATCAAGTCTTAGTTTCAGTTATGAAAGAACCTAAAACTTATACTAGAGAAGATGTAGTAGAAATAAATTGTCATGGTGGTATTGCTACTACAAATAAGATACTTGAAACAATGATTTTAAATGGTGCAAGACTTTCTGAGCCTGGCGAGTTTACAAAAAGGGCTTTTTTGAACGGAAGAATTGATTTAGTTGAAGCAGAAGCAGTTATGGATTTAGTAAATTCTAAAACTGAAAAAGCAAGAATTCAATCAATTAATCAGCTTGAAGGTAAGCTTACAGGTATTATTAGAAAATTTAGACAAGAATTATTGGAGCTTCTTGCTAATGTAGAAGTAAATATTGATTATCCAGAATATGAAGATATTGAAGTAGTAACATTAGATAAAATAAAAAATAGAGTAGAGGATATGAGAAAGTCTCTTACTAATATAGTGAAAGAAAGTGAAACAAGAAAGATTATTAAAGAAGGAATAAATGTTGCAATAGTAGGGCGTCCTAATGTTGGTAAAAGCAGTATTTTAAATAGACTTTTAGGGGAGAATAAAGCAATTGTTACTGATATTGCAGGTACTACTCGTGATATTGTAGAGGGAAGCATTACATTAAACGGAATTGAACTTAATTTTATTGATACAGCAGGAATAAGAGAAACATCAGATATTGTTGAAAAATATGGGGTAGAGAAGAGTATAGAGCAAATAAATAAAGCAGATTTAGTTATTTTAGTATTAAATAATAATGAAGAACTTATAAATGAAGACAAACTATTAATAGATAAAGTTGTAAATAAGAAATATATAACTGTTATAAATAAAAAAGATTTGGATAATAAATTAGATGTTAAGTCACTAAATTTAAATAATATTATTTATACTGATACAATTTCAATGGATGGAATAGATTCTTTAAAAAATAAAATAGTTGAGTTATTTAATCTAGATGAAATAGATAATAATGTTGAAACATTTACTAATACAAGACAATTAACCTTAGCTAAAGAATCTCTTATGATTCTTGAAGATGTTGAAAAAGGAATAAAGGATGAAGTTCCTGTTGATTTAGTTTCTATAGATATAAAAAGAATTTGGACTAAATTAGGTGAAATACTAGGAGAAAATTATACTGATGAATTAATTGATCAATTATTTAGTCAATTTTGTCTAGGGAAGTAGTGATTATATTGAATGATAATTTAAATAATTATAAATATATAGAAGTTAAACATATTAAGAGTAGACAAGAAAAAGAGAAAATTATTATGAAAATAATTATTTTATTAATATCTATACCTTGTTCTTTCGTTGTTATGTTTTTTTTGGGTTTAAGAATTGTATTTAATCGTAGTTATTATTTCAATGGTTTTCATTTTGATAAATTCATTTATGATAATTTTTTATATTTTCCTTTAATTATTATTATAATTATTTTTTATTTAATATTTAAATATTATAAAAAGACAAAAGAAGTTGTGACTGTCGATGCTTTAAATAAAAAGAATATATGTATTTCTTGTGGAACTATTTTTGATATCGATAAAGATGCTTGTCCAAATTGTAATTTTTCAAGTATTGAGAAATATGAATGTAAGTCTTGTCATGCATTAAACAATGTTCATAGTAGTAGTTGCATAAGTTGTGGAAATGAAAACACTACTAAAGATAAATTATTATATTTTAATAGAAGATTAGATGAACTTAAGTTAGTTATGATATGTATTGTATTGGTTATTATTTTATTATATATTTTTCTATCAAAAATATATGCTGAATTCGAATTATTACTTTTAATAATTTTAGGTATTATTTTTACATTACTAATACTAAATATTTATAAAAGAATGGACAATTGTAAAAAGGTACAAAAAATAGAATCTTTAAAAGTAAAAGAAGAAGAAAGGAAATTAGAAGAAAATAAATTAAATATTAGTAAATTTTCAGATAATAAATGTATTAATTGTGGTGAATTGTTTGAAAAAGATAAAGAATAGTGTCCGCATTGTAGTTTTTTTGTAAATATTAATTGTACTTGTTCTTATTGTGGTACATTGAATAATATTAATAGAACTGAGTGTAAAAAATGTGGTAATTTTATATCAGATATAGATAAAATTAATGCTGTTAATAAAAAGAAGAATCCTTCAGAAACAATTATGCTTTTGTTTGCAATTATCGGTTTTGGTACTTTTAGAATGCTTATTAGTGAAAAAAGGATTGATATTACTAGTATCGTTATTATAGTTATTTCACTTGTAATAGCAGGTATAAGTTTTTTAATACGTAAAAAGTATATTGATTTAAAAAATAAAATTTCTAAAAATGGTAGAAAAAATATAGAATAATAACTATTTTGAGTAATTGTCTTTTTTTGATAATTATATATGGAAAATTGTGGAAAATCATATGTTAAATTGATTTTCTTTTTTTTTAGTGATACTATTATTCTTATCGGTGGTAGTTTATGAAAGTAGTAAATATAGGAATGGATGTTGGATCTACTACTGTAAAAGCAGTAGTAATGGATGATAAAAATAGTATCTTATATAGTGAATATAGGAGGCATTTTTCTAATACAAAAAAAACAATTGAAGACTTATTTGATGAAATAATTAATAAATTTCCTAAGTCTAATTATACTTTGACAATGACTGGAAGTGGAGCAATAACACTTGCAAAGTTTTTAGATGTAAATTTTGTTCAAGAAGTAATTGCATGTAAAAATGCTATTAACGAGTATGCAAAAGAAACAGATGTATGTATTGAACTTGGTGGTGAAGATGCAAAAATTATTTATTTTGATCAAACTATAGAGCAGAGAATGAATGGTTCTTGTGCTGGTGGAACAGGTTCTTTTTTAGATCAAATGGCCGTTCTTTTAAATACTACTACAGAAGGACTTAATGATTTCGCTAATGAAGGAAAAAATATATATCCTATCGCATCTAGATGTGGCGTTTTTGCTAAAGCTGATGTTCAACCTCTTTTAAATGAAGGAGCTAAAAAAGAGGATATTGCTCTTTCTATTATGCAAGCAGTTGTTAACCAGACTATAAGTGGTCTTGCTTGTGGAAAGCCAATAAAAGGAAATGTTTTGTTTTTAGGTGGACCACTAACATATTTATCTTCATTAAGACAAAGATTTATTAGTACATTAGATTTAAAGGAAAATGAGATTGTTAAAACAAATATTGATACAAAGATATTTGTTTGTATTGGAGCAATTCTTGATAAAGAAAAGAAGAAAGTTTTTAATATTCAGGATTTTAATAAATTGAAAGATAAGTTAAAAGATTTTTCTGAAGAAGAATCAAATAACTTACCTGTATTATTTAAAAATGAGAAAGATTATAAAAAATTTGTTCAAAGACATAATAAAGCTTCAATTAGTAAGTATGATTTGTCTTCTTATGTTGGTGATGTATTTGTTGGAATAGATGCAGGAAGTACTACTTGTAAGGTTGTTGCAATTGGAAGTGATGGAGAGCTTCTTTATGAAAATTATCAAAGTAATAAAGGAACACCATTTGATACAGTTAAATCTATGATTTTGGATTTGTATGATAAATTACCAAAAAATGTAGTTATTAGACAAAGTGGCTCAACTGGATATGGTGAATTACTTGTTAAAACGGCATTTAATCTAGATATTAGTGAAATTGAAACAATGTCTCACTTTGAAGCTGCTAATCATTTTCTACCTGGAGTAGAAAGTATAATAGATATTGGTGGACAAGATATGAAATATATTAGAATTAAAGATGGTGTTGTTAATTCTATTATGCTTAATGAAGCTTGTTCAAGTGGATGTGGTTCTTTTATAGAAACACTTGCCAAAAGTTTAGGAATGTCAGTTCAAGATTTTGTGGATTTAGCTATAAAGAGTAAGGCTCCAATTGATTTAGGTAGTCGTTGTACTGTTTTTATGAATAGTAAGATAAAACAAACTCAGAAGGAAGGTAGACCTTTAGGAGATATTTTTGCAGGACTATCTTATTCAGTTATTAGAAATGCTATTCAAAAAGTAATGAAAATTAGAGATATGTCTACTTTGGGTGATAAAATTGTTGTTCAAGGTGGTACTTTTCTTAATGATGCTGTATTAAAAGCATTTGAAAATATTACTGGAAAAGAAGTTATTAGACCTGATATAGCTGGTCTTATGGGAGCATATGGTATTGCTTTAATTGCTCTTGAAAATTATAAGAAGTATGATGATCAAGATATTAAAACATCTATGTTAACAAAAGAAGAAATACTTAATTTAAAAGTTAAAACTACTAATACAAGATGCCAAAGATGTGAAAATCATTGTGCTTTGACTATTAATATGTTTAATGAAAAGAGATTTATTTCTGGTAATAGATGTGAAAGAGGTAGTGGAAATAACGGAAGTAATACAACATTACCTAATATGTATTCTTGGAAATATGATAGATTGTTTGATTACGAACCTATTGAAAATGCTCCTCGTGGTGTAATTGGGATTCCTAGAGTTTTAAATATGTATGAAAATTATCCATTATGGTTTACTATTTTTACTAATTTAGGCTTTAAAGTTGTTATTTCTGATCATTCTAATAGACGTATTTATGAAAGTGGTATTGAATCTATGCCAAGTGAATCAGTATGTTATCCTGCAAAACTTGTTCATGGTCATATAATGAATTTGATTAATAAAGGAATTAAAACTATTTTTTATCCTTGTATTATGTTTGAAAAGAAAGAATTTGATACTACTGATAATAATTATAATTGTCCTATTGTTCAATCTTATAGTGAAGCAATAAAATTAAACGTTGAAGAATTAGATAAACAAGAAATAAACTATATTAATCCTTTTGTTCCTTTAGAGAAAAATGGACTTATTAAGAGGTTACTAGAAATACCTGAATTTAAAAAATATAAGTTTAAGAAAAGAGAAGTAAAAAAAGCAGTTGAACTTGGTTTTAAAGAACAAGAAAGATTTAAGAAAGATGTTCAAGAAAAAGGAGAAGAATTCTTAGAATATATAATTAATCATAATGAAAAAGCTATTGTTCTTGCTGGAAGACCATATCACTTGGATAAAGAAGTTAATCATGGAATAGATACTATGATTAATTCTTTAGGTCTTGCTGTGTTATCTGAAGATTCTATATGTCATTTAAGTAAGATTAAATCAAAGTTAAGAGTTATGAATCAATGGGAATATCATGCTAGAGTATTTAATGCTTGTGATGTTGTAAGTCGTTATAATAATTTAGAACTTGTTAATCTTAATTCATTTGGATGTGGTCTTGATGCTATTATTACTGATCAAGCAGAAGAAATATTGAAGTTTAATAATAAATTATTTACAACTATAAAAATAGATGAAGTTAATAATTTGGGTACAGCAAAAATTAGAATTCGTTCTTTAATTGCTTCAATGAATAAGAGAATAAACGATAATGTTTATAAGCCTTATAGTTATGAGAAAAATGTATTTGATAAAGTTGATAAAGAGCATATTTTATTATTTCCTGATGTTTCACAATTTCATATGCCTTTATTAGGTGCAGCATTAACAACAGCTGGTTATAAGCCTGTATATTTAAAAGATACTACAGAAGAAATGGTTGAAACTGGATTAAAGTATGTTAATAATGATGCTTGCTATCCTGCAATTATAGTTATTGGACAACTAGTTCATACGTTACTTAGTGGTAAATATGATGTTAATAATACTAGTGTTATACTTACTCAAACTGGTGGAGGATGTCGTGCAACAAATTATATTGGATTAATTAGAAAAGCTCTTAGTGATGCAGGCCTTTCACAAGTATCTGTAATGTCACTTAATTTTAGTGGCCTTGAAAAAGAACAGGCATTTAAGTTAAATGTTCCTCTAATTAATAAATTTTTACAAGCTATTAGCTATGGAGATTTATTAATGAAGCTACTTTATTCAACTAGACCATATGAAGTTAATAAAGGAGAGTCTATAGCATTATATAATAAATGGAATGATAAATGCTGTGAAGCTATATTGCATGGTAAAAATAGTGATTATAAGAAGAATGTTAAGCAAATTGTAAAAGAGTTTAATGATATAAAAGTAGAACTTAAAGATTTACCAAAAGTAGGAATTGTTGGAGAAATATTAATAAAATATCATACTTTTGGAAATGATCATTTAGTTGATAGACTTGAAAAGGAAGGAGTAGAAGTATGTGCTCCTGAATTAATGGGATTTGTTAAATATAGTGCATATGATGGTATTGGTAAATCTAAATTATTGAAAAAAGGTTATGCCTATGCTTATGGATGTAGAGTAATGATTGATATTATTAAACTATATGAAAAACCAATAGATAAAGCATTAGAAAATACTAGGTTTAGAAAAAGTGTAGATATTTATAAGTTAGTAGATAATATAGATGGAATTTTATCTGTAGGAAATCAAACTGGAGAAGGTTGGTTTTTAACTGCTGAGATGGTAGAACTTATTAAAGAAGGAGTAACTAATATTGTTTGTGTTCAGCCTTTTGCATGCTTACCTAATCATATTGTAGGTAAAGCGGTTATTAAAAAGATAAGAAAGTTATATCCAGAAAGTAATATAGTTGCAATTGATTATGACCCTGGAGCAAGTCACACAAATCAAATTAATAGAATTAAATTAATGCTTACTGTAGCAAAAGAAAAGAAATAGAGATATTTCTTTTTTTTATAAGTTGTTATATAATACAATAGATTTATGGAAGTGATATTATGTATGATGTTATAGTTATAGGTGGAGGACATGCTGGTTGTGAAGCTTCTTTGGCTAGTGCTCGTTTAGGTAAAAAAACATTATTAGTAACAGGAAAGATAAAAAATATTGCAGATATGCCATGTAATCCATCTATAGGAGGTCCTGCTAAAGGAATTATTGTTAGAGAAATAGATGCTTTAGGTGGGGAGATGGCTAAAAATATAGATAAGAGTTTTCTACAAATGAAGATGCTCAATACAAAAAAAGGACCTGCAGTTCGTGCACTTCGTGCTCAAGCTGATAAAGTAACTTATCAATCTGAAATGCAAAAGACAATTTTGAATACGGATAATTTAGAAGTACTAGAAGCAATGGTTGAAGATTTAATTGTAGAAGATAATAAGTTTAAAGGAGTAGTTTTAGCTGATGGAAAAGAAATATTAGGTAGATCAGTTGTAATTACTACTGGTACTTATTTAAAAGGAATGGTACTTTATGGAAGTACTAAAATTTCAAGTGGACCTCATAATGAAGAACCTTCACTACATTTAAGTGATGCTTTAAAACGTATTGGATTCAATATTAAAAGATTAAAAACGGGAACTCCTCCTAGAATTAAAAAAAGTAGTATAGATTATTCTAAAGCTACAATACAACCTGGAGATGAGGAGTTATATAGTTTTTCATTTCAAAATATACCTAGTTATAATCCAGATGATCAAATTCCATGTTATTTAATATATACAACTCCAAAGACTCATGAAATTATTAAAAATAATTTAGAAAAGTCTAGTATGTATGGTGGGTATGTAGAAGGAGTAGGGCCTAGATATTGTCCTTCTATTGAAGATAAAATTGTTAAGTTTGCAGATAAAGAAAGACATCAGATATTTTTGGAACCTGAAAGTATTTTTTATGATGATATTTATATACAGGGTTTTTCTACAAGTATGCCACATGAAGTTCAAGAAGAAATGGTGCATAGTCTTCCAGGACTAGAAAATGCTGAGATAGTAAAATATGCTTATGCAATTGAGTATGATGCTATTGACTCTTTACAACTTAAACCTAGTTTAGAAAGTAAAATAGTAGAAAACTTATATACCGCAGGACAAATAAATGGTACTAGTGGTTATGAAGAAGCGGCAGGACAAGGATTGATTGCTGGAATTAATGCAGCAAGAAAGCTTGATAATAAAGAACCATTAATTTTAAAAAGAAATGAAGCATATATTGGAGTTTTAATTGATGATTTAGTTACTAAAGGAGTAATTGATCCATATCGCTTATTAACATCTCGTGCTGAGTATAGACTATTATTAAGACATGATAATGCTGATATAAGATTGATGGAATATGGAAAAGAAATAGGCTTAATCGATGATATTACATATGATAAGTTTAAGAAAAAACTAAGTGATATTGATTATTTAACTAATTTATTAAAAAGTACAAAGATCACTCCAAAGGAAGAGATTAATAATTATTTAGAAGAATTACAAAGCGCTAAATTATATGATTCTATTAATCTGTATGAGTTATTGAAAAGACCTGAGATAGAGTTTGATCATATTAAAAGATTTTTAGATGAAGAATTTAATAAAGATGTAATTGAACAAGTTGTTATTAATACTAAATATGAGGGATATATTGTAAAAGCAAATAAAGAAGCTGATAAGATGCTTGAATATGAAAAAATTAAATTGAATGATTCTATAGATTATTCTTTGATACCTAATATTGCAAAAGAAGCCGTTCAAAAGTTAAATGAAATAAAACCTGGAACTCTTGGACAGGCATTAAGAATTAGTGGAGTAAATCCTGCGGATATTTCAATGATTCTTTTATATTTAAAGAGGTCTAATAATGAATAAAGAAGATTTTGTTTTAGAAGTAAAGAAATTAGGAATTATACTTGATAAGGACAAATTAGATAAGCTTGATAAGTTTTATCATTTATTAATTGAATGGAATGAAAAAATAAATCTTACCACTATTACAATGGAAAATGATGTATATTTAAAACATTTTTATGATAGTTTGACTTTAGTAAAGGAAATTGATTTAAGTAAAAATATAACTTTATGTGATGTTGGAAGTGGAGCAGGGTTTCCGGGAATAGTTCTAAAAATTGTTTTCCCAAACCTAAAAATTGTACTTATAGATTCTTTACAGAAAAGAGTAAACTATTTAAATGAGATTATTAAAGAACTTGAATTAAGTAATATTCATGCTGAGCATTTTAGAATGGAAGATTATTCTAGAATGAATGAAGAAAAATTTGATTGTATAACAGCAAGAGCAGTTGCAAATATTGGTATTTTAACGGAAATATCAATTAAGGCATTAAAAGTTAATGGTAATTTGATATTTATGAAAGCTAATTGCGATGAAGAGTTAGATAAAGTTTCTTCAAGTTTTAATAAATTAGGTGTTGTATTAGAAAATATTAATAAATTTAAGCTTCCCATTGAAGATAGTAATAGAACATTAGTTAATTTGAAGAAGATAAAAAAGACTAATGAGAAATATCCAAGAAGTATAAAAGATATTAAAAATGATTATTTGTTATAGTTAAATTAAAAAATATGAAAGATATTATTATAAAAATCTTTCATTTTTTGTTTTTTTATCTTATAATGTTATAGTAGAGTAGAGTAAAAGAGGGTGTTGATATGGAAAGTAGTAATGAAGTAGTTTCTCTATATCTAGATGATATAATTCCAAATAGATTTCAACCAAGAGAAGTATTTGATGATCAAGCTTTAAAAGAATTAGCTGTGTCAATTAAAGAACATGGAGTAATTCAACCTATTATTGTAAGGAAAGTTGAAAACAAATATGAAATAATTGCAGGTGAAAGAAGATATAAAGCATCTACTATGGCAGGACTAACTAAAATACCAGCAATTATTAAAAACCTTGATGATAAAGAAAGCTCAAAAATAGCTTTAATAGAGAACTTACAAAGAAAGGATTTAACTCCTATTGAAGAAGCAAGAACTTATCAAAAAATATTAGAGCTTGAAGGTGGAAATATGACTCAGGAGCAATTAGCTGCTTCTATGGGTAAAACTCAATCTGTAGTTTCTAATAAACTTAGATTGCTTGCTCTTCCTGATGAAATACAAGATGCTTTATTAAAGGAAAAAATCTCTGAGCGTCATGCTAGAAGTTTATTAAATGTAGATGATAAAAATACTCAAATTAAGCTTTTGAATAAGGTTATGGAAGAGAAATTAACTGTAAGAGATTTAGATAAAGAAATAAAAGAATTAAAAGAAGGAGTAACTAAGTCAAATACAGGATTTAGTTTCAATTTAAATGATTTAAAAGGAACAGCTACTTCTGATGATAATAAAAAAGCAGCAAGTTTTGGAAATGGTTCTTGGACAATTCAAGATAATTCTGCTGATGCTAAAGAAGAAAAAAGCGAATCTAACTTTGGATTTTCTGCTAATATAGGAAATGATAGTAGTAAGACTGATGATTCAAAGAATTCTGATTTAAGATTTAATTTTGCATCTTTTGGAAATGAAACATCTAGCTCAAGTTCTACTAATAAAGAATCTGATAATAAAGATGATAAGGGATTTAATTTTACTCCTTCATTTAGTTTCGCTTCAAATAATGATTCAACTGATTCTTCATTAAATTTATTTAATAGTAATACTTCTTCAACTAATGTAGCTAGTTCAGTTGGTTCTTCAACTTTATCAATTGGTGATAAAAAAGATGTTACTAGAGCTGTATCTAGTTTAAAGGAAGTAGTTAAAAAGTTAGAAACTGATGGTTATAAAGTTAGTGTTGATGAAAATGATGGAACGTCAGATTATAAAATAACAATTACGTTAAAGAAGGATGCATAAGAGGAAAGTATTATGCTTTCTTTTTTTTCCAAAAAATGATTTATTAATTACTCATTATTTGATAAAATAGTATAGTAGTTATTAAGAAGGTGATGTAGATGGGTAAAATGATTTCATTAGTTAATCAAAAAGGTGGAGTTGGTAAAACAACTACAAGTATTAACTTATCTGCATCTTTAGCTTATTTAGGTAAAAAAGTTTTATTATTAGATTTAGATCCACAAGGAAATTCTACAACTGGAATTGGAATGAATAAGGGGGATATTGATAGAACAATTTATGATGTTTTAATAGATAAATGCTCTATTGAAGATGCAATTATACATACAGCATATAAAAGATTAGATTTACTTGCTGCAACTGTTAATCTTTCTGGTTTAGAAGCTGAATTTTTTGAGAAGTCTAAGGAAGAACCTAATTTTGTTAAAGGTGCTCAATTGAAGAATAAAATTGATCCTATTAGAGATAAATATGATTATATTATAGTAGATTGTCCTCCAACATTAAGTATTATTACAATAAATGCTTTAACAGCATCTAATTCTGTAATTATTCCAGTACAATGTGAATTCTTAGCATTGGAAGGAATAATGCAATTGTTAAATACAATAATGATGGCTCAAAAACAATTAAATCCTACATTAGAAATTGAAGGAGTTTTGTTAACAATGTTAGATTCAAGAGCTAATCTAGGGTTTGAAGTTGTTGAAGAAATAAGAAAGTATTTTAAGGAAAGAGTCTATAATACAATTATTCCAAGATTAGTAAGATTAGCAGAGTGCCCTTCTCATGGTAAACCAATTTTGGCATATGATCCTAGATGTAGAGCAACTGATGCATATATAAATTTAGCAAAGGAAGTGATTGAAAGAAATGGACAACAATAGTTTTAAAAGAAGAGCTTTAGGAAAAGGCTTAGAAGAATTATTTAATAATGAACAAATTAATTTTACTCAAATAGAAGAAAAAATATTAGATTCAACTTCATCTGATGAAATAGTTGAATTGCCAATTGATGAATTAAGACCAAATCCATATCAGCCAAGGAAAGTATTTGATGAAGTAAAATTGCAAGAATTAGCTGATTCAATTAAGGAGCATGGCGTTTTTCAACCTATTATAGTTAAAAGAAGTTCTATTAAGGGGTATGAAATAATTGCAGGTGAAAGAAGAGTTAAAGCTTGTAAAATTGCTGGATTAGATAAAATACCTGCTATAGTAAGAGATTTTACTGATCAACAAATGATGGAGATTGCTTTACTTGAAAATTTGCAAAGAGAAAATTTAAATTCTATAGAAGAAGCAATGGCTTATAGAAGTTTATTAGATGCTATGCAAGTAACACAAGAAGAGCTTGCTAATAGATTGGGAAAAAGTAGAAGTCATATTACTAATATGTTAGGATTATTGAATTTGCCTGAAGAAGTAAAAGATTTAATTATAGAAGATAAAATATCAATGAGTCATGCAAGAGTTCTTTCTAAAATGGGTAATAAAGAAGAAGTAATTGCACTTGCAAATAAGATAGTAGAAGATAATTTAAATGTACGTGATATAGAAGAAGTTTCAAAAGGTGAAAATATAGAAAAAAATCATAAAATAAAAACTAGAACAAATAGTGAATATGAATATTATGAAAATATTATGTGTGAGAAACTTGGTACAAAGGTAAAAATAAGTTCTAATAAAATTAATATTTCGTTTAGTAATTCGAGTGATTTAAGTAGAATTTTAGAGTTATTAAAGATAAGTGAGTAATTATATGGATGAGAAAAAAATTGAAGTTGGTACTAAAGTTATTATGAAAAAAGGCCATCCTTGTGGTACAAACTTATGGGAAATAGTTAGAGTTGGCGTTGATATGAAATTAAAGTGTGTTAATTGTTCAAGAATTATTATGATGCCAAGGGTAGAATTTAATAAAAAAATTAAGAAAATTGTAGAGTAGGTGTAATAGTGTTAGAAAAGAAAAAATTACGTTTAAAAAAATTTACATTTCATCCAATTACTACATTTATATTTTTAACTTTGTTTGTAATGTTTTTAAGTTCTGTATTTTCGTTTTTGCAAATTCAATCATCATATTCACGTATAAATAATTCAAATGAACTTGAGAATGTTGTTGTAAGTGTTGATGGTTTATTTAATTATGAAGGATTAAAGTATTTGATTAGTAATGCAGCAAGAAATTTTGTATCTTTTACTCCACTTAGTACTTTAATAATTGGATTAATTGGTTTATCAATTGCTCATGCTAGTGGTTTTATAGATTCCTTTATTAAAAAGGGCACTCTTAAGATTAATAATAAGTTTTTAACTTTTATTATAATTTTTGTTGCTACTATATCAAGTATAATTAATGATGTTGGTTATGTTATCTTAATACCACTTTCTGCACTAATTTTTCTTGCAAATGGAAGAAATCCGTTGTTAGGAATAACTGCTAGTTATTGTGGTGTTGCATTTGGCTATGGTGTTACACTTTTTGCAGGTAGTGCTGAAGTTAATTTAGTTCCAATTACTGAGCAAGCAGCAAGGCTTATTGATTCAGGATATCATGTAAGTCTTTTATCAAATTGGTTTATAATTATTATCTCTTCAGTAATAATATCAATAGTTGGTACTTATATAATAGAAAATGTTATTTCAAAAAGAATTGGTAGATATCGTTTAAATAATTCAGCTGAAACAAATATAGAAGAAACAAAAGAAATTAAAATTGAAGCAGTTGAAATGGAACAACAAAAGAAATTAGAAATTGAAATGAAAGAGAAAAAAGGTTTAAGACTTGCAATGCTTGCTTTCTTCCTTTTCGTATTATTATTTATTTATATGTTAATTCCTGGATTACCTGGAAGTGGACTACTTTTAGATACAAACGAAAAAGTATATATTAAACAATTATTTGGTGAAAATGCTTATTTCCAAGATGGATTTACTTTCCTTATTTCAATGATGTTTTTAGTTGTAGGTGTTGCTTATGCAATTGGAGCAAAAACTATTAAAAGTGATAAGGAATTAATTGAAAAAGCATCTGTTTATTTGAAAGATGTTGGTTACTTATGTGCACTTATATTTTTTGCATCCCAATTTATTGCAATATTTAAGAAGTCAAATATTGGAAATGTAATTGTTGCATTTATTTCAAATATTATTAGGCAATTACCTTTTAGTGGCTTACCACTTGTAATTACTATCTTAATATTAATTGCTTTATCTGGTTTATTTATTACAACACAAACTGCTAAGTGGACAATTTTGGCTCCGTCTGTTGTACCTTTATTAATGCAAAACAATATAGCACCACAATTTACTCAATTCATCTTTAGAGCAGGTGACTCTATGATGAAAGGATTTACTCCTTTCTTAGCATTTTTTGTTATTTACTTAGGATATTTAAATGTGTATAATACAGAGAAGAAACCGATATCTATAGGAAGAGCTTTATCTTTTGTATATCCTTATTGTTTGCTTATTAGTATTACATGGATATTAATTATTGCACTAGTATATATAATTGGTATTCCTATAGGACCAAATGTTTCACCAATTTTATAAGGAGTGGTTTAAATGAGCTTGAAAGCTGGAATAGTTGGACTTCCAAATGTTGGAAAATCAACTTTATTTAATGCAATTACAAAACAAAATATTTTAGCTGCTAATTATCCTTTTGCTACTATTGAACCTAATGTTGGTGTTGTTATAGTACCAGATTATAGACTTGATAGATTAACAGAAATTTATAATCCTGCTAAGACTATACCAACGGCATATGAATTTACTGATATTGCTGGACTAGTAAAAGGAGCTTCTGTTGGAGAAGGATTAGGGAATAAGTTTTTATCTCATATTCGAGAAGTTGATGCAATTGTTGAAGTTGTTAGGTGTTTTGATGACAATAATATAATTCATGTTGATAGTAAAATTGATCCAATTAATGATATTGAAGTTATTAACTTAGAGTTATCTTTATCTGATTTGGAAATTATAAATTCTCGTATAGATAAGATAAAAAAGAAAGCAGAGACTAATAGAGATAAAGAAGCTTTGGGTGAATATGAAATTTTAAAAAAAGCTAAAGAAGCTCTTGAAGGCGGTAAGTCACTTAGAAGAGTTGACTTTACTAAAGATGAAAAGTTTTATCTAAAAAACTTTAACTTACTTACAATGAAGCCTATAATTTATCTTGCAAATGTTAAAGAAGATGAGTTAACAATTGATAATGATTATGTAAAAAAGGTAATGGAATATGCTTCAAAAGAAGATGCTAAAGTTGTTAAGGCTTGCGCAAAAATGGAAGCTGATTTAAGTGATTTATCTGATGAAGATAAAAAAGAAATGTTAGAATCAGTTGGAATTGAAGAAAGTGGACTTGATCAATTAATTAAAGCTACATATGATTTATTAGGACTTGCTACATATTTTACAGGTGGTCCTGATGAGGTTAGAGCATGGACATTTAAAAAAGGAATGAATGCAAAAGAATGTGCTGGAATTATTCATACTGATTTTGAAAAAGGTTTTATAAAGGCAGAAATAATGTCATATGAAGATTTAGATAAATATGGTAGTGAATTGAAAGTTAAAGAAGCAGGTAAAACTCGTCTTGAAGGAAAAGATTATTTGATGCAAGATGGAGATATTTGTTATTTTAGATTTAATGTGTAGAGGTTTATTTTAAACCTCTTTTATTATATAATTAAGATGGTGATAGTATGAAACCTGTAATAGGAATTGTGGCAAGAGTAGAGTATCCTGGTAATACTCATAAATTAGTTATTAATGAAGAATATAGAAATGCAATAATTAAAAGTGGTGGAAATCCATTTTGTATTCTTCCAAGTCAAAGCATTGATTATACTGATGTTAAGTTTAATGATCAAAATGAATTAACTGACGAAGAGAAGGAAATGATTATTGAACAAATTAAAATGTGTAATGGTATTTTAATGCCTGGAGGTTTTAAAACTAATAAGTTTGATCGATTTATTGTTGAATATGCTATAGAAAAAGATATTCCTATTTTAGGAATATGTTTGGGAATGCAAATAATGGCAAATTATAAAAAGGAACTTTATTGGAATGAAAAAAATAATAGTTTCATAGATCATATACTTGAAGATGGAACTTATCATATGGTTACTTTAGATAAGAATAGTTTTTTATATTCTATTGTTAAATGTGAAAGATTTAATGTTTTAAGCAGACATCATTATCATGCATTACCAAATGATTATTTTGATGTTTCGTCGGTTAGTGATGATAACTATATTGAATCAATTGAAATGAAAAATAAAAAGTTTGTAGTTGGAGTTCAATGGCATCCTGAAACATTAGAAGATGAATATTCTAGAAATATATTTAATAAATTTATTGACGTTTGTAGATAGCGTCTTTTTAATATTTTGTTAAAAAGATGTTGACACATAAGTATAACAGATATAAAATTTAGTTATATCTAGTTATTAACAAAATGTTAAAAAGAGGAGGACTTATGAAAAAAGATTTAGAAGAAATAAAAAAATTGTTAATTGTGGTTGATATGGTTAACGGATTTGTTAGAGAAGGTGCTATGGCAAGTCAAAATATCGAACATATAGTACCGGAAGTTGAAAGACTTGTAAAAGAATTTACAGAAAGTTCTGAGGGACAAACTATTTTTGTAAAAGATACTCATGAAAAGGATGCTAGAGAGTTTAATAGATATCCTATACACTGTTTAAAAGACACTAGTGAATCTGAAAATATAGAAGAATTAAAAAAATATGAGAGCGATGCTATTATACATGAAAAGAATTCTACTAGTGCTATTTTTCCAAATAATCTATTAATTAATATTGAAAAAATGAAAAGCTTAGAGAAAGTTGTTATTGTTGGTTGTTGTACTGATATTTGTGTAATAAATCTTGCAATTCCACTTCAAAATTATTTTGATCAAGAAAATCGTGATATTGAAATTATTGTTCCTATGAATGCTGTAGAAACTTATGATGCTCCAAATCATAAAGCAGAAGAGTGGAATGAGATGTCTTATAGATTTATGAAACAAGCTGGAATTAAGTTAGTAAAAGAATATGGAGGTAGATAATATGATAAATTTTAAAAGATTACCTAGAAATTACTCAATGCTTACTGATTGGTATGAGTTTATGATGGCTGATGGTTATGAACTTATGAATAAAGGTAATGAAGAAGCTGTGTTTGATGTTTTCTTTAGAAAAGTTCCAAATAATGGTGGATACTCAATTATGGCTGGTGTTGATAAAATGATTGAGTATATACAAAATTTAAGGTTTAATGAAGATGATATTAATTATTTAAGACTTCATGGTATGAGTGAAGAGATACTTGCTAAATTAAAAGATTTTAAATTTCATGGAAGTATTAAAGCTATTCCTGATGGAACACCAGTTTTTCCCAATGAACCTTTAATAACTGTTAAAGCACCTATTGTTGAGGCTCAAGTTATTGAGACTGCTTTATTATCAATTATTAATGGAGCAATGGAACATGCGACAGGAGCAAGAAGAATTATAGAAGCTGTTCCTAAAAATGTTCCTGTAATGGAATTTGGAGCAAGAAGAGCTGATGGATTAGAAGCAGCTATTGACTCTTCAATTTATGGGGTTATGGCAGGATGTTCTGGTACTTCAAATACACTTGTAGCTAAAGCTATGGGAATGAAACCATTAGGGACAATGGCTCATAGTTTTGTTGAGTCATTTGATGACGAATTAGATTCGTTTAAGTCTTTTGCTAGCAAACATCCAGAGAATGCTACTTTACTAGTTGATACATATGATACTTTAAGAAGTGGTGTTCCTAATGCTATTAAAGCTTTTGATTGGATGAAGCAAAATAATATACCTACTGATCATATTGGTATAAGAATTGATTCTGGGGATTTGGCATATTTATCAAAAGAGTCAAGAAAAATGCTTGATAATGCTGGATATCAAAATGCCAAAATATGTTTAAGCAATGGACTTACTGCTGAAGTAATTGAAGCTTTGATTAGACAAGGTGCTATATTTGATAGTTTAGGTGTTGGAGATAATATTTCAAAGCCAAATGGTAGAATGGGATGCGTTTATAAAGAAGTGGCTTTAAAAAAGAATGGAGAATGGATTCCAAAAATAAAACTAAGCAATGATACAATTAAAATAGTTAATCCATTTTATAAAAAGTTATATAGAGCATTTGATAATAAAACTGGCTATGCTTTAGCAGATATTATGATTGAAGATGGAAAGAGTATTGATAAAAATAATTTATTAATTATTAGTCCACAAGATAGATTAAAAAATAGTATAATTGATGACTTTAATCTAGTTGAAATTCAAAAAGAGATATTTAAGGATGGAGAACTTGTATATAATGATCCAAGTTTATTGGAAAAAAGAGCATATTGTGAAAATGAAATGAACAAACTATATCCAGAAATTAGACGTGAGTTAAATCCACATGAATATAGAGTAAGTGGTACTAAGGAATATGTTGATTCTAAAGAAAGATTAATTAATGATGTGAAGGAAAAAATATATAGAAGAGGATAAATTATGTTTAATGCTAAAGAAGAAGTAAATAAAATTGTTAATTTTATTAGAGAATATTTTAATAGTAATAATTTAGGTGGAGTTGTTCTTGGTATAAGTGGTGGTAAAGATTCAGGTGTAGTTGCAGCATTGTTTACTAAAGCTTTAGGACCTTTAAATGTTTTAGGTGTGACTATGCCATGTCACTCAAATGAAGAAGATAAAGATTTGGCTCAAATAGTAGCTAATAAATATAAATTTGAGCTCATTAATGTTGATTTAACATCAACTTTTGATACTTTTAAACAGGAAATAGAGAAGTTAGGAAGTTTTAATGATGAACAATTAAAAAATAGTGATATTAATTTAAAACCAAGATTAAGAATGAGTACAAACTATTATTTAGCAGCACTATATTCTGCTATAAAAGGAAAGACTTATATAGTAGCTGGAACTAGTAATAAAAATGAACTTTATGTCGGATATTTTACAAAGGGTGGAGATTCAGTACACGATATATCAATATTAGCTGATTTAACAGTAGAGGAAGTAATAGCTATTGGTGAAGAGTTAGAAGTTCCAAAAGAAGTATTGTATAGAGTTCCTAGTGATGGATTATCAAATTTAAGCGATGAAGAAAAATTAGGAGTTAGATATTCTGAGATATCAAAATATATGGATAATCCTGAAAATGTTTCAGAAGAAGTTAGAGAAAAAATAGAAAAATTACATAGAGCTAATCTACATAAATTTTATATTCCTACTTATAAAAAGTATAATAAATAACTACTAGAGATACTTCTTTTAAAAGTATAAATATGATAGAATTATTTTGTAATGAAAAGTAGGTGAATAAATGAAACTTGGAGTATATGTTGGTTCATTTGATCCTGTTCATGTTGGACATATTAAAGTAATGGATTATTTGATTGAAAATAAATATGTTGATAAAATAATTATGATGGCTACATATGATTATTGGAATAAGAAAACTAAAGCTAATATTAATGCTAGAGTAGATATGTTAAAGTTATTAAAAAAAGATTATTTAATTGTTGATGATGTTAATAATAAATATAAATATACATTTCAAATATTAGATAAATTAAATAAAGTATATTCTGAAGATGAACTATATTTAATTATTTCTGCTGATAATATTATTACTTTTAAGAATTGGATGAATGTTAATGATATTTTAAAAAATAATAAAGTTATTGTTATGAATAGAAACAATATAGATATCAAGAAATATGTTGATGAGTTTATTCAGAAAGATAGATTTATAATAATTCAAGATTATCCGTTTATAGATATTAGTTCAACAAGATTAAGAAATAAAATTGATAAGAAATATTTAGAAGAATCTGTTTATAATTATATTATTGACAATAATTTATATGGTGGTGAATGATATGCATGTAATTGTCGCTGGAACTGCTAGAAGTGGAAAAACAACTCTTTCTTTACTTTTAAATAAATATGGATATACTCATTACAAAATGGATTCTATAAAAAGAGGAATTTGTGAAACATTTAATTTAAAGTATGATGATTGGAAAGATGTATCTCCAATAATGTGCAATATAATTAATAGAATTATACAAGATAATAAAACTGATACTAATTATAATTTAGAAAAGTATTTGTTTGATACACCATTTATATATCCTAAAGATTTAGAAAAAATAGATATGAGTGAAACAATTGTAATCTTTTTAGGATATGCCCATATTAGTGCTTCAGAAGAAGTTAAATTAATAAGAGAAAATGACAAAGATTATTATTGGACCAATAAGATTAATGATGAAGTATTAATGAATTGGACTAGAGATAATATTGAATATTCAAAATATTTAGAAGAAGAATGTAAAAGATTAAATATAAAGTATTTTGATACATCTAAAAATCGTGATATAGTTTTACAGGAAGCTGTAGATTATATATTAAATAATCAATAATTTAAAGGGAGTAGTTATGGAAGATTTAAAGTTAATAGTAATGGACAATATTAAAGAAGTTGGTACAGAAGTAGATGAATATTTAAAAAGAATGAATAGGACAGAAAAGTCTTATATTATGGGGGTTGATTTAATTAGGTTTAATAATGGTGAAGGAAAGGCTTCTATTGATGAAACAACAAGAGATAAAGATGTATTTATCTTATGTGATGTTGGAAATTATAATTTAACTTATGAGATGCATGGTATTAAAGTACCAATGAGTCCAGATGAACATTTTCAAGATATTAAAAGATGTATAAGTGCATTATCTGGTTATGCAAAAAGAATTACTGTTATAATGCCTCTTTTATATCAATCAAGGCAAGATAAGAGGAAAGGGAAAGAATCTCTTGATTGTGCACTAGCACTTCAAGAATTAGAAAGACTTCATATTAATCATATTATTACTTTTGATTGTCATGAAAGAAAGGTTTCTAATGCTATTCCTAATTTACCATTCGAGAACTTTTATCCTACAAATATAGTATTAGAAGATTTGATTAAAACAGAAGGCGTTTTTGATAATTTACTAGTAATTAGTCCTGATATGGGTGCAATGGAAAGAGCTAGGTACTATGCTGATATGTTATTCAGTGATGTAGGTATGTTTTATAAAAGAAGAGACTTAACTAAAATTGTAAATGGTAAAAATCCAATAGTAGAACATGCATATATGGGGGCTGATGTAGCTGGTAAAAATGTATTTGTAGTTGATGATATGATTGCAAGTGGTGCTTCAATGATTGAAGTAGGTGCTAAATTAAGGGAAAAAGGAGCTAAAAAGATTTTCTTTATTACAACATTTTCTTTATTTACTGAGGGAATAGAAGTATTTAAAGAAGCATATAAAAAGAAATGCTTTGATAAGTTATATACTACTAATCTAACTTATATTCCTAAAGAATACTCAAAATACAAATGGCTACATATAGTTAATTGTTCAAGAAGAATTGCTGAAATTATTGATTATATACATGAGGGTAAATCTCTAAGAAAAATAGTACATAGTAATGATAAAATTATAGAATTATTAAATAAGAAAGTTTAGACTTTCTTATTTATATATTGGTTCTTATTAATAAAAGATTAAAAAGAAATATTTTTGGGAGACTGAAATGGAAGAAATAGTAAATAAATTAAGAGAAGATGGAAAAACAATTGCTACTATGGAATCTTGTACTGGTGGTTATATAGTTAATGCTATTACAAATATTCCAGGAGCATCATATGTATTAAAGTATTCTGCGATTACTTATGCTAATGAATTTAAAATTAAGATGGGAGTAAATGAAGAAATAATTGATAAATATTCTGTTTACTCTCAAGAAGTAGCAGATCAAATGAGTTTAAAAATAACAGAATTTGCTAATTCTGATTATGGTATTGGTATTACTGGAAAACTTTTACGTAAAGATCAAAATAATGATTATGGATTAGATAATGAAGTATTCATTTCTATTTATGATAAAGAACATAACAAATATATTAAATCTAAAGTGAAAGTAATTTATGATAGAAGAGAAGAAAATAAAGAATTGGTTTTAAAAGAGGTAATATATTTACTTAATAAGATTTTAAGAATTAAGTAGGTGGTAATATGGAAGAGTTTGCAAGTGAAGAAGATTTTTTAAAAAAATATAATTCAAGCGATTATCCTAGTTTTGCTGTTGCAACGGATATTCTTGTTTTTGGGATATCAAGTCTTGATGATAAAAACTATAAGAAATTAGATGAAAAAAAGATGAGTATATTACTTGTAAAAAGAGATACTTATCCTTTTAAAGATAAATGGTGTTTACCTGGAGGATTTGTAAAAATTAATGAAGATTTGGAGAATGCTCCTAAAAGAATTTTAAAAGACGAAACTGGCTTAGATAATATTTATTTAGAACAGCTTTATACTTTTGGAAGTGTTAAAAGGGATCCTAGAATGAGAGTTGTATCTTCTAGCTATATGGCTTTAATTGATAAAGATAAACTTAAAGATGATATTAGAAATAATGCTTCATGGTTTGATATTATAAAAATTGAAGATAATAATGCTCTTGTAAATTTTTATTTATTTAATGGTAGTGAGCATATTAGTTTTTCAATTGTTAAAACATTAAGAGAATTAACTACAGATAGATATTCTTTTTCTATAAAAGAGAATAATTGTTTAGCATTTGATAATCCTTTAGTAATCACAAGTGGATTAGAAAGATTAAAGAACAAAGTAGAATATACTGATATAGTATTTAATATGATGCCTGAATATTTTACTTTAGGTGAACTTCAAAAAGTGTATGAATTGATTTTAGGAAAAAAACTTCTTGATCCAGCTTTTAGAAGAATTATTTCTAATAAAGTAGAACAAACAGATAGATATAAAACAGGAGAAGGACATAGACCTAGTAGATTATTTAGATATAAGAAAAATAATTAACTTTTTTTTAAAATAATATGTAGACAAATTCTTAGTTTTTTGTTATTATACATACGAGTATTTTGAATACTCCTTGCCAGAAGTGGCCAAAGTCCAAAAGGAGGTGTAAAGATGAACAAATATGAATTAATCTTTATAGTAAAACCTGATTTAGAAGAATCTCTTATCAAAGGTGTTAATGATTCAATTAAATCTATGTTAGAAGAAAAAAAGGCTAATATAGTTGAAGCAAAAGAATGGGGACAAAAAGAATTAGCTTATGAAATTAACAAATATAAAACAGGTTATTATTTCTATTATTTAATTGAAGAAAATGGTTCAAAAGCTGTTAAAGAGTTTGATCGTGTTGCTTTAATTAATGAAAATATTATTCGTCATTTAGTTGTTAAAGTTGAAGAATAAGAGAAGAGGTAATATATGAATAAAGTTTGTTTGGTTGGTCGCCTTACAAAGGATCCAACATGTGAATATGTTAATACAAGTAATGGTAGTGTAGCTCGTTCAAGATTTACTATCGCTGTAGATAGAAGTTTTGCTTCAGGAAATCAAGATGGTAATAGAACTGCTGATTTCATTAGCGTTGTTGCTTGGAGAAAACAAGCTGAAAATATTGCTAAGTTTCAAAAGAAGGGAAACCAAATAGCAGTTGATGGAAGACTTCAAGTAGATAGTTATACTGGAAAAGATGGTAATCAAGTATGGTCAACATATGTTGTAGCCGATTCTATTCAATTTTTAGATAGAAAAGGTGATGCTCCATCTAATATGAATTTTGAAGATTCTTCATCTGTTAGCCCTAGTGATTTTTCAAGTGATTCTGAAAGTACTGGCGCTAGTGTTTGGGATGCAGGTTCTAATATTGAAATTGATCCAGATGAGTTACCATTCTATTAAGAAGGGAGATAATTTAGATGGCAGAGTTTTTTAGAAAAAAGAAAAAAGTATGTTATATGTGTACAGGACATGACGTTGATTATAAAGATGTTGAAACATTAAAGAAATTTGTTAATGAAAGAGGTAAAATTTTACCTAGAAGAGTAACAGGAAATTGTGCTAAACATCAAAGACATATAGCTAGTCAAGTTAAAGTTGCAAGACAAATTGCATTATTACCATATGCAAAATAATGATATCCTAAAGGATATCTTTTTTTTTTGTAAATAAAATGTAAACATTTGCAAACGATTTACATTTACATCTTTTTTTCTTTACATTGTGGTGGTATGATTTACTTGGAAAAGTGGGTGATACTAGGTGAAGAAGGCTTCACAAGCTAAAAATGTAAATAATCATCATAAAAAAGCTGGCAAAAAAGTTTTACGTTTAGTTTTTTTTGGAGTTTCAAGCTTTTTATTTATTGTTTATTTCTTTGGCCTAGTAGTAAATATGTCATTAGAAATAATTGGAAAATATGAAGAAAAAGAAAACCTTAATACTAAACTTAATGATTTAAAAGAAGAAGAAGAAGAATTATCTACTGATGTCTTGAAACTTCAGGATCCTGAATATATAGCAAGATATCTTCGTGAAAAATTTTATTATTCTAAAAGTGGAGAGTATATAATAAAATTTCCTAACGAAAAATAAGAAGATAACTTCTTTTTTCTTGCTAATCTTTACTTTTTTTACTAAAATATATTCGAGTGGTGACATTATGGATAAGGTTATAGATTTTTTGATCAATGAGGTTAAAATAAAAAATAATGATACAATTATTCTTGGAAATTCTGGTGGACCAGATTCTATGTTTCTATTTAATGTTTTACTTAAACTGAGGGATAAATATAATTTAAAAATTGTATGTGCTCATGTTAATCATAATGTTAGAAAAGAGAGTGAAAATGAACAGCAATTTTTAATGGAATATTGTATTGATTATAATGTTTTATTTGAAACTATGAAAATAGAAAAATATGGAGATGATAATTTTCATAATCAAGCAAGAAATATAAGGTATAATTTTTTTGAAGATTTAGTTAAAAAATATGATGCTAATTATTTGATGACTGCTCATCATGGTGATGATCTTATGGAAACTATTTTAATGAGAATTGTAAGAGGTTCAACTTTAAAAGGATATAGTGGATTTGATAAGATAGTTGATAATGGTTTTTATAAAACTGTTAGACCTTTAGTATTTTTAACTAAAGACTATATAAAAGAATATGATGATAGCCATAAAATTCCATATGTTGTTGATAAATCTAACTTTAAAGATAAATATACTAGAAATAGATATAGAATGAATATACTTCCTTTTTTAAAAAAAGAAGATATAAATGTTCATGAAAAGTTTTTAAAGTTTAGTGAAACACTTGAGGAATATGATGAATTTATTAATAGTGAAATACATAGAACTATTAATAGTGTTTATAAGAATAATGAGATTAATATTGATAAATATAATGAATTGTCTTTATTGATTAAGAAGAAAACTATTGCATATATATTAGAAGACATATATAAAGAAGACTTAATGATAATTAATGATA
The DNA here is from genome assembly GCA_946541575.1 of uncultured Clostridium sp. Classification (GTDB taxonomy): domain Bacteria; phylum Bacillota_I; class Bacilli_A; order RF39; family UBA660; genus RUG13868. Next base: position 88,117 of record CAMNJQ010000065.1, on the reverse strand, counting down.
AACATGTTAAGTTGATAATGGATTTATTGAATTCAAAAAAATCAAATGCAAGAGTTTGTTTACCTCATAATGTAGAAGTGATTAAGTCTTATAATAAAGCTTTATTTACATTAGAGGTAAAGGAAGTTATAGATTATAATATAGAATTAAATAATTATGCTAAGTTACCAAATGGACATATTATTGAAGCCATTGATGAAGTTGATAGTAATAATAATTATGTTTGTAGACTTGATACTAGCGAAATTAAAATGCCATTGTATGTTAGAACAAGAAAACTTGGAGATAAAATGAATTTAAAGAAAATTGGTGCAAGAAAGATTAAAGATATTTTTATAGATTGTAAAATTCCAAGTATGCTAAGAGATGAATGGCCAGTGGTAGTAGATTCAGAAGATAGGGTTCTTTGGTTACCTGGTATAAAAAAATCAAAATATACTAAGTTAAAATCAGAAAAGTATGATATAATATTTAAATATGATTAAGGAGGCGTAATATGAAAAAGAAAAATGTTAAAAAAGGCATGTTGCCATATGTTGTATTATTAATAGTAGTTCTTTTTGTAGGTTATCTTGTTGCATTTGGTGGAAACAAAGTAAACGATTTAACTTATGATAAATTATTAGCAGAAATAAAAGAAGGAAAGGTTACAGAAATTGTAATCACACCACACTCAAGTGAAGGTACATATAAGATTACAGGTAAGCTAGAAGGGTATGAAGAAAAGGAAACTTTTTCTACTACTGTACCTTTAACTGATTCAATTATTTCTCAAATGGTATCTTTAGATGAAGGTTTGAATTATAAGATGGATACTGAATCAGATCCAGGGTCAAGTCCATTATTATTTATATTAGTAAATATATTACCAATTGTATTAGTTGTAGGAATTGCATGGTGGTTTGTTGGAAAGCAAATGGGATCTGCAGGTAAGAGCTTAGAATTTGGAAAAAGTAAAGCAAAGCTTAATACTGAGAAGAATAAAACTACATTCAAAGATGTTGCTGGATTAAAAGAAGAAAAAGAAGAAGTAAAAGAACTTATTGATTTCTTAAAAAATCCTAAGAGATTCCAAAAATTAGGTGCAAGAATTCCAAAAGGAGTTTTATTAGTAGGTCCTCCTGGAACAGGTAAAACATTACTTGCAAAAGCAGTAGCAGGAGAAGCTAATGTTCCATTTTATTATATAAGTGGTTCTGACTTCGTTGAATTATTTGTAGGTGTTGGTGCAAGTCGTGTAAGAGATATGTTTAAAGAAGCAAAACATAATGCTCCTTGTTTGATATTTATTGATGAAATTGATGCAGTAGGTCGCCAAAGAGGTACTGGTTTAGGTGGAGGTCATGATGAAAGAGAACAAACACTAAACCAATTATTAACTGAAATGGATGGATTTGGGGCTAATGAAGGTATAATTATTATTGCTGCTACAAACCGTGCTGATGTTTTGGATCCGGCTTTATTAAGACCTGGAAGATTTGATAGACAAGTAATTGTTAATTTACCTGATATTAAAGGAAGAGAAGAAATTCTAGAAGTTCATTCTAAAAATAAGATTTTAGCTCCTAGTGTTTCATTAAAAAATCTTGCTAAGCGTACTCCAGGATTTAGTGGTGCTGACTTAGAGAATTTGATGAATGAGGCAGCATTACTTGCTGTTCGTGGCAATAAAGAACAAATAACTATGAAAGAAATAGATGAAGCTACAGATAGAGTAATGATGGGACCAGCTAAAAAGAGTAAAAAATATACTGAAAGTGAAAGAAGACTAGTTGCATTCCATGAAGCAGGGCATGCTGTTATCGGATTAAAATTAAGCAATGCCAGTGAAGTTCAAAAAGTTACAATTATTCCAAGAGGTAATGCTGGTGGATATAATTTGATGGTTCCTAAAGAAGAAAAATATACTTCAACAAAGACAGAACTTTTAGAGCAAATTACTGGACTATTAGGAGGTAGAGTATCTGAAGAATTAACTTTTGGAGAAATATCTACTGGTGCTCATAACGATTTTGAAAAGGCTACTAAAATTGCTAGGGCAATGGTAACTGAATATGGTATGAGTGATTTAGGACCTGTTCAATTAGAGCAACAAGAAGGAGGAGTTTTCCTAGGAAGAGATTATGGTAAAACTCGTAATTTCTCAAATGAAGTTGCTCATGAAATAGATCTTGAAATGAGAAAGATTATTGATGAATGTTATGAAAAGGCAAAAAAGATTTTACGTGATAATAAAGATTTAGTTAAATTAATCGCGGAAACTCTTCTTGAATATGAAACTTTAACTAAAGAACAGATAGAATATCTTGTAAAAAATGGTAAAATGCCTGAAGAAGAAAGTGACATCGATGATGATGATATTGAAGTAAAACCAATTTCTAAAAAGGAAAAAACAAAGAAACAAGATATTAAAGATGAAGAAGATAACGAAGAAGATGAGGACTTAGAATAATAAGTCCTTTTTTTATTAAAATGTGTTATACTATTAAGTATAATAGGAGGAATAAAATGGAAGAAGAAAAGAAAGAAGAACCAGTAGTTGAGGAAACTAAAAAAGAAAACATTTTAACAAAGAAAAAAGAAGTAAAAGGAAAACCATTAAAGATATGGTTAGTAGTAATAATAGCAATATTTATGCTAATTACATTTGGATTAGGGGTATATTTTGGAAAAGAAGTATTTACAAAAAAGGGAAAGAAGACATCTAATGAACCTACTCCAGTAGAAGATAAAAAAGAATCAAAAGTTGAAACTGTAAATATGTCTGAAAAAGAGGTAGAAAAATTATTGTCATATTTACCAAAGAGAACTTATAAAGGAATTGACAATTATTCTGTTTATCAAAACATTTCTGTAACACCTGATATGGTTAATGACTCTTTGTTATTAGAGTCAGCAATATCACATATTGATAGTCGAGAAGAATGTACTCCAGAATTATTTAATGCTAATGGGATTTGTGATTTTGTTGTAGATGCGAATAAAGTAAAGGAAGAAATTAAACTAAGATATGGTTTGTCAAATGTTCAACTATTAAATAGAATTAATGGTAGTGGTTTATTTACCTGTACATTAGCTACAGATAAGTATTCATGTTCTAATTCAGGCGGTGGTTGGTTAAGTAATGATTATTCTATTTATTTTGGAGTTTACCCGGACTTTAATATAGATTTTACAAGAGTATTAAAAGTAGAAAAAGATTTAACTAATTTATATGTATATGTAGCTTATATAAATAGTAGATTTATTAATTTTGGTTTTGATGGTAATAGTGAGAATGGCCTTAATTCATATATATTTAGATTATATAAAGATAGTATATCTTTTGAAACAATTGTGGATGATTATTTATATGGCAAAGATTTTTATGATACGAATAGTACTTTTAAAGATAAATTATTTGACTACGTAGGAGATAAATATTCTACTTATAAGCATACATTTAAATTAAATGATTCTGGTAGTTATACATGGGTTTCTACAAAGCTTGTTAAGTAAATAAAAATAAAATAATTATGTAATGGAGGAATAAAATGGAAGAAGAAAAGAAAGAAGAAACAGTAGTTGAGGAAACTAAAAAAGAAAATATTTTAACAAAGAAAAAAGAAGTAAAAGGAAAACCATTGAAGATATGGTTAGTTGTTATAATAGCAATATTTATGCTAATTACATTTGGATTAGGGGTATATTTTGGAAAAGAAGTATTTACAAAAAAGGAAAAGAAGACATCTAATGAACCTACTCCAGTAGAAGAGAAAAATGAAACAGTTGAAGAATTAAATATTAATTCTGACTTTGTAAACTATATTATGAATAGATTTTCAAAAATAGTTATTTATGATAAAAATCTATATCAAAGTGATAAATACGAGATCGAAAGTATTTCTGATCCAGAGATAATAATGACTGCAATCAAGGCTTATGATGCTCCAGTATGCTCAGATAATTATTATGAAGCTACTCTAGCAGATTTAAATAAAAAGTTAAATAATGTGGTTAGAGATAAAAACATTACTTTTGATATGATAAAAAAAGAGCAAAATAATTTGGTAGCATATGATAGCATATTTGGGGCTGATTCTATTGAAGTTATTGATGAAAATCATATAAGATTAAGAAATAGTTTTTGTGGTGCTATTGCTTCTGGAGATGATTTTATAAATTCAAAAATAGTTAAAGCTGAAAAGGTAGGAGATGCAATCTTTATTTATATTAAGAAAGCATTTGCAAGATATGATAGTTTTTCTGCATCACCAGATGATAAATTCAGTTATTATTTAGATTATAATAGAAGCAGTGATAAGATAGAAACACTTAATGATGTTAATGGAAGAAGAGAAGAACCAAATTGGGATTTATATAATACATATAAATATACTTTTAAATTAATTGATGGAGATTATTATTTTGAGTCTTTTGAATTAGTTAAATAGAATGTACTTAGTACATTCTTTTTTATGACATTTTTTATATTATTTGATATACTTTATTTGGTGAATTTTATGTGGAAAATTGGAAATGTTGAAATAAATAATAGGGTAGTTTTAGCTCCTATGGCTGGTGTTTGTAATTCTGCATTTAGAAGAATTGTTAAGGAAATGGGCTGTGGACTTATTTATGCTGAAATGGTAAGTGATAAGGCTATTTTTTATAACAATCAGAAAACAATAGATATGCTTTATATGACTGATTTTGAAAGACCTATATCTCAACAAATATTTGGAAGTGATAAAGAGTCATTTGTGAGTGCTGCTAAATATATTTATGAAAACATGCATCCAGATATTATTGATATTAATATGGGATGTCCTGTACCTAAAGTTGCTTTACGTGCTCAAGCAGGTTCAGCTTTGTTAAAGAATCCTTCTAAAATAAAAGAAATAGTAGAGTCTGTTGTTGCTTCTGTTCCAATTCCAGTTACAGTAAAGATTAGAAGTGGTTGGGATTTTAATAATATTAATGCTGTTGAAGTTGCTAAAATATGTGAAGAAGCTGGTGCTAGTGCTATTTGTGTTCATGCTAGAACTAGAAGTCAAGGATATTCTGGAAAAGCTGATTGGAGTATTATAAAGGCTGTTAAAGATAATGTTTCTATTCCAGTAATTGGAAATGGTGATGTTATTGATTGCTTTTCTGCGAAAAAAATGCTTGATGTAACTGGATGTGATGCTGTTATGGTTGGAAGAGCATCTTTAGGAAATCCTTGGATTTTTAAAGAAATTAATGATTATTTAGAAAAGGGTATTTTAATCGAAAAGCCTTCTCCAATTGAAAAAATTGATATGTGTTTAAAGCATTTTAAATATTTAGTAAATTTAAAAGTAGATAAAGTAGCTGTTTTGGAAATTAGAAATCATATAGCTTGGTATTTAAAAGGATTAAAAGGATCAAATGAAATTAAAAATAAAATATATATGACACGTAATATTAACGATATATATAGTATTCTTATTGATTATAGAAAAGAATTAGAAGGTGATTTATAATGACTGCACATAGTTATCAAAGAATTTTTGCATATATTTTAGATCTTTTTATAATTTCAATTATTACTGCATTTCTTACAATATGGATTCCTAATTCAAAAAAATACGATGAAGCTTATAAAGAAGAGATGGATACTGTTAGTAAATATTTAGATGGTGAAATTGAAGATAATGAATTTGAAAGCAAAACGAAAGATTTAACTTATACTCTTAATAAAGAAAGAGTAATATTTTCTCTTGTAGATTTAATTGTTACTTTGGCATATTTTGGATCTTTTGCTTATTATAGTGATGGACAGACATTTGGTAAAAAAGCTTTAAAAATACGAGTTGTTTCAGATAATAATCAATTAAGTCATCTAAAGTTTATTATTAGAGCATTACTTATTAATGGATGTTTAGCATCATCTCTAGAGATCATATCAGTATTATTTCTTTCTAAGGATTATTACTATTCAGTACTTACTTCTATAGAATTTATTCAAATGTTTTTTGTTGTTGTATCTATTTTTATGGTTATTTTTAGGCAAGATAAACGTGGATTACATGATTTTATTTGCGATACAAAAGTTGTAAAAGTATAAATTAATATATTTTTGTTTTAACTTAAATTATTGTGTATTTATTATTTATTGTTGTATAATTTAATATGAAGGAGGGAGAGATGAAGAAACACAATTTGTTTAAGCTTATTATGATAACTTTGTTTGTTGTTATGTTAGCTTCATGGGGATTATCTATAACAAGTGTGTCTAATGGTGAATTTGTTACACAAGATGCTAATAAAATTGGATTATTTAATTTATTATCTTATTTTATAGTTGCAATTCAATATTTTGGAAATATTGCAATTTTTGTTCTAGTAATTGGTGGTTTGTATGGAGTTTTATATCATATTCCACAATATAGAGTATTGCTAGATAAAATAGTTGCAGGTTTCAAAAATAAAGAATGGTTGTTTATGATAATTGTTGGAATTTTCTTTGCAGTTTCATCATCAATGGCAGGATTTTCGCTTCCACTTCTTATTTTATTTCCTTTTGTAATATCAGTAGTATTGCTAATGGGATATGATAAGATGACAGCGGTTATTCTAACTGTTGGTTCGACAATTGCAGGATTAATAGGTTCATTATTTTCTTCAGCCGATGTTTATGGCTTAACTGCTGTTTTCAATAGTGTTGGTTTGAAAGTTGCAGCAAATGACAATCCATGGTTTAAGGTATTGTTACTTGTTGTTTCTATTGTAATTGTTTTAGTCAATACAATCCTTTATGCTAGAAAACACAAAGAAAATGAAGAATTAAAAGACTCTTATTTAATTCCAAAAAAAGTTAATACAACAAATAAAAAGGTATATCCTTTAGTAATAGTTCTTGACTTTATGTTGGTACTTTTAATACTTGCATTTATTTCTTGGGATATTTTTGAAATAGATGTATTCCAAAAAATAACAAGTGCATTTGTTAAACCAACTGGAAATGGCTTTGCAAAAGGACTATTTGGTGCATTTAATACAGTGTTAGGATTATCTGAAAGTACGTCATTTGGAAATTGGACTTTAACTGAAGCAACGTTAGTATTGTTAATGGGCAGTGCATTACTTGCGTTTATGTATAGAAAATCAGTTAGTTCATATTTTAGCTATTTTGCTGAAGGTGCTAAAAGAGCAATTTATCCAGCATTATTAATATTACTTTCATATACTGTATTAGTTTGTGTTACAAACGTACCATTTGAGTTATCATTAATAAAACCATTATTAAGTTTAAATGGTGAAGTATCAGTTATTACGATGTGTTTTGTTGCTATTGTATTTACTCTATTTACGGTAGAACCATATTATGGAGTTACTTCAGCAGCATCATATGTTTTAGCAGTTACTTCTGCGTCTAATCTTGCTATGGTGTCATTATGTTGGCAATCTATGTATGGATTAGTTATGCTTGTTGCTCCAACTAGTGTTATATTAGTAGCTACTTTATCATATATGGGCATTAATTATGGTCAGTGGTTAAAATTTGCATGGAAAGTATTCTTGGAGTTATTAGTATTAATAGTATTAATATTAATGATAGTATAAAGTTGATATTTAAAATATCAGCTTTTTTTGTTTATAAATGGAAAAGATAAAACATAATTATCATATGATGTTGTGAAAGGGGAATTTATGTTTTCTAACTTTTCTGATGAATTAAAAAAAATATTAGTTGATGCAAGAAAAGAAATGCATAGCCTTAAGCATTCTTTTGTAGGAACTGAGCATATTGTTTTGTCTATTTTAAAGAGGGAAAACAATATTTCTAATATTTTAAATAAATTTAAAATAAATTATAGTTCTTTTAAAAAAAATTTAATTGAATTAGTTGGATATGGCAATGAATCAAAAAATTTATTTGTTTTTACTCCTCTTGTTAAAAAAATACTAGAGGATTCGATGTTAATATCTCAAGATAGCAAGACAGATGTTACATTGAATACTTTTTTTCTTTCTCTTTTAAATGAAGGAGAAGGAGTAGCATATCGTATTTTTTTATTGCTTAATTTGGATTTAGATGAGGTTGCTAATCTAATTTCAAATAATACTATTAAAGAAGTAAAGCCTAAATATATAGAGGAAATTGGTGCTAATTTAAATAAATTAGTAGAGGAATCAAAATTTGATCCAGTAGTTGGACGTGATGATGAAATATCTAGGCTTATAGATATTTTACTTAGAAAAAATAAAAGTAATCCTTTGCTAGTTGGTGCTCCAGGAGTTGGTAAAACTGCAATTGTTGAAGGTTTAGCAAAAAAAATAGTTGATGAAGATGTTCCAAACAAATTAATTGGAAAAAAGATTTATTCAATTTCAATGGCAAGTTTAGTTTCTGGAACTAAATATAGAGGAGAGTTTGAAGAAAAATTATTAAAAATTATTAAAGAAGCAGAGAATAATTCAAATATAATTATTTTTATTGATGAAATCCATACTTTAGTTGGTGCAGGTGGGTCTGATGGTGCAATTGATGCTAGTAATATATTAAAACCTGCATTATCAAGGGGAAATATAAAAATAATTGGTGCAACTACTATTGATGAATATAAAAAATATATAGAAGATGATAAGGCTTTATCAAGACGTTTTCAAATAATCACTGTTAATGAAATAAAAGAAGATATTTTAATGGATGTATTAAAAAAGTTAAAGCCTATTTATGAAAAATTTCATAAAGTAATAGTAGATGATGATATTTTAAAATATATAATAAATGTTTCAAAAAAATATTTTTTATATAAAAAAGAACCTGATAAATCTATAGATGTTTTAGATGAAGTTTGTTCTAAAGTATCTTCTTCTTTAGATAGTGATGAATTAGTTAATATTAGATTAAAGAAAGATTTAAAAGATATAATAATTGAAAAGAATAAGTGTTTAAAACATAATAATTATGAAGAAGCATTAAAATATAGAGAAAATGAACGTGAAATAGAATCAAAGATTAATTGTAATCTAATTAATTTAAATAAAATAAAGAAAGTAAGAAAAGAAGATGTAGATAATGTTTTAAGTATTAAACTAGGTATAGAATTATGTAATAAAAATAAAGCATTAAGTATTTATAAGAAGAAAGTAAATGAATTTAATTCACTTGTTATTGGTCAAGAAGAAATTATCAATGGAATATTTGATAAAATAAAACAAATCTTTATTACTGATTATATAATTAATAGACCTATTTCTGTAGTCTTCTATGGGAAGATTGGAAATGGAAGAAATTATGTACTTAGTTTACTAAGCGAAAAAGTATTCAATAATACAATTAGAATTAATTTAAACGAATATACTAATGAATATTCAATAAATAAAATATTAGGGTCTAATATAGGTTATAACTCTAAAAATGGTGTATTTGAATCAATTAAAGAAAATCCAATTTCATTAATTATATTTGATAATTTTGATTCATGTTGTTTTGAAGTTAAAAAGATAATATATCAAATAATAGAAACAGGATATTTTATGGATTGTTGTGGTTGTAAATATTTCTTTAATAATTGTTTTATAGTATTTAATGTTAATTATAATAATAGTAGATCTGTTGGATTCAATAATACTATTAATAATTTAGATGATACTTCTTTATTTTCTAAAGTAACTAAAGTATTTGAATTTAATGAATTAACTTTATCTCAGATAAAATTAGTTATTAAAAGAAAACTTAATTCAAATAATGATAAAATTATTAATAAAATAATTAATGAATGTGACTATAAATCTAATGGATGTAAAAATATTGATTTTTTAATTGAAAAATATTGTTTATCTTTGGCTTAATTAAGCCTTTTTATATGTTATAATTTTTATGAGGTGTATGATATGGAACTTTATGAATTGCGAAAAAGTATAAGTGATGCTAATCTTAGAATAAAAAGTTTATGGGGGTTACTTTGACATAGAGTCAAAAAATAATAAAATTAAAGAGCTTGAAGGTGAAATGAATAAAGCTGGATTCTGGGATAATCAAGAAAGGAGTTCTTTTGTTGTACAGGAATTAAGTGAGTTAAAAAATATTGTTAAAGAAATGTCTAATCTTGATAGTAATATCAAAGGATTAGAGGAATTGTTATCTAGTGGTGAAGATGAAGAGACTAGAGAATTAATCGAAACTGAATATAATGAACTTTTAAAATCTCTTAATAAGTTTGAGCTTTATTATTTATTAGATGACGATTATGACAAGAATAATTGTATTTTAGAAATTCATTCTGGTGCTGGCGGTACTGAAGCTTGTGATTGGGCAATGATGATATATAGAATGTATTTAAGATGGTGTGATTTAAAAAATTATAAATATGAAATTTTGGATTATCAAGAAGGTGAAGAAGTTGGTATAAAAAGTGTATCTTTACTTATAAAAGGTATGTATGCATATGGTTATTTAAAATGCGAAAAGGGAATTCATAGATTAGTTAGATTATCTCCGTTTGATGCTAATCATAAAAGGCATACTTCATTTGCTTCTGTATTAGCAACTCCAGTACTTGAAGAATCTAGTGATATAGTAATTGATGAGAAAGATTTGAAAATTGATGTATATAGATCTAGTGGAAATGGTGGACAAGGAGTTAATACAACTGATTCAGCAGTTAGGATTACACATTTACCAACAAAGATTGTAGTAACTTGTCAAAATGAAAGAAGCCAGCTACAAAATAAAGAACATGCTTTAAATATTTTAAGAAACAAATTAAAAGTATTAGAACTTGAAAAGAAAGAAAATGAGTTAAATAGTATTAAGGGAGAACAAAAAAATATTGAATTTGGTTCACAAATAAGAAGTTATGTTATGCATCCTTATTCGATGGTGAAAGATCACAGAACAAAATGTGAAACGAGTGATGTATTAAAGGTATTGGACGGAGATTTAGATATGTTTATTGAATCTATGTTAAAGGAGTATAAAAATGAAAGCAGTGAATAGTTTCTTTAATAAAAAAAATATGTTTAGGTATTTATGCTTTGTTACAGGTCTTTCCTTATTCTCAATAGCCTTTACTTTCTTTTTATTACCTAATAATTTAGTTTTTGGTGGTGTTTCTGGAATTGCTATTGTATTTAAAGAATTGTTTAATTTTGATACATCTATTTTTATTTTTGTTGTATCAATGTTACTACTTGTTTTAAGTTTTTTTGTTCTAGGTAAAGAAAAGACTGTTGGCTCTATTTTAGGATCCTTACTTCTTCCAGTTTTTTTGGAAATATCTAATTTATTTACTGCTTATATTTCTTTTGAAGATGTAGATTTATTACTTGCATCTATATTTGGAGGATTTTTAGGTGGTGTTGGATTAGGATTAGTTTATAAAGCAGGTTTTACAACTGGAGGAACAGATATTATTAATCAAATATTACATAAGTTTTTCAAAATTAGTTTAGGCAAGGCAATGCTTGTGGTAGATATTTTAATAGTATCTAGTTCTATTTTTGTATTTGGACTTACAATGTTTATTTATACTTTAGTTGTTTTATATATTATGACTACGATGACTGATAGAGTTATTTTAGGTGTCGGAAATGCTAAGGCATTTTATATTGTTACAGAAAAAACTTCAGAAGTAAAAAACTTTATTATAAAGAACTTGGGACATGGAGTTACAGTTATTGATGCAGTTGGAGGATATTCTAAAGAAAATCAAAAAATGGTATTTTGTGTAATTCCTACAAGAGAATACTATTTAATGAAAGAAGGCATAAATAAAATAGATAAAGATGCATTTTTTGTTGTATGTGATGCTTATGAAGTAATTGGTGGAGCGTAAAATATGTTATAATGTGTAAATACAATGATATTCGTAGCTTTTTATATATCAATGTGTTATAATATAACAAGAATAGAGGTGATTAGATGTCAGAATTAATATCTCTAAATGGTGTAAACAAGAAATATAAAAATGGTGTAACTGCTATTTATGATTTAAATTTAAAGATTCAAAAGGGCGAATTTGTTTTTATTATAGGTGGATCAGGTAGTGGTAAATCTACATTAATTAAAATGCTTTATAGAGAAGAGAAACCTACAAAAGGTGAAATATTTGTAGGAGGAATAAATGTTGCTAGATTAAGAAATAGTAGGGTGTATAAATTAAGAAGAAAACTTGGAATTGTCTTTCAAGATTATCGTTTGCTTCCTAAGTTAACTGTATATGAAAATGTTGCTTTTGCACTTGAATCAATAGGTGCTAAAAGTAGTGAAATTAGAGTTAAAACTTTAAGGGCATTGGAGTTAGTTGGTTTGAAAGGAAAAATAAGAAATTATCCGGATGAATTATCAGGAGGAGAGCAACAACGTGTTGCAATAGCAAGAGCAATAGTTAATAATCCTAAACTCATTTTATGTGATGAACCAACAGGTAATTTGGATTCTAAAATGAGTCTTGAAATAGTTAAAGTACTTGAAGATATTAATAATACAACTGGTACAACAGTTATTATGGCTACTCATGATGAAAAGATAGTTAATAAATTTAAGAAGAGAGTAATATCTATAAAAGAAGGAAGAATCTTCAAGGATACTGAAGAAGGGAAGTACGATAATGAAGCTATTTAGAATGATTAGAACAGGAGTTCGTGATGCTTTTAAGAGTGTTCATAGAAATATGTCGTTATCGATAGCATCAATCTCTTGTATAAGTATTACTTTAATAATTGTTGCACTTGCTTTACTTGTAGCATTTAATGTTGAAAACTTTTCTAACAAAGCAGGTGACAATGTTACTATTGTTACTTATTTATCTTTGGGTGTGACTGATGAAGAAATACAAGAATTTGAAGCCGAGCTTGCTAAAATAGAAAATGTTGAAAGCGATTTTCAAAAGCAAACTCCAGAAGAGCGAAAACAAGCTTTAATTGAAGAGGATGACTTTTTAAGTACTGTAGGAGAATTAATTGATAATGAAAATGAAATATTCCATTACAGATATGATTTAAATGTTAAAGATGTTAAGTTAATTAAACAAACAAGAGAAAGAATTAAAGCACTTAAAAATGTTGATTCAGCTGATTATGGTGATGAAACAGTTACTAAAATGATCAACTTATTTGATATAGCTGGTAAAATTGCTTTTGGTGTAGCTATCATATTAATTATTGTTACAGTATTCTTAATTGTTAATACAATTAAGTTAACTATATTCTCTAGAAAAAGAGAAATATCAATAATGAGGGTAGTTGGTGCTAGTAATTTAACTATTAAAACTCCATTTATAATTGAAGGATTTATAATAGGTCTTTTAGGATCAGTTGTTCCAATTATAATAACAATCTTTGGATATAAAGCTTTTTATGAAAGATTAGATGATGGTCATTTTATGACTTTTTGGCTTGAATTTATTAATCCACAACCATTTATTTACTTAGTTTCACTAATAGTAGGTGTTATTGGAGTAGTAGTTGGTATGTTTGGAAGTAGTAGAGCAGTAAGGAAGTATTTAAAAGTATGATGAAAAAGATTGGTAAGAAATTATTAGTTATATCTTTAAGTATTTATACTATAGTTGCGTTATTCTTTCCATTTAATTCTTATGCTGCTAATAATCAAACTTTAGGATATTATGAAGAAAAGCTTGCACAAGCAAAAAAAGAGGCTAGTGATAATAAAAATGCAATTAATAAAACACAAAGTGAAATAATTTATTCTCAAAATCAAATTGAAAAATTAAAAAATGAAACTTTAGCTTTAACTGAAGAAATTAAGAAATTAACTGAAGAAATTGAGAAACATAAGTTTGAAATAAAAGATAAATTATCAGAATCAAAGCAAATACTTGAATATATGCAAATGTCTAATGGGAAAAATGTATATATTGATTATGTATTTAAAGCTACATCTATTACAGAGCTTATTAATAGAAGTTATATAGTTAAGGAAATAGTTGATTATAATAAAAAAGTAATAAGTAATTTGGAACAAATTAATAAGGACAATGCTAAAAGACAAGAAGAGATAGATGCTAGAAAAGTAAAAATTGCTTCTACTGAAAAACAACTAGAAAATAATATTGTTTCTTTGGGTGAAAAGAAAGAATCATTATCTGCTGGTGGAGTAAGTATTGAAAAAGAAATTGAAATATATGAAAAGCAAGTTAATTATTATAAGAATCTAGGATGTAAAACTAATGATGTAATTGGAGTTGATTGTGCTGTTCAAGGTGCTGGAACTGGTGTATTTAGAAGACCTACAGTAACTGGATATGTTACACAAGAGATGTATTATAAACCTTCTTATTCACATCGTGCTGTTGATATTGGAAGTAAAAATGGTAGAAAAGAAAAAATATATCCAATTGCAGATGGTGTTATAACTTCAATATATAGAGATAGTTATGGTGCTCTTTGTGTTACTATTGAACATTATAATATCAATGATAGGAAGTATTATACGTCTTTATATGTACATATGAGTTCATATGCCCCTGGAATATATGTTGGTCAAAAGATAACAAGTAATCAGTACATTGGCTATATGGGTGATACTGGATATGCTTTTGGTGTTCATTTACATATGGAAGTATTCCCATGTCGACTTTATAATTCTTCAGATAAGAATTGTTATCGTTGGAGTGCTTATGATAGTTATGCAAAGAATTTAATGAAAAATGGATATAATGTTAGAAACTTGATTACATTTCCTAAAGGAACATATAATTCTTGGAGTTCTAGATAAAATAAAAATAGCTGAAATACATTAAAAGTATTTCAGCTTTTTATTATTTGAATACATCTTTATATCCTGACCATAGTCTTTCGTCAATGTAATAATTTACTTCTTTTTCTTTTTCTTTATACATTTTTAATATTATTTTTTTTAGCTTTTCTTCATTTTCTTTTTTAAAGTAATCAAATGGAATGATTATTGCATTTTTGTTATTAACTAGCCCTAATTCATCATAAGCTTCGAGTGGAGTGACTACTACTTTTGTGTTTGTTGCTAGTGCTTCCATAACACAATATGGCATTGCTTCACTATCGCTTAAATGTACGAAATAGTCACTATCATTTATGTAAGGAATTGGATTACTAGTTCTTTTTCTAAATATTAATCCATTAGATTCACAAGTGTTTTCTTTTGAATCTGTAAATACATTCCATGTAAATGGTATATCTAATTCATTAAGAATTTTTGCCATTAATTCAACTCTATCAGGCCTTTTTACATCACTATATTTAAATGCTGATGTTAGTTTTAGGTGTGGTTTAATTCTGTCATTAATTTTGATTGGATTTATAATATGATAGATTTTATCGGTTGGAAAATAGCCTTTAGCTTTTTCTTCTGATACTTTTGATACAGCAACATAATCAGTATATATATTATCATAATATTTACGTGCATTTTTAAAATCACTCATATTTCCATGTATAAACATATAGTTTCTTTCTAAAGGAATTATATTTTTGGGGTAAAAATAATCTGAATATGTTGTACATAATCTATCACATATGTAGTTTGTATCATTTAATAGTTTTATACATGTAAAATATTGAGAGAACTCTTCTATAGATTCTTCTGTCATTTCTTTATACATAAGTCCAATTTTATATTTTTTTCCAAAACATTTTCCAATATTTCTAACCCAACTGACGTAACCATTGAACTTTCCACTACAACCTATTCCCACATATATAATATTATCTAATTTTATTTCTCTTTTAATGTCTGTATATGGAAATTTTTTTATAATATTTTTTGCTTTTGGATTATGAAAATATATTATTTTTCCAATTGATGTAGTTGTTTGAAATATATCATCAATTCTTTTATCAAATCCTACTTTTTTAGTATTTTCTAATACTTTTAATAGTTTTTCCTTTTTAAATATAAATGACCAAATATATTCACCATAATATGGTTTAATTGTTTTTAATTCTGATTCGGTTGTTGATGGTTTAATGTTATTTTTATATTTATATAGAATTTCATAATTTATAAAACAACAATCAAATTCTTGTTTAGTCTTTTTCAAAACTGTTTCTAAATAATCTTTTGAAATATTGTCTTCTTCTTTAATGAAAGCCACATATTTTCCTTTAGAATTATTTACAATTTCACCTATTTTTTGTGTTTCACTTGTATATATTATTTCTACATTTTTATCTTGTTTTATATCATTGTTTTTTCCAAAAACAATTAAAGAAAGATCTATCATATTTACACCCCAATCATTCTAATTTTTATTATAACATAATATAAAAAATATTTGTATAAATATGTTATAATTATTATATTAGAGAGGTATAAATGAAAAATTATATGAAAGAGTATATTAATAAAATTGATAGAATCATTGAAGAAGGAAATAATAAAGATATAGATAATTTGTTAGAAGAACATCTTATTAAAATTAATTTTTTTATGCACGAGAGATTAATTCATCTTTTAGTTACTATTCTATTTTCTATATTAACTTTATTTTCTTTATTTTTTGTTGTTACTAATTATAGTATAGGAGTTTTCTTCTTATTTTTATTATTCTTATGTCTTTTAATTCCTTATATTTTTCATTACTATTATTTGGAAAATTCTGTGCAATATATGTATAAGCAGTATGATAATTTAAAAAAGTTAAAAAAATAATTTAGGACTTCTAATTAAGTTCCTTTTTTATTATATTTGTGTTATTGTATGTTTTTGAAGGAGATGATTTTTTTGTTTGAACTTATAAGTAATTATGTTCCGTCTGGTGATCAACCTGAAGCAATAGATGAGTTAGTTAAAGGAATTAATGATGGAAAAAAACATCAAGTTCTTTTAGGAGTTACTGGAAGTGGTAAAACTTTTACTATGGCTAATGTTATTTCTAAAGTTAATAAGCCTACTTTGATTTTAGCTCATAATAAAACTTTAGCAGGTCAATTATATAGTGAATTTAAAGAGTTATTTCCTAACAATAGAGTTGAATATTTTGTATCATATTATGACTATTATCAACCGGAGGCATATGTTCCTAGTACTGATACTTATATAGAGAAGGATTCATCAATTAATGATGAAATTGATGAGTTAAGACATGCTGCTGCTAGTTCGTTATTAACTAGAAAAGATACTATTGTTGTAGCTTCTGTTTCTTGCATATATGGTATTGGTGAACCAGAAGAATATAGAGATAAGATGCTTACATTAACTGTTGGAGATACTATTGAACGTAACGAAGTATTAAATAAACTAGTTGATATGTTGTATGAAAGAAATGATATTGATTTTAAACGTGGAACTTTTAGAGTTAGAGGAGATGTTGTTGAAGTAATTCCAGCAAGTGAAAGAACTAATGGTATTAGAATAGAATTCTTTGGTGATGAGATAGACAGGATTAGTGAAATAGATACATTAACTGGAGCAATTAAAGTAAATAAGAAAAACGTTTCTATATTTCCAGCAAGCTTATTTGTAACTAGTGATGAAAAGTTACAAGAAGCGATGAAAAGAATTAAAAGTGAAATGGAAGAAAGAGTAAAATATTTCAAGGAAAATAATAAATTATTAGAAGCTCAAAGAATAGAAGAAAGAACTAATTATGACTTAGAAATGCTTGCAGAGACTGGATTTTGTTCTGGAGTAGAAAATTACTCAAGGCATATGGCTCTTCGTGGTGAGGGAGAAACTCCTACTACTTTAATGGATTTTTTTGGTGATGATTATCTTCTTATTGTTGATGAATCACATGTAACTTT
This sequence comes from uncultured Clostridium sp., assembly GCA_946541575.1. GTDB lineage: Bacteria > Bacillota_I > Bacilli_A > RF39 > UBA660 > RUG13868. The sequence goes on along the minus strand of CAMNJQ010000065.1, from coordinate 70,420 downwards.
ACCTCAAGTTAGAGGTATGTATAATGGTGATAGAGCAAGAAAGATGAATCTTGTTGAATATGGTTTTAGACTACCTAGTGCTCTTGATAATAGACCTCTTAAATTTGAAGAATTTGAAAGTAAAATTAATCAAGCTATTTATGTTTCTGCAACTCCTGGTGATTATGAACTAGAGAAGACTAAAAATGTTTTCGTTGAACAAATAATAAGACCAACTGGACTTTTGGATCCAATACTTGAAGTTAGACCTTCTCTTGGACAAATTGAGGATTTAGTCGGAGAGATTAAAGATAGAATAGAAAAAAATGAAAGAGTACTTATTGCTACTCTTACTATTAGAATGGCAGAAGAATTAACAAATTACTTAAAAGAGATAGATATAAAAGTAGCATATTTACATACAGAAGTTAAAACTTTAGAAAGATTACGTATTATTAGAGATTTAAGATTAGGTAAATATGATTGTGTAGTTGGTATAAATTTACTACGTGAAGGTATAGATATTCCTGAAGTTAGTTTGATTGCAATACTAGATGCAGATAAAGAAGGATTTTTAAGAAGTGAAAGAAGTCTTATCCAAACTATTGGAAGATGTGCAAGAAATGCTAATGGTAAATGTATAATGTATGGTGATAAGATTACTGAGTCAATGCAAAAAGCTATAGATGAAACTGCAAGAAGAAGGGCAATTCAAGAGAAATATAATGAAGAACATGGAATAATTCCAAAGACAATTATTAAAGAAATAAGAGATTTAATTAGCAATGTTGATGATTTAAAAAATAGTAAGAATAAGAAGAAAGAAAAGATGTCTAAGAAAGAAATTGAATTAAGTGTAGAAGAATTAGAACAAGAAATGAGAGAAGCTGCAAAGAATTTAGATTTCGAAAGAGCTATGGAACTTCGTGATATTATATTTGAATTAAAGAGTAAGTAATAATGAAAAAAAGATTTAAAAAGATTTATGTTGAGATTACTAATATTTGTAATTTAAATTGTTCATTTTGTTCGATTGATAATAAAGAAAAGAAGGAAATGTCTTTAGATGAATTTAATTTAATTTTAAAAAGAATTAAACCTTATACAGATTATATTTATCTTCATGTTAAAGGAGAACCTCTTTTACATTCTAAATTAGATAGAATATTATCTATGTGTGATGATACTGGTATGAATGTTAACATAACTACTAATGGGACTTTATTAAAAGATAAGTTTGAAGTATTAAATAATCATAATTGTATAAGACAAATAAATGTTTCACTTCATTCTGAAAATAATAAGTATAATTATTTTGATGAAGTTTTTGAAATTTGTAAAAAATTATCCACAAAAATGTATATAAGTTATAGATTATGGACTTTGGATAATTATAAATTAGATAAGAAATCAACAGAAATTGTGCAAAAGATAATTAGTAGTTATAATTTATCTACAAATATTGTGGAAAAACTTGAAACAGATAAAAGTATTAAAATTTTTATTAACACTTTTGTTAATAAAAATAATTTGTTTGTATGGCCAAATTTGAGAAATAATTTAAATATTGATGGTAAGTGCTATGGCTTAATTGATCAACTTGGAATTTTAGTTGACGGAACCATAGTTCCTTGTTGTTTAGACTCTTCAGGTATTATTAATTTAGGGAACATTTTTAATGATGAATTAAGTGATATTTTAAAGACTAAATTAGTTGGAGAAATAATTGAAGGTTTTAAGAATAATAAATCAGTTTGTACATTATGTAAAAATTGTAATTTTAGAGAAAGATTTGGGAATGATAGTAATTAGAGGTACTTAATTATTCCTTTCTTTTTTTTATTTAGTATGCTATTATATAGTAGCAATTTGAGGTGATACTATGGATGAGATAATTATCAAAGGAGCAAGAGAAAATAATTTAAAAAATATTGATCTTACTTTGCCTAAAAACAAATTAATCGTTATGACCGGTGTATCAGGTAGTGGAAAAAGCTCATTAGCATTTGATACTATTTATGCTGAGGGTCAAAGAAGATATGTTGAAAGTTTGTCTGCTTATGCTAGACAGTTTTTAGGTGGTACAGAAAAACCTGATGTTGACTCTATTGAAGGGTTATCTCCATCAATTAGTATTGATCAAAAAACAACTAGTAACAATCCTAGAAGTACAGTTGGTACTGTTACTGAAATTTATGATTATTTTAGATTGTTATATGCAAGAATTGGTACTCCAATGTGTCCTAATCATCATATTCCAATTAAAGGGCAAAGCGTTGAAGAAATGGCTAATAAATTATTGGAATATCCAGAAGGCACTAAAATGATTATTATGGCTCCAGTGGTTCATGGAGAAAAAGGTACTCATAAAGAGTTACTTGATAAATTAAGGGCAGATGGGTATGCAAGAATTCGTGTAAATGGAGAAATGCATGAATTAACTGAAGAAATAAATTTTGAAAAAAATATAAAAGATTATATTGACGTTATTGTAGATAGATTAGTTATAAAAGATGGAGTAAGAGGACGATTATTTGAATCTTTAGAGGCTTCTTGTAAACTATCTAATGGTAAGGTTGTAATCGAAATAGTAGGTGATAAGGAACTAGTTTTTTCAGAGCTTTATGCTTGCCCATATTGTGAATTTTCTTTACCAGAACTTGAACCTCGTATGTTTAGTTTTAATGCTCCATATTGTGCATGTCCTGATTGTAAGGGACTTGGTATTAAGTTATCAATAGATCCAGAGTTAGTTGTACCTGATAAAGATAAATCACTTGAAGATGGTGCAATTGTTACTTTAGGTGATGATACAGATAATATATATTACAAAAGACTAGAATGCTTATGTAAACATTATAAAATTAGTACTACTAAACCATTTAAAAAACTAAGTAAAAAAGAAGTTGAATTAATATTTTATGGTAGTGATGAACCAATAAAATTTAATTATGCTTCTAGAAGTGGTAATATTACTAATCAAGTTGACTTTTATGAAGGTGTAATTAATAATCTTCAAAGAAGATATATGGAAACAACTAGTACTTGGATTAGAGATTGGCTTGAAAACTATATGATTGAAACAGAATGTGAAACATGTCATGGTGCAAGACTTAATAATGATGCGTTATCTGTCTATGTAGGAAATAAAAATATTTTTGAATTAACGTCTTTAAGTATTGATAAAATAATTGAATTTTTCGATAAATTAAAAATGAGTAAAGAACAAGAAGAAATTGCTAGTTTACTTATTAAGGAAATTAAAAATAGGTTAAACTTCTTATCTAATGTTGGACTTGAATATCTTACTTTAAGTAGAATGGCTGGAACACTTTCTGGTGGAGAACTTCAAAGAATTAGACTTGCTACTCAAATAGGTTCAAGATTAACTGGTGTTTTATATGTTTTAGATGAACCTAGTATCGGTCTTCATCAAAGAGATAATGAAAGACTTATTAATTCCTTAAAAGAAATGAGAGATTTAGGAAATACTTTAATAGTGGTAGAACATGATACTGATACTATGCTTGCAGCTGATTACATTGTTGATATAGGACCAAAAGCTGGTAGTGAAGGTGGTTATGTCATGGCAGCAGGCACTCCAGAAGAAGTAATGAAAGTAGAAAATAGTATTACTGGTAGATATTTAAGTGGTAAAGAAAAAATAGAAGTACCTAAAAAAAGAAGAAAAGGTAATGGCAAATTTATAGAGGTTGTTGGAGCTTCTGAAAATAATTTAAAGAATATTGATGTTAAATTTCCTTTAGGAACTTATACATGCGTTACTGGTGTATCAGGTAGTGGAAAGAGTAGTTTAGTAATGAGAATATTATCTGCAGCTGCTATGAAATATGTTTATAAATCTAAAATAATACCTGGAAAGCATAAGAAAATAAATGGCTTTGAAAATATAGATAAAATAGTTGAAATTACTCAAAACCCTATTGGAAGAACTCCTAGAAGTAATCCAGCTACTTATACTGGAGTATTTGATGATATAAGAGATTTATTTACTAATACTAAAGAAGCAAAGATGTATGGTTTTGAAAAAAATAGATTTTCTTTTAATGTTAAAGGTGGAAGATGTGAAGCATGTCGAGGGGATGGAGTTAAGAAAATAGAAATGCATTTTTTACCAGATGTATATGTACCTTGTGAAGTTTGTCATGGAACTCGTTATAATAGTGAAACTTTAAACATAAAATATAAAGGTAAAAATATTGCAGAAGTTCTTGATATGAGAATTAGTGAAGCTATTACCTTTTTTGAAAATGTACCTAAAATTAAATCTAGATTACAAGTATTAGAAGATGTTGGAATTGGATATTTACAATTAGGACAAAGTGCTACTACATTATCTGGTGGTGAAGCTGGAAGAGTAAAACTTGCAAAAGAACTTCAAAAGAAAGCAACAGGGAAGACGCTATTTATTATGGATGAACCTACTACTGGACTTCATTCTGATGATATTAAGAGACTACTTGCAATTATTCAAAAAATAGTAGATAATAATGATACAGTAATAGTTATTGAGCATAATCTTGATATGATAAAATGTGCGGACTATATTATCGATATTGGGCCTTATGGTGGAGACAAAGGTGGAGAAATAGTTGCTAGTGGGACACCAGAAGAAGTTATAAAAAATGAAAAGTCGTTTACTGGTCAGTTCTTAAAAAAAGTTTTATAGTGGAGGAATTATGAAAATTGTAAGTAAAGGTAAATTTAATGCCATTTTAGAATTCTTACTTTATTCTGTTTTATATACAGCGGCATTTATGGCTGTTGAAAGATTATTTGAAAGCTTTGAAATTCATAGTGATTATAAGGTTATTTTTGCTTTTCTAGCTATTGTAATTATCTATGCTTTAGAAAAATTAGTTAAACCTATTTTGGTAACAATATCTACTCCAATAACTGGAATAACTTTTGGACTTTTTTATTTCGTTATTAATGCTTTTATTTTAAAATTAACAGATTGGATTATGGGTCCAAAACTTGATTTCACAGATTTGTGGGCACTTCTAGTTATATCAATAGTTTTGGCGTTACTTAATTTATTGATAGAAAAGTTGATTATTGAACCAATAATCAGAAAGGCAAGTAAGAAATGAATAGAGTAGCATTAGATTTTGGATTTTTACAAATATATTGGTATTCAATATGCATAGTTGTTGGTATGATTTGTGGGATGTATTTGGTTTATAGTGAAGCTAAAAAGAAACATATTAGTGAAAATGTTATGACAAATTTAATTTTTTCAACTGTTGTTTTAGCAATTATTGGAGCGAGGCTTTACTATGTAGCTTTTAGATGGGATTATTATTCCAATAATTTAATGGAGATTTTAGAAATATGGAATGGTGGACTTGCTATTCATGGTGCTATTCTTCTTGGAGGGCTTTCACTTATTTTATATACTAGGAAACATAAACTTGATACTCTTGTTATTCTAGATATATGTTCTGTTGGACTAATTATAGGACAGGCAATAGGAAGATGGGGAAATTTCTTTAATCAAGAAGCTTATGGTTCAGAAGTATCGCTAGAATTCTTAAAATCCATTTTTATGCCTGGTTTTATTATTGATGGTATGCATATCAATGGTACTTATTATCATCCAACATTTTTATATGAAAGTATTTGGTGTTTAATTGGATTTATAGTACTTTTTATTATTAGAAGAAAACGATATATTAAAACAGGGCAGATTTTTGGAGTATATTGTATGTGGTATTCTTTAGGGAGATTCTTTATTGAAGGAATGAGACAAGATAGTTTGATGCTTGGTTCTTTAAAAGCTGCTCAAATAGTGTCTATTGCAATGTTCTTAGTTGGGCTATTCTTCTTTGTTAGAAGATTCAAAAGTTCTAGATTTGAACATTTATATAATACTGATAGTAGTATTAGTACTACAATTAATAATTGACTTAATCATCTTTTTGTGTTAATTTAATAGTGACACGAAAAGGTGTTTTTATTTTGGTAAAAAAAGGTGGGGAAATTTATGGCTCAAAAAGAGTTAAGAAAACTTGATAAGAAAGATCAAGACTTATTAAACGAAATTGACAAAGTTGCTAATGAAAAAGTAAATAAAAAGGTTGATTCTAAAAAGGATAAAAAGACAAAAAAAGATAATAAACCTACAGCTAAGAAAGAATCTTGGTTTAAAGGAGTAAAATCTGAATTTAAGAAAGTAAGATGGCCTAATAAGAAAGAAATGGTTAAATATTCTATTGCTACAATTTCATTTATAATTTTCTTTGCATTATTCTTTTTTGCAATCGAAGGAATTGTATATTTAATTAAGACATTATAGGAGAGTAAAAATGGAAAAACAGTGGTATGTTGTAAATACTTATTCTGGTCATGAGAATAAGGTTAAAGAAAAATTAGAAATGCGTGCTCAATCTATGGATATGAAAGATTATATCTTTCGTGTTGTTGTACCTGAACAAAAAGTTGTTGAGGAAAAGGATGGAGTAACTAAAGAAAAAGTTAAAAAGATGTTTCCAGGTTATGTTTTAATTGAAATGGTAATGAGTGATGAAGCTTGGTTTGTTGTTCGTAATACGCCTGGAGTAACAGGATTTATTGGATCAAGTGGTAAAGGAGCTAAACCTACTCCATTACAACCACAAGAAGTAGATAATATTCTTAAAAATATGGGTATTAGTAGACTTGATGTCGATAAAGAATTACAAGTTGGTACAAAAGTTAAAATTATTTCTGGTGCTCTTGCAGGAATGTATGGTGTAATTACTTCAATAGATTTACCAAGTCAAAAATTAGAATTAAATGTAGATATATTTGGACTTGAAACTGCAGTTGAAGCAGAATTATCACAAATTGAAATTGCTAAAGATTAAAAATGCTTGCAAAATAATGAATTTAGTGATATTATCAAATCGCTATATTTAATTATATAGATTAATTAGTGGGAAGCGAAAAAGCGCATATGCGCAAAAAAAGAGTGCTATTTGGACCACTCGCGAAAACTAAAAAATATAGGAGGTGTTTTTCGTGGCAAAGGAAGTTGTTAAAAAAGTTAAGTTGCAAATTCAAGCAGGAAAAGCTACACCAGCTCCACCAGTTGGAACTGTTTTAGGACCTGCAGGAATTAATTTACAAGATTTTTGTACTAAGTATAATGATGCAACTAAAGATAAAATGGGAGATGTTTTACCAGTTGAAATTACAATCTATGATGATAGAAGTTTTGATTTTGTAGTTAAAACTCCACCTACACCATTCTTAGTTAAGAAATTTGCTAAAATTCAAAAAGGATCTACTAAAGGATCTCAAGAAACAGTTGGATCTCTTACTAAGGATCAATTAAAAGAAATTGCTGAAATAAAATTACCTGACTTAAACTGTTATACAGTTGAAGAAGCTATGAAAATAGTTGAAGGTACTGCCCGTAATATGGGTGTTACTATAAAAGAATAGTAAATTAATAACATATAGGTTTATACCTATGTGGGAGGAATGTGACGTTATTTCGTCACTCGCTTTTATCCGCTATACCACATAAGGAGGAAAAATAATGAGAAAAAGAGGTAAAAAATACGTTGAAGCTTTAAATAAACTTGAAAAAGGTAAAGCTTATACTAAAGAAGAAGCTGTAAAATTAGCAAAAGAAACATCAACTAGTAAATTTGTTGCTTCTGTTGAATTAGCTGTTAGATTAAATCTTGATACTAAAAAGTCTGATCAGCAATTAAGAGGAGCAATTGTATTACCACATGGAACTGGTAAATCAAAGAAAGTATTAGTTATTGCTAAGGGAGAAAATGCTACTAAAGCTCGTGAAGCTGGTGCTGATTTCGTTGGTGATACAGATATGCTTGAAAAAATTGAAAAAGAAAACTGGTTTGATTTTGATGTTATGATTGCAACACCTGATATGATGCCACTTCTTGGTAAATTAGGTAAGGTTTTAGGACCAAAGGGATTAATGCCTAACCCTAAAACTGGAACAGTTACTACTGACGTAACTAAAGCAGTAAATGATGTTAAAGCTGGACGTGTTGAATATAGAACAGATAGTTTTGGAAATATTCATGGTATAATTGGTAATACTAATTTTACTGAAGAACAATTAGTTGAAAACTTAGATGCATTTATGAATGTATTAATTAAAGCTAAACCTTCTACAGTAAAAGGTGATTACGTAAAAAATATTTCAATAGCAACTACTATGGGTCCTGGAATTAAAATTATTTCAAATTCTTTTGACATTTAGTAGATGTTGTAATATAATACAATTAATTTGTTGGTGCCATAGACAGTAGGTTGTTAGTAAATCCTACCGAGGACTAATATAGACTTTGTTTTGAATGTCTCTATGTCCTTTGGCATAGAGATTTTTTATAGCTCCAATAAATTAAAATATAGAGGAGGATTCTTATGGCAAGTGAGAAAATCTTAGCAAAGAAGCAAGAAGTAATTGATGAAATTAAATCTAAAGTTCAAGATTCTGCATCAGTTGTAATTTTTACTTACACTGGTTTAACAGATGAAGATACTAAGAAGTTAAGAAAATCTTTAAGAGAATCTGGTTCTGATTATAAAGTATATAAAAATACTTTAATGGCTAGAGCTTTTAATGATTTAAAGTTTGACTTAAATGATCATTTGAATGGATCTAGTGCATTAGCATATGGAACTGATTCAGTTGCACCAATTAAGGCAGTTGCTGAATTTGCAAAGACACATGATGTTGTAACATTAAAAGTTGGAATAGTTGATGGTGAAGTAACTGATCAATCAAAACTTGCAGAACTTGCAACAATTCCATCAAGAGAAGGACTACTTACTATGCTTGCAGCTGGTATGATGGGAATTCCAAAAGACTTATCAATATGTTTAGATTTATATGCTAAACAAAAGGAAGAAAATTAATTAAGGGAGGATTTTAAAAATGGCAAAATTAACTAAAGAAAGCTTTATTGAAAGTTTAAAAGAAATGAGTCTATTAGAAATTAAAGAATTAGTAGACGCTATGAAAGAAGAATTTGGAGTAGATCCAAGTTCAGTAGCAGTAGCAGCACCAGTTGCTGGACCAGCAGCTGCAGCTGATGAAGGACCAAGTCAAGTAACAGTTACATTAGTAAATGCAGGAGCTGCAAAAATTAATGTAATTAAAGTAATTAAAGAAATTACTGGATTAGGACTTGCTGATTCTAAAGCTATCGCTGATAACGGTGGAGCTATTAAAGAAAATATTCCAGTTGCTGAAGCTGAAGAAATTAAAGCTAAATTAGAAGAAGCTGGAGCAGAAGTAGAAGTTAAATAGTTATATATTAACAATTCTGTAATTAAAGAGTAAATTATGTTAAGTAATTTACTCTTTTTTTGTAATAATGTATTAATTGGATTTTTATTATTGATTGGTATTTTACGTATAATTGCTAATATTTTTGTGAAAACAACTTGAAAAAACTATTTTTTTATTGTAGTATAAGCGTATGAAAGGAGTTAACTATATTATTTTTGTAGTTAACTCTTCTTTTTTTTGAAAGGTGATATAATGGCTCAATATTTTGAAAATGTTAATTTACCTAGTAACATTGAAGAATTTAGTACATATATTTTTGGTACGGAATTTAAGTTTAGAACAGATAATGGTGTATTTTCAAAAGAAAAATTGGATTTTGGAACTAGACTTCTTTTAGAAAATTTACCTATTAGTAAGATTAGCGGTAATGTTCTAGATCTTGGATGCGGTTATGGTGTTGTAAGTATTATTCTTTCTAAACTTACTGATGCTAATTTTGATGCAGTTGATGTTAATAAAAGGGCATTACATTTATTTGAAATGAATATTAAGCTTAATAAAGTAAGTAATATTAATTATTTTGAAAGCGATTGTTATAGTGCTATTGATAGTAACAAAAAATATGATTATATTATTACTAATCCTCCGATTAGGGCTGGAAAAGAAATAGTATATAAGATGTTGCGTGAAGCAAAAGAGCATTTAAGTGAAAGAGGTGAACTATATTTTGTAATGAGAAAAGATCATGGAGCAAAAACGGCAATTAGAGATATATCCGATATATATAATTGTGAAATAATTGCAAAGGAAAAAGGTTTTTTTGTAATTAAGTGTTTTTCTCGTTGACATCTTGCGTTTTATGTGTTAATAATATAAATTGGCTACGTATTAGATTGGGCTATTTTGTTCTTTGTAAAATTATTGTAATAGGGGTGAATTTTTAGTGGCATATAAGATTATTAACTGTGGTGAACACAGACAAAGAAGAAGTTTTTCTAGAATTAGAAATACTTATGAATTAACAGATTTGTTAGAAATTCAAAAGAAGTCATATCAGTGGTTTATTGAAACTGGTATTAAAGAAGTTTTTGATGATTTATTCCCTGTTGAAAACTTTTCTGGTACTTTATCTCTAGAATTTGGTGATTATCATTTTGATGAACCTAGATATAGTATTAGGCAAAGTAAGGATAGAGAAACAACTTTTGCTGCACCACTTAAGGTTGAAGTTAGATTATTCAATCATGAAACTGGTGAAGTTAAAGAACAAGAAATATTTTTAGGTGACATGCCTATAATGACAGATAGTGGATCTTTTGTAATTAATGGTGCAGAACGTGTTATTGTATCTCAATTAGTTAGATCTCCTAGTGTTTATTTTAATAGAGAAGTTGATAAAAATGGAAGAAGTAGTATTACTTCACAAATTATTCCGACAAGAGGTACTTGGTTAGAGTTTGAAACAGATGCCAGGGATGTTTTGTATGTAAGAATTGACAGAACTAGAAAAGTTCCTCTTACTACTCTTTTGCGTGCTTTTGGACTTTCTAGTGATGAAGAAATATTAAATTTATTTGGTAAAGATGAATATATTGAAAATACTTTATCAAAAGATTCTACTAGAAATACTGATGAAGCATTAATTGAAATATACGAAAAATTAAGACCAGGAGAACCATCTACTTTGGATTCTTCTAAGAACCAAATAATTACTAGATTTTTTGATGAATTTAGGTATGATTTGGCTAAAGTTGGTCGTTATAAATTTAATCGTAAACTAAATGTATTAGATAGAGTTTTAAATCAAACTTTAGCAGAAGATATTAAAGTTGATGGAGAAGTTGTATTTTCTAAAGGTACTGTTATAGATAAAGATGTATTTAATAGATTAAAAGAAATTTTTGCTGATGGATATAACTTAGTAGAAATTAAAATTAATGAAGAATTAGATACTTATAATAAAGTACAAACTATTAAGATTTATAATCCAAACAATAAAAAAGAAGTATTTACTTTAATTGGTAATGATCAATCAATTGATGTTAAACGTTTGACTATTTCTGATGTTTTCGCTTCTGTTTCATATTATTTAAATTTATTACATGGATTTGGTAATTTCGATGAAATTGACCATTTAGGAAATCGTCGTGTAAGACAAGTTGGAGAACTTTTACAAAATCAATTTAGAATTGGTGTTTCTCGTATGGAAAGAGTTATTCGTGAAAGAATGACTACTCAAGAAATGGAAGAAGTAACTCCTAAGACTTTAATTAATATTAGACCTATTACAGCTGCAATGAAAGAGTTCTTTGGCTCAAGCCAATTGTCTCAATTTATGGATCAAACAAACCCAATTGCAGAATTAACAAATAAAAGACGTTTATCTGCTTTAGGTCCAGGTGGATTATCACGTGATAGAGCAGGTATGGAAGTTCGTGACGTTAATGAATCTCACTATGGAAGAATATGTCCAATTGAGTCACCAGAAGGACAAAACATAGGATTAATCACTTCTTTAGCTAGTTATGCAAAGATTGATGATTATGGATTTATAATGACTCCATATAGAAAAGTAATTAATAAGAAATTAACAGATGAGATAGAATATTTAACTGCTGATCAAGAATCAGATGTTATGATTTCTATTGCTACTGTTACTGTTGATGAGAACAACATAATGACTGATGAAGTTGTTCCAGCTAGATTCCGTGGAGAGAATTTACTTGTTAAACCAGAACAAGTTGATTATGTTGACGTTTCTCCACAACAAGTTGTTGCAGTTACAACAAGTTGTATCCCATTCCTTGAACACGATGATGCAACTCGTGCATTGATGGGTGCTAACATGCAACGTCAATCAGTTCCATTGTTAAAGGCTGAAGCACCATTTGTAGGTACAGGTGTTGAATATGTTGCAGCACGTGATTCTGGTGTAGAAGTTCTTGCAAAAGCTGATGGAATTGTAGAATATGTTGATGCAAGACGTATTGTAGTAAAAAATAAAACTGGTAAAGATGAATATCATTTATCTAATTTTGAATTATCAAATGCAGGTACTTGTCAACATCAAAGACCTATTGTTAAAGTTGGAGATAAAGTAAGTCGTGGTTCTGTTTTAGCAGATGGACCATCTACTGATCAAGGAGAATTAGCTCTTGGTAAAAATGTTGTAGTAGCATTTATGACATTTAATGGTTATAACTACGAGGATGCTGTTATCTTAAATGAAAAATTAGTTAAAAATGATGTGTATACTGGTATTCATTTGGAAGACTTTGAAATGCAATGTCGTGAAACTAAATTAGGACCAGAAGAGATAACTCGTGATATTCCTAATGTTTCAGAAGAAGCAAGAAAGAATCTTGATGAAAATGGTATTGTAATAGTTGGTACTGAAGTAAAAGAAGGAGATATTCTTGTTGGTAAAGTAACTCCAAAGGGAATGGCTGAACTTACTTCAGAAGAAAAATTATTACATGCAATATTTGGAGAAAAGACTCGTGAAGTTCGTGATACTTCTTTACGTGTACCACATGGTGGAGATGGTATTGTTCATGATGTTAAAGTATTCTCAAGAAAAGATAACGATGAATTACCTGCTGGAGTATCTAAAGTAATTCGTGTATATATTGCTCAAAAGAGAAAGATTCAAGTTGGAGATAAGATGTCTGGACGTCATGGTAACAAAGGTGTTATTTCACTTGTACTTCCAGAAGAAGATATGCCATATTTACCAGATGGTAGAACTGTTGATATTATGCTTAACCCACAAGGAGTTCCATCTCGTATGAATATAGGTCAAGTACTTGAAATGCATTTAGGTATGGCTGCAAAAGAACTTGGTGTTTATGTTGCTACTCCTGTATTTGATGGTGCTAAGACAGAAGATATTTCTGAAATGATGAAGGAAGCAGGAATGGCTCCAGATGGAAAATATACATTATATGATGGAAGAACTGGAGAACCATTTGATAATAGAATAACTGTTGGTGTTATGTATATGATTAAATTACATCACATGGTAGATGATAAGTTACATGCACGTTCAACTGGACCATACTCTATGGTTACTCAACAACCTCTTGGTGGTAAAGCACAATTTGGTGGACAAAGATTTGGTGAAATGGAAGTATGGGCTCTAGAAGCTTATGGTGCTGCACATACATTACAAGAAGTTATTACTTATAAATCTGACGATATTATCGGTCGTGTTAAAGTATATGAAGCTTTGATAAAAGGACAAGAAGTAAATCAAGCTGGTGTTCCAGAAAGCTTTAGAGTATTAATGAAAGAATTCCAAGCTTTAGGACTTGATATTAGTATTGTTAATGACAAGAATGAAGTTGTTGGATTAAAAGAAATGGAAGAAGAAGAAGATAAAGAAGAATTAGAACAACTTGCTCCTTCTACAGGTGATGATATACCACTTCCACCTCCAAGTGATCCAGATGATGGATATGAAGTTGATGATTCAGATGATGATGATGAGTTATCAGATGATGAAATAGATAAAGAATTTAATGAAGCATATGAAAACGATTTTATGGAAGGAGAGGATGAATAATGATAGAAGTAAATAAATTTGAAGCATTAAAAATTGGAATTGCCTCTCCAGAAAAAATTCGTAGTTGGTCATACGGTGAAGTAAAAAAACCAGAAACAATTAACTATAGAACTCTTCGTCCTGAACGTGACGGATTGTTCTGTGAAAAGATCTTTGGACCAACAAAAGATTTTGAATGTGCTTGTGGTAAATATAAACGTGTAAGATATAAAAACATTGTATGTGATAGATGTGGAGTAGAAGTTACTCGTAGTAAAGTTCGTCGTGAACGTATGGGTCATATTGAACTTGCTACTCCAGTTTCTCATATTTGGTATTTTAAAGGTGTACCATCTCGTATGGGATTAGTTCTTGATATGTCTCCAAGAGACTTAGAGGAAGTATTATACTTTGTTAGTTATGTTGTAATTGATAAAGGAATTGCACCTTTAGAAGATAAGCAAACATTATCTGAAAAAGAATATCGTCAATATTATGAAAAATATGGTGATGGATTCAAAGTAGGAATGGGTGCTGAAGCTATTAAAGAATTGCTTAAAAAGATTGATTTAGAAAAAGAAATAGCAACAATAGAAAAAGAACTTGAAAATGCTCAAGGACAAAAAAGAACTCGTCTTGTTAAAAGACTTGATGTTTTAGATTCTTTCTATAAATCAGGAAATCGTCCTGAATGGATGATATTTGATTGCATTCCTGTAATTCCACCTGATTTAAGACCAATGATTCAATTAGATGGTGGTAGATTTGCTACATCTGATTTGAATGATTTATATAGACGTGTTATAAATCGTAATAATCGTTTAAAGAAGTTAATTGATTTAAATGCTCCTGGAATTATTATTCAAAATGAAAAACGTATGTTACAGGAAGCAGTTGACTCATTATTTGACAATGGTCGTCGTGGTAGAAGTGTTACAGGTGCTGGAAATCGTCCTTTGAAATCACTTTCTAGTATGTTAAAAGGAAAACAAGGAAGATTCCGTCAAAACTTATTAGGAAAACGTGTTGACTATTCTGGTCGTTCAGTTATTGTTGTTGGACCATCACTTAAAATGTATCAATGTGGTATTCCTAAAGATATGGCTCTTGAATTATTTAAACCACATGTTATACATGAATTAGTTGAAAGAGATATTGCTCACAATATTAAAGCAGCTAAACGTTTAATAGATAACAAAGATCCTAAAGTATGGGACGTTGTTGAAGATGTTATAAAAGAGCATCCAGTTTTATTAAACCGTGCTCCTACACTTCATAGATTGGGTATTCAAGCATTTGAACCTGTATTAATTGGTGGTAAAGCTATTCGTCTTCACCCATTAGTATGTCCTGCATTTAATGCAGACTTCGATGGTGACCAGATGGCCGTTCACGTACCTTTATCTGAAGAAGCTCAAGCAGAAGCAAGATTATTAATGCTTGGTGCTAATAATATCCTTTCTCCAAAAGATGGATCACCTATTGTTACTCCATCACAAGATATGGTTTTAGGTAACTATTATATTACTATGGAGAAAGCAGGACTTCCTGGAGAAGGAAGAATATTTAAAAATTCTAATGAAGCTTTAATGGCTTATGAAAGAAGAGAAATTACTCTTCATACAAGAATTGCTCTTCCAGTAGATTCGTTTAAATATAAATTATTTACTGAAACTCAAAAAGGTAAATATTTAGTTACTACTGTTGGAAAGCTTAAATTTAATGAAATTTTACCTGATTCATTTGCATATATTAATGAACCAAGTGATGATAATATTCAAAATATTACTCCAAATAAGTATTTTATTGAAAAAGGAGAAAATATTCCTGAGATTATTAAGAATATGCCATTAGTAAAACCTTTTGCTAAAGGAATTCTTGAAAAAGTAATCGCTCAAGTATTCAAAAGATATAAAACAACTGAGACTTCTATAATGCTTGATAAGATGAAAGATTTAGGATTTAAATATTCAACTATATCTGGTATTACAATTTCAATTAGTGATGTTGTTACTAGTGATAATAAGCAAGAAATAATTGCTGAAGCAAATAAAATGGTTGAAAAAATTAATAAGCAATATAATCGTGGATTAATTACAAATGAAGAAAGATTTAATAAAGTAATTGAAACGTGGGATGGTGCTAAGGCTGAAGTTCAAAAAGAACTAGTTGCTAAGGCTGATGCTGATATGGATAACCCAATATTCATAATGATGCATTCTAAGGCTCGTGGTTCAACATCACACTTAGTACAATTAGCTGGTATGCGTGGTATCATGTCAAAACCAGATGGTACTCCGGTTGAAATACCTATTACTTCAAACTTTAGAGAAGGACTTTCAGTTGCTGAATTCTTCTTATCAACACATGGTGCTCGTAAAGGATCAGCAGATACTGCATTAAAGACAGCAGATTCTGGATACTTAACAAGACGTTTAGTAGATGTTTCTCATGATATTATCGTTCGTGAAGAAGATTGCGGAACAGAAAATGGTGTTGTTGTAAGTTCATTCATTAATGATAAAACAGGAGAAGTAATTGAAAAATTATATGATAGAATTGTTGGAAGATTCACTAACAAGAAAGTTATTAATCCAGAAACAAAAGAAGTTATTTGTGATAAATTAACTTTAATTACTGAATCAATTGCAGATAAGATAATTGCTGCTGGAATTGAAGAAGTTGAAATAAGAACAACATTAACATGTAATACAGTTAATGGAGTTTGCCAAAAATGTTATGGTAGAAACTTAGCTACTGGTAATTTAGTTGAAGTTGGAGAAGCTGTTGGTGTTATGGCTGCTCAGTCAATTGGTGAACCTGGTACTCAGCTTACAATGAGAACATTCCATACTGGTGGAGTTGCTGGTGGAGAAGATATTACTCAAGGTCTTCCACGTATTCAAGAATTATTTGAAGCAAGAATACCTAAAGGAAAAGCTACAATTGCAGAAATAAATGGTAAAGTAACTAAGATTGATGAAGATCATGGTAAATTTAAAATTAGTGTTACTAATGATCTTGAAACTAAGGAACATATTACTAATTATGGTGCTAAGCTAAGAGTAGAAGTTGGAAGTGTTGTTAATACTGGTGATAAATTAACTGAAGGATCAATTAGTCCAAAAGAATTATTAGCAGTAACTGACCCTCTAACTACTCAGGAATATATATTAAAAGAAGTACAACATGTTTATCGTAGTCAAGCAGTTGATATCTCTGATAAACACGTTGAAATGATTGCTAAGAGAATGATTTCTAAGATGAGAATAGTTGATGCTGGAGATACTAAATTTATTCCAGGTGGACTTGTTAGCTTTAGCGAATTTACTGAAGGTAATAAAGAAGCAATTATAGCTGGAAAGAAACCAGCAACTGGAAAACCAGTTCTTCTTGGTATAACTAAAGCTTCTCTTGATACTGATTCATTCTTATCAGCTGCA
Organism: uncultured Clostridium sp.; assembly: GCA_946541575.1. Taxonomy (GTDB): domain Bacteria; phylum Bacillota_I; class Bacilli_A; order RF39; family UBA660; genus RUG13868. Next base: position 53,175 of record CAMNJQ010000065.1, on the reverse strand, counting down.
TCTTTCCAAGAGACTACTAGAATATTAACTGATGCTGCAATTAAAGGTAAAGTTGATAAACTTCATGGATTGAAGGAAAATGTTATTATTGGTAAACTTATTCCTGCAGGTACTGGTGTTAGGGCATATAAGAATGTTGAATATGAATTAGCATCTCAACTTGTTGATGAGGAACCACTTGATAAATTAGAAGATGAATTAATGGAATAAGAAATCTTATTCCATTTTTTTTGTCTGCATGATAAAATTACTATAGTAGGTGAGTACAGGTGAATATTAAAAAAATAACAATACTTTTGACTTTAGTAATTTTCAGCATATTTATCTCATGTTTTATAGGAATTAATAATGCTAATTTATTTAGTGGAGTCAGTATAAGTAGTTCTGGAGCTACTGATTTAATTGATTTCAATTTTGAAGTTAGTTGGAGTGATGATGACTTTGTGAAGTATAGGCCTGAAAGTGCTACTTATAAGTTGTATAATGTATTAAATTCAAATGATGTTGTAAGTACAGTGACATTAACTTCGGCAAATCGATACGGAGCTTATTTGTGGAAGGGGACCTTTCAAAATGTTCCTAAGTATAATTCTAATGGGACTTTAGCAAATTATTATATCGTACAAGATAATCTTGATAATTACACACAAAAATATAGTATGCTAAATATTAAATCATTGTGTATAGAATTTGGAAATAATACAACTTTTACAAATTCAAATAATAATTATCTTTCTTTTGAATTTATTGATGAAAATAATAAATATAAATTTTTAGGTAAGAATTCATCGAATGAAAAATTCTATTCATATGATCTAAGTAATAGAACAATATGTGTTCCAATGCTCCAAAATCAAAAAAAAATTAATATGTATGGTTATGCATTATTGGATATAAAAAGGATATATCCATCAGGTGATAATACTTATTATACTACTAATAGATCGTGGTTCACTGGTATTTCTAATCATTATTTTGGTGAACATTTTCCGCGCTTGTCTCCATCAAGTTATACTTGGGAGCCTACAAATAGTAATTTTCCAAATGCTGATTTAATAATAAATACAGTCAAATATAAGAATTATAATTTCAACATAGAATGGGATGACGATGGTTTTGAAAACGAACGTCCTAGTGAAGTCATTGTAAATTTGTATAATGAAAATGATTTAGACAATATTTATAAATCAATTAGTTTAAATGAATCTAATATTTCTGGTGAAAATCAATGGAGCGGTACATTTCGTGATATTCCAAAATATAATGAAGATGGAACTGAAGCAAGATATATTATTAAACCAGTGAAAAATGATAATTATGTTAATTATTATGATTATAGTTATCCAAATGTATTTTGTGCAAAATTTGGGGAAAATGTATTTAATAAAGATACATCAAAAAAAATTGAAATAGCTGATTCAATTGCTAGAGTTATAAATAATAATGATGGATCTTTTGAATTTGATTATTCAAGATTAAATAATCAAACTTATTGTGTACCAATTTTGGATAATTTAAGAAAATTAGTTATGAAAGGCGATATTTATAATTTGGATATCAAATACATTTATCCTACATATAGTCAGATTCTTACTGAATATGCTCCTAATCATTATAGTAATATTGAAGATGTTGAGAAAGATTATTACAATGATGATTATCCACAAAATAGTGAAAAAAGAATTATATCATATACCTGGGAAGAAAGTCGCCAATCATTTCCAAATGCTGATAAAATAAAATTTTCTTATAATAAATATAATTTAACTTTTGATAAATATTGGGAAGATGCGAATAATAGTTCTTTAAGGCCTAATCAATCTATATTCTATTTATATAGAAAAGGTGATGAAGCGAATGTTTTAAATACTATAACATTAAATGTTGATAATGCAGATTCAAATGATAGTGCACATTGGATAGGAGTTTTTAAAAATTTAAGTAGATATGATGAAAATGGTAATAGAATTGAATATGTTGTAAGGGAAAAAGCTATACCTAATTATGTTACTTCTTATGATTCTAGAGATGGCTTATCAATAAAATTTGGAAATAATAATAAATTTGGGTATCCTTATGCTGCACATATATATTTTAGTGTAAATAATGAACTTAGAGAATTAGCACTTAATGGAAACAATATTGGTGATAATCTAGCTGGGAAAACAATAAATATTAGAACATCTAACAATCCTAATCTAAGATATTCATCGTATAATTACGTTTATGATAATAATAGTGTTAGAGCTTCAATGACAGGAAAAATAGAAGAACTTTATGGTGAAAATTATCCATGGATGTATCGACCTACATCTTTGGCTGATGATTATATATTTCACTATAATTATTCGATATCTAATCATTCACAAAACTTTTATTTTGTGTATAGGGGAGATAGTTGGAGCAATGATTATGGTATTGATATAGAGAAAATAAGTACTTTGGGTGATGAAACAATTATTACTTCAAGACTTAATCTTCGTACACTGGATATAACTAAAAAGTGGGATGATGAAGGATATGAAGATATAAGACCGTCTGAAGCGATAATTGATATTTATAATGACAAAGATAGAAATAATATAATTAAAACTGTAAAAATAACTAATAATGATAAAGTAGATGAATATATTTGGAAAAAAACAGTAGAAAATTTACCAATATTTGATGAATCCTTTAATGTAATAGAGTATGTTATTCAAGAGCGAAAAAGTAATGATAATTATTTAGTAATTTATGATGCCGATGAGGAGTATAATGGACTAGCAATTAAATTTGATGAAAATATATTTGGATTTGAAAGTGCTAATACTGGATATTATCAAGATGGTGTGTTGAAATATAATGGTAATGGAAGAAATCATGATTTATATCCAAGAAAAGCAATTTTATCTCATTCATATCCTGATAATATTTCAGGAAGAATTGTCATGATTCCATCTAAAGCATTATATCTATATTTACACAATTATAACGATAATAGTATTGATGGTAAATCAAGAATAAAAATTAATGATATTTATCCGGTTAAATATACGCCGTATTCTAGTTATACTATTGGAAAAATTTTGTTCCCTTTACATAATTTTGGAATTTCAACGTATGATGATTATTTAAATATTAGTGAAGATGAAAAAGTTCCTCGAGATTATTCTATTTGGACTTATGAGTGGAACGGCTCATTAACTCCAAAAAAGAATTGTTATATAATTATAAATAAATTTAGAGCCGAAAAGATAAATTTTGCTTATAAGAAAGTATGGGATGATGAAGGGCATGAATATTTAAGACCATCTGAAGTTAAATTTGATTTATATAATGTTAATGATGATAGCAAAGTTGTATCATCCATAACGTATAGAAATGATGATAAAAATGAATGGAACATAATATTTAATGATATTCCAAAGTATAATCCTGATGGGTCAGAAGCTAAGTATTATTTGAAAGAAAATAGTATTAATAATTATAAATTTAAATATGATTTATCAAAAGGAAATGGGTTTTGCATTGACTTTGGAGTTGTTGAATCAAACGATATGTATATAAAAATATTGGTACAAAAAGATAATCGTTACATGTATGTTGTAGATAATTTTTTTGATGGAAATGTCACTAGTGAATCTTCCGATGCACTTAAACTAAATTTAGTATCTAATAAAAGTATATGCTTTAATACTGAATCTAATTTATTTTACTTGTATGGAGATTTTGGTAATTCTATAAAAAATATATATCCAGTTTATAGAGATAAATGGGAGTATAAATTATCTAATAAATATCGTGAGTATACTTTGGATGGTGAACCAAAAATTTCTAGTTTAAATATTATTGATTATTTATCAAAGGAAAATGTAAAAGAGAAATTTATTGGAGTTAATTGGGATTCGTATGCAATTCCATTCCCAAATGCAGACACTATTATTAATTATAATACAATAATTAATTATAAATTTTCTAAAGTATGGAGTGATGATGAATTTGAATCAGAAAGACCAAATGAAGTTAACTTTAATTTATACAATGTTTTAGATGATAGTAAAGTTATTGCAACAACAACATTAAAAAAAGACAATCAGAATGGTAATACTTGGTATGGTGAATTTAAGAACGTTCCAAAGTATAATGAAGATGGAAGTATAGCTAGATATTATGTGAAAGAAGAACTTTCTAAATATCACATAAAATATGGCATTAATAATAAAACAGGATATTGTGTTAAAACTACAGATTACTTATTAAATCATAATTCTGCCTATATTATGCTTACCATAAAAAAAGGAGAAGACTACTATTATGTTTCTAAAAAAGATAATCTTAATTATTTGAAAATCTTCTCCAAAATTGATTTAATAGATGGTGAGTTTTGCTTTGAAACTGATAGTGATGATTTGTATATTTATTATTATAATACTAATGGGCATTATGAAACTATAGATAATAACCAATTTTGGACATTGGATAAAAATCCTTTAATAGAATATATATATCCAGTTAATTTAGATAAATATGATTATGTTGTTGGAAATGCTAAGGATACATATACACATGATTATATAGATATTAGTGATAATGATACTTTTGCTAGTTTAAATGAAAAAAATTCATATTACGTTCATTATACGTGGACACCAGATGATAAAGTTTTTCCTAACTCAAATATTATAATAAATTATCCTAATATGCGAGATGTAGAATTTGTTAAAGTGTTTGATGATGAAGGATTTGAAACTTTTAGACCTAAAGAGTTTATATTTGTTTTATATAAAGAAAGCAAAGTTAGCCCATATGATATTGTTACGATTAAAACATCTGACTGCGTAGATAATAGATGTCCTATAAAATTTAAAAGTGTTGAGGATAAAGATACTTTTGGTAATACTATTTCTTATTATGTTAGAGAAGTAGATACTTTAGGATATGATGTTTCTTATGAAAATGATAAAGTAATCAATAAAGCAAAACCACAAAAAGTATATTTTAGTAAAGTTGATCAAGATGGTAATAATTTAAGTGGTGCTCTGTTTGGGGTATATAATAAAGATGGAGAATTGGTTTATCAATTTACTACTACAGGTGAATTAATAGAAACAATGTTACTTCCTGGAGAATATGTAATTAAAGAAATTAATGTTCCTGTTGGATATAAAAGAGCAAAAGAATCAAAGGTAATAGTATATAAAGATGGAAAAATAAAACAGGATGATAATGAAGTAGAAATAGTTACTATATCAAATGATCCTGTAAAGATAAAAATGAATCTTGTAAATAGGTTAAAATCTGTGGTTCCTGGTGTTAAGATTCAATTATTGAATTCAGAAAATGAAGTAGTAAGAGAATGGATAAATGAAGAAGAAGATTTAGTCCTTTCAATAGAAGTAGATGTTGATGAAAAATATATTTTAAGGCAAATTGGTGAAGCAAATGGTTATTTACATTCTGAAGATGTAAGCTTTGAATTTAATGAAAATAATGAGGTTGTAATAAATGAAAAAGTAGTGGAAGAAAATAGAGTGCTTCTAGTTGTTGATAAAGAATTCTTAGATTTAGTAGTAGAAAAGAAAATTCAAGGAAACATTTTAGAAGATGAAGAATTCGAATTTGAAATAGAAATTGATAATATTTCAAATATAGAATCATCAAAGGGAATCATCGAAGTAAAAAATGGTATTGGTAAATTTAAATTAAAAGGGAATGAATCAATTACTCTAAGATTACCATTAAATATAAAATATAAGATAACTGAGAAAACATATTATAAACAAAATATTGATGGTGATAGTGAAGGAGAATTAACAAAAAATACTAAAGTTATATTTACTAATACAAATCCAACAGAAATGGATAGTAAAGAAGTAAATACAGGTGATAATATATATAAGTATATAAAAATATTTATAATTTCAGTTATTAGTTTAATTTTTATATTAGTATGTACTTTAAAAAGAAAATATAAAAATGGATAGATTGTTCTATCCGTTTTTATTTAATATTTATATATACATCTAGTAAAAAACGATATTGCTGTGCTATTAAAAGTTGTTGAATTATTCATTCATTCTTATTGATTAAATATTATTTTTATTATAGAATTAAGATGGTGGTTGTATGATTAAACTTAATAATAAAGGTTGGGGAATTGGTACTTTTCTTATACTTTTAGGAATCCTTTTACTTGCCTTACTTATTGCTGCAAAACTTATTAATGATATTGGTGGATCACTTCCTCTTGCTGTTAAAGATGAAGATAGAATAAAGAGAGAGTTATCATACAGTTATGTAGATTTTTATGCAAAATAAAAAAGCTTTTTCAAGCTTTTTATTTTTGCTTTTTTAATAAGTCTCTTATTTCTTTTAATAATACAACAGATTCTTCTTCTTTCTTTTCTTCTTTCTTTTCTTCTTTTTTCTTGAATTTATTAATTGCTTTTGTGAATAAGAATATAAAGAATGAAATAATTAAGAAGTCAATTACTGCTTGAATAAATAGACCATATGCTATTGGGGAACCATTAACTTCAGCTGTTAATCCAGCAAAATTTTCTCCGACTATAATTCCAAATAGTGGCATTATTATATTATCTACTAATGCTGTAACAATTTTACCAAAAGCTCCTCCCATTACGACTGCTATTGCTAAGTCAAGTACGTTTCCTTTTGAAACAAATTGTTTAAATTCTTTAAAAAATCCTTTCATTTTTTCACCTCTATAGCTATTATATATTATTTCTTTTAAATATAAAAGGATATTTGATATTAATTTTATTATATTTATTAAAAAATATTGACAATAATTATATAAATTGATATATTAATTAAGTCGATTTATTGATGAGTTTTGCATTTTTTTGTGCAAAACTTATATTTAAAATCAAAAATGATACACCTGGATATGTGTAAAGAAAGGAGATTTATTTTATGCCTACAATTAATCAACTTGTAAGAAAGAGCAGACATGACAAAGTTAGAAAAAGCAAATCACCTGTTTTAGGATTTAGATTTAATAGTATTGCTAAAAAGCAAACAGTTAAATTTTCACCTCAAAAACAAGGAGTTTGTACTCGTGTTGGTACAATGACACCAAAAAAACCAAACTCTGCATTACGTAAGTATGCACGTGTTCGTTTAAGTAATGGAGCTGAAGTTACTTGCTATATTCCTGGTATTGGTCATAACCTACAGGAACATAGTGTCGTATTAATTCGTGGTGGTCGTGTTAAAGACTTAATCGGTGTTCGTTATCATATTATACGTGGTACTTTGGACACTGCTGGTGTTAAGGATAGAAAACAAGGTCGTAGTAAATACGGTGCTAAGAAACCAAAAGCTAGTAAATAGTTTAATATAAAAAAAATGAAGGGAGGATTTTAAAATGCGTAAGAGACGTGCGGTAAAAAGAGATGTTTTACCAGATCCAATATATAATTCAAAAGTTGTTACAAAATTAATTAATACAATTATGTTAGATGGTAAAAAAGGAATTGCACAAACTATTCTTTATGAAGCATTTGATATAGTAAAAGAAAAAACTGGTGAAGAACCATTAACTATTTTTGAAAAAGCATTAGAAAACATTAAGCCTACACTTGAAGTTAAATCAAGAAGAGTTGGTGGATCAAATTATCAAGTACCAGTTGAAGTTACACCTGCTAGAAGCCAAGCATTAGGACTACGTTGGTTAGTAAGATATGCAAGACTTCGTGGTGGAAAAGGAATGGCAGAAAATTTAGCTAATGAAATTACAGATGCTTACAATGGTACGGGGGCAGCTGTTAAAAAACGTGAAGATACACATAGAATGGCAGAGGCTAATAAAGCATTTGCTCATTATCGTTGGTAGGAAGGAGATATAAGTATGGCACGTGAAACATCTTTACAGATGACAAGGAACCTAGGAATAATGGCTCATATTGATGCTGGTAAAACAACATGTACTGAGCGTATTTTATTCCATACAAAGAAAATCCACAAAATTGGTGAAACACATGATGGTGAATCACAAATGGACTGGATGGAACAAGAACAAGAGCGTGGTATAACTATCACTTCTGCTGCTACTACTGCATATTGGAAAAAGTATAGATTTAATATAATTGATACTCCAGGACACGTAGACTTTACTATTGAAGTTAGTCGTAGTTTAAGAGTACTTGATGGAGCTGTTGCACTTATAGATGCACAAGCTGGAGTTGAACCTCAAACTGAAACAGTTTGGAGACAAGCTACAGAATTTAAAGTTCCAAGAATTATATTTGCTAATAAAATGGATAAAATGGGAGCAGACTTTGTATATAGCTTAGATACTATTAAATCTAGATTAGGAGTTAATGCAAAGCCTATTGAATGGCCAATTGGTGCTGAAAGTGAATTTTCTGGAGTTATTGATTTAGTTACAATGAAAGCTTATCAATATGATGGAAAACCAGAAGAAGATGCAAAAGAAATAGAAATACCTGCTGATTTAAAAGATGAAGCAGAGAAAAGAAGAGCAGACTTAATTGAAACTGTTGCTGAGTATGATGACGAAGTAATGGAAAAATATCTTGAAGGAGAAGAATTAACTGTTGAAGACATTAAAAAATGTATTAGACGTGGAACACTTGATGTTAAATTCTTCCCAGTAATGTGTGGTACTGCTTTAGGAAATAAAGGTATTAAGTTATTACTTGATGCTGTTATTGATTATTTACCATCACCACTTGATATTGAATCAATTAAGGGTACTGATTTAAATGGAAATGAAGTTGAAAGACATCCAAGTGATGATCAACCATTTGCTGCATTAGCATTTAAAGTTATGACAGATCCATTTGTTGGTAGATTAACTTTCTTCCGTGTTTATTCTGGACATTTAAGTAGTGGTTCATATGTATTAAACTCTACTAAAGATGAAAAAGAAAGAATCGGACGTATTCTATTAATGCATGCTAATAACAGAAGCGAAATTTCTGAAGTATTCACTGGAGATATAGCTGCTGCAGTTGGTCTTAAAGATACAACAACTGGAGATACATTATGTGATGAAAAGAAACCTGTTATTCTTGAATCAATGGTATTCCCAGAACCAGTTATTCAACTTGCTGTTGAACCTAAGTCAAAAGCTGACCAAGAAAAAATGGGAATTGCTTTACAAAAGCTTGCTGAAGAAGACCCAACTTTCAAGGTTCATACAGATCATGAAACTGGACAAACAATTATTGCTGGTATGGGTGAGTTACACTTAGACGTATTAGTAGATAGAATGAGAAGAGAATTCTCAGTAGAATGTAACGTAGGTAAACCACAAGTTGCTTATCGTGAAACAATTAAACAAGCTGGAGATTGTGAAGGAAAATATATTAAACAATCTGGTGGACGTGGACAATACGGACATGTTTGGGTTAAATTTGAGCCAAATCCAGATAAGGGATATGAGTTCGTTGATGCTATCGTTGGTGGAGTAGTTCCTCGTGAATATATTCCTGTTACTGATAAAGGATTACAAGAAGCTTTAGAGTCTGGTGTTCTTGCAGGATATCCAATGATAGATGTTAAATGTACTTTGTTTGATGGATCATACCATGATGTTGACTCAAGTGAAATGGCATTTAAAGTTGCAGCATCACTTGCTGTTAAAGAAACAAAGAAACATTGTAACCCAGTTCTTCTAGAACCAATTATGAAAGTAGATGTATCAGTTCCTGATGAATACTTTGGTAATGTTATGGGAGATATAACTTCTCGTCGTGGTAAACCACTTGGACAAGAATCAAGAGGAAATGCAATTATGCTTTCTGCAATGGTACCACTTGCTGAGATGTTTGGTTATGCAACTTCATTAAGAAGTAATAGCCAAGGAAGAGGAACATTTATTATGACATTCGATCATTATGAAGAAGTTCCAAAAAATATCGCTGAAGAAATTATTAAGAAAAGCGGTAATTAATATGTAATAACAGAATCTAATTTTTAGAATTCTGATTATTAAAAAATAGTTGATAATTTGTCAATTATTAGATAAAATATAAGAGTATATATTAAAAGGAGGAAATATAATGGCAAAACAAAAATTTGATCGTAGTAAACCACATGTTAATATTGGTACTATTGGACACGTTGACCATGGTAAAACAACATTAACTGCTGCTATTACTAAAAGACAAGCTGAAAAATTTGGTGGAGAATTTGTAGACTATGCAAATATCGATAAGGCACCAGAAGAAAGAGAACGTGGAATTACAATTAACACTGCACACGTTGAATATCAAACAGCAACTCGTCACTATGCACACGTTGACTGTCCAGGACATGCTGACTATGTTAAGAACATGATTACTGGTGCAGCTCAAATGGATGGAGCTATTCTAGTTATCGCTGCAACTGACGGACCAATGGCTCAAACTCGTGAGCACATCTTATTATCTCGTCAAGTTGGTGTACCAAGAATGGTAGTATTCATGAATAAATGTGACCAAGTTGATGATCCAGAATTACTTGATTTAGTAGAAATGGAAATCCGTGACTTATTAAATGAATATGGATTTGATGGAGATCACACTCCAATTATCCGTGGATCTGCATTAAAAGCTCTTGAAGGAGATAAAGAAGCTAACGAAGCTATCGATAAATTAATGGATGCAGTTGACGAATGGATTCCAACTCCAGAACGTGATACTGAAAAACCATTCTTAATGAGTATTGAAGATGTATTCACTATTACTGGACGTGGAACAGTTGTTACTGGACGTGTTGAACGTGGTAAGTTAAATCTAAACGATACAGTTGAAATCGTTGGTATCAAACCTACAAAATCAACAGTAGTTACTGGAATTGAAATGTTCCGTAAACAATTAGACTATGCTGAAGCAGGAGATAATGCTGGAGTATTATTACGTGGTATTTCTCGTGAAGAAGTTGAACGTGGACAAGTTCTTGCTAAACCAGGAAGTGTTACACCTCATAAGAAGTTCAAAGCTCAAGTATACGTTCTATCTAAAGAAGAAGGTGGACGTCATACTCCATTCTTTGCAAATTATCGTCCTCAATTCTATTTTAGAACTACAGACGTAACAGGTGTTATCGAACTTGAACCAGGTGTAGAAATGGTTATGCCAGGAGACAATGTTCAAATTACAGTTGAGTTAATTCACCCAATTGCAATTGAAAATGGTACTAAGTTCTCTATCCGTGAAGGTGGAAGAACAGTTGGTGCTGGTAACGTAACTGAAATTATTGAATAATTAATAAAAGTAGACTATGTCTACTTTTTTTTGTACAAAAAAACTTATTCGTTATGAATAAGTTTTTATAATCTGAATACTACTTTTTTGCCAATTGATGTTTGATATAAATTATACATTGTTCTATTTGTCATTACACCAAATTCACCAATATATTCAAGTATACTTCCTCTTAGTGATAATTTTGCTTCATTCATTCCATATAGAGGGTTTCTTCTAGGGTCAAATCCACCAGTTATTTCTCCAAATATGAATGTTCTTAAGTTACTATTTGAGTATTGTTCAATTACTTTCCATCTAAGTAGATATGCTGCATTTAATTGGCTGTATTGTCTTAAATATCCATCTTCAAATATTGATACATTAGTACCATGTCTTATAACTATACACATTGCTATTATTCTTCCATTTGGAAAATCTTTTAGTGTTTGAGTTGATTTGACTAAGTGTTCTTTATATCCATTAATAATTTTGTCTGATTCCATTTTTTGATTTAATGCTCTTTGAATATTTCTTCCAGCTGCATTCTTTTCACGAATTACTCTATTAAGAATTTCATTTCTTTCTAATTCTCTTTCATACAGAATTTTACTATTATTAACGTATTTTTCTGAATTAACTCTTGCAACATATATTTCACAATCTGGATTATTTTCTATTAAATTTCTATAATACTCTATTGGTCTATCAAATTTTTCTCTTGCTATTGAATATATAACATTAATATTTTTTGTTTCATCTTTTAATATTTCTACACCTAGTTTTGCTGCTTTTCTAAGTTTAGTACGTACTCTTTTGTCAATCTTTGATAATAAGGTTTTTGAATTTATTGGTAGGTTAGTAACAGCATACCATCTTGGAAGGATCCCTTCAAAAAATAAATTTTGTCCTCTGTATTCTAAATGTACTTTTTTTAACAAGAAATTAACTATATCTTTAGCATGTGGATTTGCTTTAACTATTTCTCCACCATGAAGAATTGCATCAAGCTTTTTGTCTACACCTGTATCATTTTCTTTTAATGCTCCATATTTGTTTCTTATTGTTAGTACAATTGGTGGATCCATTGTGAATGACATTACTTTCCTACTATTTAGATATCTTTTTAAAAGTGTTAATGCTTCTTCTGTAAAATTATAATCTGCATAATCTAAAAGTGGTCCTCTTGGGGCATATGAAACACTTTGACCTAAATAAACATTTTTTGTCAAAAGTAATGTTGCACCTTTTATTGCAAGACCTTCTTCAAATCCTAAATATAATACATTATATCCTAATGTTTCTGCTGCACGTCCAAAGTTTGATGTTTGCCATGGATTTGCATATTCATGTACTTTTGCAAAATCATCAAATTCATTTGGGCTGATTTCTACTATCTTCATAAGCTTTCCTCGCAATCATAGCTCTATTATAACATAATTTGATTGAATTTGAAATAATATGTAGTATAATTTTGTTTGGAGTGATGAATATGTTTGTAAACAATAAAATATTGATACTTGGTTTTGCTCGTAGTGGTTATGAAGCAGCTAAATTTTTACTTAAAAGGGGAAATGAAGTTTATTTAACTGATATGAAAACGGATCATGATCAAGATCAAATAAAAGAACTTGAAGAGTTAGGGATTCATTTTGTTTTAGGTAGTCATCCTGATGATTTATTAGATTCTTCTTTTGATTATTTAATTAAGAATCCAGGAGTTCCAATTGACCATAAGTATGTTTTAGAAGCTCATAAATTGGGTGTAGAAGTAATAAATGAAGTTGAGATGGCTTATCGTTTACTTCCTCCTAATATTAAACTTGTTGGAATTACTGGGACTAATGGAAAAACTACTACTACTACATTGATATATAAGTTTTTATTAGAAGCAGGTAAAAGAGCTCACTTAACTGGTAATATTGGTTTTCCTTTAATTAGTTTTTTAGATAAACTTCAAGACAACGATATTATTGTTATGGAAACATCATGTCAACAACTTGAAAATTTGACAAAATTTAATCCAGATATTGCGGTTATGACTAATTTAAGTCCAGCACATATTGACTTTTTAAAATCTTATGAAAATTATAAAAGAGTAAAAACTAAAATATTTCAAAATCATACAAAAGATAATATTGCTATTTTAAATTTTGATAATGAAGATGTATTGGAATCTACTAAAAATATTAAGTCTACAGTTAAATATTTTTCTAGTAAAAAAGAAATAAATGGATCTTATATAAAAAATGATGCTATTTATTATTATGATGAGAAAATAATTGATTTGTCTGATATTAAGCTTATTGGTACTCATAACTATGAAAATATTATGGCTGCTATAATGGTAGTTAAAGAGTTAGGAGTTACAAATGAGTCAATTATAAATGTTTTGAAAGAATTTTCTGGAGTAGAGCATAGAATAGAATTTGTAAGAGAGCTAAATGGAATTAAATTCTATAATGATTCTAAAGCTACGAATATTAAGGCAACTCAAATAGCGCTTTCTTCATTTAAGAGCCCTGTAATTATTCTTTTAGGTGGACTTGATAGAGGACATGATTTCTTTGAATTAAAAGAATATATGAAATATGTTAAACATATAGTGGCTCTTGGTGAGTGTAGAAATAGAGTTATGGAATTTGCAAAAGCATTAAATATTCCTTGTACTAATGTTGAGACTATGAAAGAGGCAGTTCCAAGCGCATTTAAAGTAGCAGAAGAAGGAGACACAGTACTATTATCTCCAGCTAGTGCATCTTGGGATCAATATAAGAAATTTGAAGATCGCGGAGATGAATTTAAAAAGCTTGTAAATGAATTGTAAAATATAAAATAAATTGGCAGGTAGATGCTAATTTATTTTTTTATAATATGATATATTGTAATAAAGGAGTAGTAAAAGAAATGAAAAGGTGTAGTTTTTGTAATGCGGAATTAGAAGATAATCAAACAAAATGTGATTATTGTGGGAAAGAACAGATTTATAATCAAATGATTGATTTAAGACAAACAGTTAATGATAATAATCAAATATATAATTATCAAGGAAACCAAGAGAGTTATCAAAAACAAGAGAATCAGGATAATTATAAAAAAGATAAAAAAATACTGATTTTATTAATTATTTCAATTATTTTGTGTATTGGTGCTTGTTTCTTACCATTTATTTCAATTGGGGATTTCTCAATGAACTATGTATTTACCGAAAAGGTAGATGGGTTATCAAATAAAATAGATATAAAAGATGGCATTCTTATTATAATATTTGAAGTTATTACATTATTGACATTATTAAAAGGAAAGAAAAGAGCACCTGCACTTATATTTCAATTATTGTCTTTGGGAGTTTTTGCTTTTGATTATTTTGATTTGAAAAATAAACTTTTCTATAAAGTATTAAAGGTAGTTTATGATGGAAACATTTATGGCATTGGATTTTACTTAGTATTAGTCTTTTTAATAATATCAACTATTTTATCATTAATAAGAATTATAAAAAAAGATATATATGACTGAAAATAAACACTTGTATATTTATGTTTTGTTTGGTAAAATATTATCTAGTAAACGGGGTGAATCATACGATGAAAATATTTTTATTAATAATAAGTATTTTATTAATTACAATTGTATTATTACAAAGTAATAAAGCTGAAGGAGCATCTCAAATAATTTCTGGTGGAAATTCTGATTTATTTAGTCAAAGAAAAGAACGTGGTGCAGAATTATTTATTAGTAGATTAACTTTTACTTTAGGTGGATTATTCTTTATAATTTGTCTAGTTATGAATTTAGTGTAGATTTTCAGCTAAATAAATGTGTTAATATATAGTAAAATTTGCGAGTAAGTTTTATCTTACTCTTTTTTTTGGTTAGGAAGTTATGAAGAAATGTTATATAATATTTTTAGGATGTGAATATTATGAAAGAAAAAATAATTGATGCACTAAATAAAGTTCATAGAGCTTTGAGTTATGAGGAAATTGATTCTTTAGTTAATAATAGAACTATAGAAGAAACTAAAGAAATGAGTGAAGCTTTAGTAGAACTTGAGTCTGATGGGGAAATATATAGATCTAATAAAGGGAAATATATGTTGTTTTCTGATAGTAATTTAAGAAAAGGAACTTTATCTGTAAATAAAAAAGGATATGGATTTGTTATTGTTACTAGTGAAGAAGATATATTTATTCCAATGGATAATATAAATGGAGCTTTAGATGGGGATATTGTTGTTGTAGAAATAACTGATTCCAAAGAAGATGGTAGAAGAGAAGGAAGAATTGTTAGAGTGTTAAAAAGAAATCTGTCTACTGTCGTTGGAGAATTTTATTCGAAAAAAGGGAATGGACATTTAATATTAGATGATAAAAAACTAAAATTAGATGTAGAAATACCTAAGAAGAAAACAATGGGTGCTGTTGATGGACATAAGGTAGTTGTTCAAATAGAAAAGATAAATAAGAATAAATGTGAAGGAAGAGTTATTAAAATACTAGGACATAAAAATGATCCTGGAGTAGATATTATTTCTGTTGTTGAAAAGTATCAAATAAAATATGAATTTGACAAAGAGGTAATAGATGAGCTTGATTCTATTCCACAAGAGATAAGTGAAATTGATAAAAAAGGAAGAAGAGATTTAACTAATGAGGTTATTTTTACAATAGATGGTGACGATACAAAGGATATTGATGATGCAATTTCTGTTGAAAAATTAAGCAATGGTAACTATAAATTAGGAGTTCATATTGCAGATGTTTCATATTATGTTAAAGAAGGTAGTCCTCTTGATTTGGAGGCTATGGAAAGAGGTACTAGTGTTTACTTAGTAAATAGTGTTATACCTATGATTCCACATAAATTATCTAATGGAATTTGTTCTTTGAATCCTCAAGTTGAAAGACTTGCTATTTCATGTGTTATGGAAATAGATAATAAAGGAAAAACAGTAGATTATGAAATTTTTGAAAGTGTTATAAAGTCAAGAATTCAAATGACTTATAAAAAAGTTAATAAAGTATTAAAAGGTGAAGAAACTCCGGAAGGATATGAACCATATGTTAATCATTTAAAGTTAATGAAAGAACTTGCAGATATTATTAGAAAAAATAAAAATGAAAGAGGATACATTGATTTCGATACTGATGAAGCTAAAGTTTTAGTTGATGAAAATGGTGTTCCATATGATGTTGTATTAAGAGATAAAGGACCTGGAGAAAGTTTAATAGAAGACTTTATGATTCAGGCTAATGAATGTGTTGCATCTCATATATTTTATATGGATTTACCTTTTATTTATCGTGTTCATGAATATCCAAAAGAAGATAAAATTAAATCATTTTTATCATTTGTGTCATCTTTAGGATATATTGTTCCATCTGATATTAAAGATTTAAGTCCTAAATCAATGCAAAAGTTATTATATTTTTTAAAGGATAAAAAAGAATATAAAGTATTATCTAGTTTATTGTTAAGGGATATGCAAAAAGCTATATATTTGCCACAAAATTTAGGACATTACGGACTAGCAAGTAAATGTTATACTCATTTTACTTCTCCAATTAGAAGATATCCTGATACTACTGTTCACAGATTACTAAGAACTTACTTATTTGAAAATAAAGTTGACAATTCTACTCTTAAGCATTGGGAGGAAAAATTAGTTTATGTAGCTGATCATTCTTCTGAAAAAGAACGTTCTTCTGTTGATTGTGAAAGAGAAGTTGATGATATGAAAATGGCAGAATATATGGAACAACATATAGGAGAAACTTATAAGGGAATGATATCATCTGTAACAAGTTTTGGTATGTTTGTACAATTAGATAATTTAATTGAAGGACTTGTTAGAATAACTGATTTGGATGGTTACTATACATTCCAAGAAGATAGCCAAATGTTAATAGATGAGGATACTCATAAAATGTATAGATTAGGAGATAGTGTAGTTGTAAAGGTTATAAAAGCTTCAAAGGAAGAAAGAACTATAGATTTTCAAATTGTTAAAAAATTATAGGGGGAATTATGGAAATTGTAAACAGAAAAGCTAGACATGACTATTTTATTGTTGAAGAATATGAATGCGGAATAGTTTTAACTGGTACTGAAATAAAATCACTTAGAGAAGGAAATTGTAATATTGGTGATAGTTATGGACATATTAGAAAAGGGGAGTTATTTTTATTAAATTCTTTTATTGGAATTTATAAGGAAGGTAATTTATTTAATCATCAAGAAACAAGAACAAGAAAACTATTGATGCATAAAAAAGAGATACTTAAATTAGATAATAAAGTAAAATTAGAAGGATATACTCTTATCCCACTAAAAGTGTATTTAAAAGACAATAAAGCAAAGGTATTGCTTGGCTTATGTAAGGGTAAAAAAGATTATGATAAAAGAGAGTCAATTAAAGAAAGAGATATAAAACGAGAACTTGAAAAGAAGTATAAAAGATAATATGTTTTCTTAGTTTTGACTTATGATTGATTATTGCACTGAAATGTGTTATAATCTCCTCACGGGGCCGACTATTGGTTTCGACGGGATTAACTGAGTATGAATGGCAAGTCGAGGTATACGTAAATACATTCAGTAAATAACTGGAAACAAAATTAAAAATGCATTTGCTACACTTTTCTCTCGTAGAAATGCTGTAGCTTTTGCCTAGTATAACCTAGAGCAAGTGCGCTTCTTTAATTTCTTTTCCTACGGGAAATTTAAGAGGCTGATTTAGTAGGATATATTCTTGTGATGTCTATAAACAGGGATGAATTTTATAGGCTTGCTATACGATAATTCGTTAATTAGTTTTTCGTGTAGTGAAATTGTTTAGTTAACTAAACTTGTAGATGTTCATATGTTGTTTTTTTCGGACGGGAGTTCGATTCTCCCCGGCTCCACCATTATGATAATAACTAACTAGAAATAGTTAGTTTTTTTTATGTAGATGATATTATGTTGATTCTACAGGAAAGAATGAGAATGCTATAAATGGATATATAGAAAATTAATTAAAGGAATATTATATGTCTGAACAATTGAGATTGGATAAGATAAATCCGTTCATTGGTAGCAGGAAATAGTATTTGCAAGTGGCAAACTTTATAAGCTTTTAAGCTGTTCCAAAACATAATTCTTTTAGATGCAAAATGAAAACACAATCTATGCTAATATATTTTTTTTGAGAATAATATTTTAGTGTTTTTTTTTTATTAACTCTCTTTACATTTTAGAAAGCCATTTTAGTTTAAATATTGATTAGTCATTTCATGATATAATATAATAAATTTATAATAGATGGTAGGTAGTGAAAATTATGAAAAGAATTTTAGTTTTGATTTTGTTATTAGTAATTCTTTTTCCTTTTGATGTTAATGCTGAGTCTTTTGAATACCAAATAGTAGTTGATGTTGATTTAGAAAATCGTGATATTAAAGAAGATGAATTTACATTTGAGTTAATTGATAGTGATGGAAATATTATTCAGACAAAAAAGAATAGTCAAGATGGTAGAGTTTATTTTGATAGTATTTCTTTTACTCCAAGCGATGTTAATATTAATGGATGCCAATCTTGCCTAAGTGAAATTGATTATGGATATCGTTTATATATTGTTAAACAAGTTATAGAAAATGAAAATGTATATACATATGATAAAGATGAAGTTTATGTAGGAGTATACTTTTTTGAGAATGGAACAAGTGAAATACATTATTTAAAAGATGTTGATGAAACTATAGAAGGTTGGTCATATAGAACCCAACGTGATTCAAGTAAAATATTTCATGCTACTGAAGAACAATTGCAAGGAGAGGCATATGCGGTTTTTAATCGTAGGGAAAAAACATTAACTTTTTTTAGGGATGAGCCGGGTAAATATTATGATAATCAATATGAATGTACAGGAAATGAATATAATGATTGTGTTGTTTATTATACAAATTTTGAAAATAGTAATTTATATGCTCCATGGAGTAATTATATAGGAATAAAAAAAATCATATTTAAGGATCCAATTAGGCCAAGACATATTGCACGAACGAAAGATTTGAGTGAATGGGGAAGTCATGGAGGCGGTAGTTGGTTTTATAGTTTAGATGATTTAGAAGAGATAGAAAATATTAATTTATTGGATACTTCTTTAATTGAATCATTTAATTCATTATTTTCCTATAATCATAAGTTAAAAGAAGTTGATCTTTCTTCTTGGGATACATCTAATGTACAAGATATGCATTCTATGTTTAGCGAATGTGATAATTTAGAAAAAGTTGAAGTGTATAATTTTGATACAAGTAATGTGGTGCATTTTGATTATATGTTTTATAAAACTAAAATACAATTATTTGATCCTTCACTATTTGATACAAGTAAATTAATGAGAGCCCATTTTATGTTTGGAAGTAATGATGGACTTAAAGCACTTGATTTAAGTAGTTGGAAAATTGGAAACTGGTATGGTACATCATCTATTGTTCAAGGTAATAAATCTTTAAGATTTTTAGACATTAGTTCTTTTGAAAACATAACAAGTAATGGAATAGCAAATCTAAATAATCTATCAATATTAAGAATGGCTGGCAGTTATAATATTTTTTCATCTTCATTTGGGATGAACGATGCTTTTTGGTATAATACTAACAATAATGTATTATATGATAGAGAATCTTTGAAACATCATTTAGTTGAATTGAAAGATTTGGAGACAGCAACATACGTAAGACCATATAATAATTCTACTCCCTCTGTATTTGTAAATAAATATATAGGATTCAAAGAATTAAGCGTTGAACTAAAAATTACAAGTAAGGAAAAGTCTTTATTAAGCTTATTTGACAATACCATGACTTTACAAGAACCATTTGAATGGACTATTAAGAATTCTAGTATATTAAGAATTGAGAATAATACTATTATTCCACTAAAAGTGGGAGAAACAGATGTTACTACTACTATAAATAACATAGATTATATAATTCATGTAATAGTAGTATCAGAAGATATAATTGTTCCAGATACATTAAAAAATTCCAATAATGAAGTTAGTTTATTGAATTTTTTATTAATTATTTTAAGTTTAGGAATATGGACAGCTATTTATGAAAGAGAAAAATCTAAATAAATAATTAAATTATTGCCTTTTGCTGAATTTATGAATAATTGTTAAAAATAGTTCTTGTAAGTTTTTTTATATATATTTTTTGCATTGATTTACTCGTATAGATATGAGATAATTACATTAGAATAGATGTAATGTGTGGTGAGTATCGTGATATTAAAAAAAATTCTTTTCTTTTTCTCTTTATATTTTGTTTTAATTCCTTTTAATGTATATGCAATTGATGATATTTCTTGTGAAAATGTAAGTACAAATAATAGGAAAACAGTAGAAATTAGAGTTCAACAAGAAATAATAAATAAAGATGAATTATCTGAACATGATAAAAATAAGGCAACATTTAATTATAAAATATTGGACTTAGATGATAATGTTTTAGATGAAACAACAAATGATGAAGATGGTAATGTTATTTTTCATTGCTTTACTGTAAATAGTAGTGATGTAGGTAATTACAAATTATATAAAATAGTTATGGATAACAATGAAAATATTCCTTTTGATTCTGATAATAGTATAATCTATTTTTCACTAAGACCTAACTATACAAATGGATTATTTGATCCGTTAGTTGCTTTTTATAAAGATGATGGTGATGATAGCCCAGAAAGATATGGAGCATCTTATAAAGGTGAAGTGTTTCATGCAACAGAAGAAGAACTTCAAGGGCAGGCATATGCAGTACTTGATAAAGATACAGGAGTTTTAACATTTTTTAGAGATGAAGAGAATAAATATATTAATAAACAAGAAATAGGTAGTAAAATTTATTATACTGGAAATTCTTTTACAAATCCATGGAGTGGAGGATGGGATTATAGTGAGGAATCAAAATATATAAAAGAAATAATATTCGAAGATGCTGTAAAACCTAATAGTGTTACTGGGTGGTTTGAGAATTTGCCTGCACTTGAAAAAGTTAATATAGAAAAATTAGATACATCTTTGTTAACTAAACTGGATTATTTCTTTTATCATTGTCCTAATTTAAAACACGTTGATATTTCTACACTTGATGTAAAAAATATAAACTCATTATCTAAGTCTTTTGCGGACTCTGGTGTTGAATATTTGGATTTTTCAGTTTTGAATTTAGATCAAAATTTAGCTAGGCTACAAATTAGTGAGTTACTAAATAGTGTTCCAAATTTAAAATATTTAAACATATCAAATTTTGGTAATTGGTCTTCTAGTGCAGAGTTTCATAATTTAACTTGTTTAGAAAAAATTGTTATTGGTAACGATTATGATTTTTATCGATCAAGTTTTGGTTATACAAATGATATATGGTATAGCACAGAAAAAAATAGAGCTTTTACAGCACGTGAGATTAAAGATAATTTATATCATCATACTGAATCAATGGCAGGCTATTATATTAGACCAATGTGTACAACTGAAGCATCATTTATTAGTACTTATAATCCAAATAAAATTAAAAGTTCAATTAGTATTGATGAAGTAGATGAAACAGAAGAATTGAATGTTGAAATAGAAGATTTGGAAAATGTTGAATATCAAAAGAAAGTTAAGTTTAGAGTAAAAGCAATAAAAGGCTATGAAGTTGAAAAAATTATAATAACAGATATGAATGATAATGTTATAGATTATGTTGAACTTGATAGTAATAATGAATATGAATTTACTATGCCTGATACTAATGTAACAATAAAACCTGTATATAAAAAAATGCAATCAATTAATGTTCCTAATACTTTAAAAAACTTTGATATTGGAACTGAATTTTTAATTATTATACTAATTACTATTGCTAGTATTTGTATAAAAGTATTTTTTGTTAAGAAGAAAGAATTTAAATGATGTTTAAATTCTTTTTTATTTAGTAATTATATTCTAATATTCACATAAATAAAATATTGTAATCTTTTTAGATTAAGTGTATAATATGTCATTACCAATGGAGGTTTTGTAAAATGACTATAAAGGAGATAATTAACAATCATTATAGAGATGGATTTAATGGTAACATTTCCTATGAAGAACTTAGTTCGTTTATACACGAATATATGATTGTTAATGAACTTAAAGAGGAATATAAAAGGGGAATTTCTAATCGTAAGGAATTAGGAAGTGAAATAATTGAAAGAACTAAAGATATAAAAAACATAATGAAATTGTTTGAAATGCATTTAGTAAATAATAATTATCAATATGTTTATCCTGAATATATAACAGATTATGGTAAAGCTTTTGAATTATTAATTCACTTATCAAATGTTGGTGATAAAAAGTATACTTTTAGAGTTTATAAAAGTGAACAATTTAAAAAGCCATTTAAGAAATCTGAAGGTAATAATCAAGGAGAAATTTGGGTTATTGGTGAAGAAAATATAATAGATAATATTAAAGTTGCGAAGGCTTATAATTCTGATTTTGGTGTATTAGCTGCTAATTTAATTAATGAGAATAATTCTTTGGTTATTATGGCTGATAATTGTGAAGGGGTAAATGTTTTGCCTGATGAATATAAATTAAAGTCAGATTTTAAAAAGTTTAAGGTTAGGCCATTGATAGGTGAAGAAATTTGTTGTTATACATTTGATGATGAACTTGGTGCTGCAGTTAAAAAGTTAGATAATTATGTTCAAACATATGGAGGAGATTTTGATAATATTCCTTCTGATATTATTATTGATCGTATTAATGATTTAGAAAAAAATAAAGAGAAAGACAAGAAATTTATATTAAAATAAAAAGATTTTTCTACACTTTAGTAGAAAGTCTTTTTG
This sequence comes from uncultured Clostridium sp., assembly GCA_946541575.1. Taxonomy (GTDB): domain Bacteria; phylum Bacillota_I; class Bacilli_A; order RF39; family UBA660; genus RUG13868. The sequence continues at coordinate 30,100 of CAMNJQ010000065.1, read as the reverse complement.
TTTTTTTGTATTATTTTTTAAATTTCATATCATTATTAGTATAGAAATACAATTTATTATGAGAAATATTTTTAAATTTGCTTTTTTTATTTTGATATGTTAGAATATAAAACGTGCGCAAAAAAAATTATACATAATGTTATGAGAAGGTGGAATTATAAATGAAGGGATTATTACCGTCCTCGAAGAGGAATACTAGATATAAGATAGTTAGCTTTTTTGCAAATGCTTTTTTTCTTTCAATAGTTTTTGGAACATTTGGATATAATCGTTATGAGGTATTGAGAAAAGAAAAGATTTTTAATGCGTTGTATATTAGTTTTAATCCTATAAAGGAAATAGAATATGGAACTCCAAATTACGATACTATGAATTTTGTTTATGGTGTAGATAATGGTGTTATAAGTGATTTTACTAGAGAAATTGATACTTCTACTTTAGGAGTTAAAGAACTAAAATATGAAATCAGTGAAGAGGATGTAGTAAAAGAGTTTACTATTCAGGTTGTAGTAAAAGATACAAAACATCCAGTTATTACTTTGAATAAGGATTCTATTACAGTATATACTGGAACAAATTATGATTTTAAATCTAACGTTAAATCAGTTATTGATGAAGTAGACGGAGATTTATCTTACAGTGAATCAATTATTGAAAATCCAACAAATGGTTATTATTATATTACAACTGATTATAATAAAAACAAAGTTGGTACGTATACCGTAAATGTTAAAGCAATTGATAAAAATTTAAATGAAACTGATTCATCATATAAAATTAATGTAATTGAAAAGCCAAAACCAAAACCTGTTGTTACAACTTATAGAGCTACATATAATGGACCTGCTTCAGTAGATACATCATCAGTTGTCAATGCTGCAAAATCTCTTGTTGGAAGTAGATACGTATATGCTAGTGCTAATCCATCAGTTGGCTTTGATTGTAGTGGCCTTGTATATTATGTTTATAGTTTGTTTGGAAAGTCATTATCAAGAACTGCTGCTGGTATAGCATCTAACGGAAATGGTGTTTCTGAAGCAAATATGCAACCTGGAGATATTATTGTTTGGTCTGATAATTCAAGCGGAACTCCAACTCATGTATCATTATATATAGGTAATGGTGAGATGGTTCATGCAGCAAATAGATCAAAGGGAGTAATTCAAAGTAGTGTTTCTGGTTGGAAATATGGAGGAAGAAATAGAATTATTTCTGTAAGAAGAGTTTAAGAATTCACTTTGTGAATTCTTTTTATATAGTGATAGTGAGGATTATTTTATGAAAAAGTATTATAAGTATATTTGTGTTGTTCTTTTTTTAATCATTTTAATTATTATTCCTTTTCTTTTTAAAGATAAAAAATATGATAATTATGATTATGAAAAGATTATTGGTAATTCATTTATAGTTTCTGATGATTCGTATATAGTATTTAATAAAGATAAAACATTTTATTGGTATAAGGATAAAAATAATTTAAATGATAATTATTATTATGGCACTTATACAGTTTATAGAGGAGAAAATGCAGTACAATATATTTCAAAAAATTTAGCAATATATGGTTTAAGTGAGGAAGATCAATATAAAATGATTGATGATATTAATATGGATAATGGTATATCATATTACTTTAATTTGAATTTATATAATGAAAAATCTGTAATTAATGGTATTTCAAAAAAAATGGAAAATGCTTCCTATTATTATGGAATAGCTTCAGAAAACTTTGAAAATTTTAAAATGATTAATTTGATGTCTAGTAATTCTGCATATTTTTTATTAGATAAATAGTGTAATATTTGTTTATTTGTGATAGAATTATAATAGAATAGTGTATCATTGGGGTGATATTCATGAAAACAGAAAGTATTTTAAGATTATTAGATAGTTTATATTCGAAACGTGATTCTTTTTCTAAAGAAGAATTAGATTCGATTGATACAATTTCTATTAACAGAATTGACTATGATGGAGATTTTTTGGAAGTTGATTTCAACGATTTAACTTATTTTAATAATTTAAAAGAGCTAATGATTGAAAATTGTATTTTAGATGCACCTTCAATGGAAAAAATATGCTCTATAGTTAATTTAAAAAAATTAACATTTTTTAATTGTGATATTATTGATGATATTTATACTTCTGATATACATTTTGGCTCAGATGAATTATATTTTATAAATTCGAATATAGAACTATCTCATGTATCTGGTTATTATGAATTTATATTCTTAGAAAATATGGATTGTAGTTCTATTGATGCACAGGGGAAAAAGTTAGATGTATCCCATTGCGAAGTGAAAAATATTGATAATGTATTGACTTTAGGATTTGATGAGTTAGTAATTTCTCATGATCAATATGAACAATTTAAGGATATTTTACCTGAATCTGATAAGAAGATTTATGTAATGGAGAAAAATGGTCAATTTGTGGACAAGGATGTGGTTATAAATGGCTAGATTTGTAGAAGTAAAAGCACCATCATCTAGTCTTACTTTATCTTCAAAACGTTGCTTTCTTGTTAATGGTCAAATTACATTTGAAGATGTTAATCAATTAAATTCATTAAATCAACCAATACTTTTATTATTAAATAATACTAAAGGACAGAATAGTGAAATTATTAGTTTAATAGATGGTAGAAACATTAAATTTAGTGTTTTGGGTGGATTAGATTATATTAATAAAAGAAAATATTTAGATGATAAGTATATTAATAGAACAATACTTTATCCAAAAAATTTATCTAATATTATAAAGATATTTGAATCAATTGAAAGAAAAATCGACTATTCATGGACAGAATCTCAAAAATGTATGTATGTATATAGATCATTGTGTGAGTCGATGTTTTATAATAATGGTAGTGATTTTATTAATGGGTTAGATGTGTCTAGAAGTTTAAATGGACTTTTGTATAATAGAGCTGTCTGTGCTGGGTTTGCATTAATATTTAAAGAAATGATGGATAGACTAGGTATATATTGCTTATATCAAAATGTTCCAAGTAACCATTCTTGGAATGCAGTAAGGCTTGATGGTGATTATTATTTATTAGATTTAACGTGGGATGTTTGCAATAAATCTCGTGATGGTAAGTGTACATTTGAATACTTTGGTACTCAGGATAGCAAAGATTTTTATAGTCATTGGGCACATGATATAAGATCTCAGTCAGAAGAGATAGTAATTCCTTCTAAAGTTAAAACTAAAAATCAGATTCAAAATGACTTAGAGATTATTTCAAGACCAAAGACACTTTATACTCATGAGATGAAACATTACTCTAATCCAAATGGGGATAGTTATAATTATATATATTTAGGAGAAAGTGCTGGTTTAGATATTTATGTTGCTGAAAGAAATAATGCGATTAATTATTTTTATACGGATAAGAATGATGACTTTAGAAAGTACTTAAGTGATAAAGCATTAAGCACTGCTTGTTCTTATAATGATCATAATCTTAGCAAAAATGAATTACCAGCTAATATTAAACGCTTATCTAGATATTCTAGAGATGATGGAAGCAATTTTTTGCTTTGTCAAACAAATAAAAAGTTTAATAGTAACGTAAAAGAGTATCTTATGATAGAACCTACTTTAATTGGAGGGAAAAAAGTATTAAAAAGAACTAGTATTATTTCTGAAAACGATCTTGTTAATAATAAAAATGCTGATTTTAAACATATTGTTGCTAATCGTTTGTTAAGTCCTGAAAGAGTTAGTCGTAAAATTCAATACTTTAATGGTTATGTTGGATTTGTTTCTGGTAATATGATTTGTTATGATAGAACTTTTGAAACAGAAGAATTAGGAATACAAAATAGACATTAGGTGAATATATGAAAAATACTTTTTTTAATGAACTTAAGATTGTTTTGAAAGTTGCAAAAAAAGAATTCTTTTTGAAGACTTTCGTATCTGTTGTTTTGAGGGGAATACTTTTAGTTATTCCTATTCTTTTTAGTTTATCTATAAATTATGTTACAAATAAAGATACTAATATGGCTGTTTTTATGTTAATTGTATCAATTGTATTAGTAGGTATTTATAGATTTTCTGAAGGTTATAATCAAATAGCTTACTATAAATTATATAGTAAATTGTTTTCGTTTTATAATGATCAAGCTGTTAGAATGACAAAAGATAATTCGATGTTTAGTCTATCTAGATTCTCTCCAGGGCAATATACTAATATGATAATAACGGATGTTGATATTATTTCTGGATTTTTTAGTTCTCTTGTTATAAGAGTAGTGCAATTATTTGAATTTATTGTCATATTTATTTATTTTTATTTTTTAGATGTATATGTATTTACTTTTACTTTAATAATTTCTATATTAATGTTAATAATTGCAATAAAACTTGGAAATAGTGTACAAAAATATAATGAAAAAAGAAAACTTCAATTAGATAAGCTAACATCTTCAGCTTATGATTATTTTGGTGGCATTAAAGAAATAAAAAGTTTTAATATCTTTGATAAAATATATCCTAATATAGAAAATAGGAGAAAAGAATATCTAGATGCTCATGCAAAGTATAATGTTCAGTTTAATTGTAATAATAGTGCTATTTTGTTTGTATTTGAGTTATTTAGATTATTAGCTGTTATTTATATGGCACTAAAAGCAATTAATGGACATACTGATGTAGGAGTTGTTTTAGTAATTTATAATTATTATCAAAAAATAATTGATAATTTTACTATTGTTTTAACTTTAAATGTTGAATATCGTAATGTTAATGTATCTTTGCAAAGATTTAATCATATAAGAGAGTATTCTAATAAAAATAAGAATACTACTAAACTTAATAAAGAGTCATTAAATGGTGATATAGAATTTAATAATGTTTTATATGGTTTTAGAGATAATCCTATACTTAATCATGTAAGTTTTAAGTTGCCAAAAGATTCAATAACTGTATTATCGGGTGCAAATGAAACCGTTCAAGTTGGAATATTTGATTTGTTATTGAGATTAAATAGGCAACATGAGGGTACTATTACTTTAGATGGAGTTAATATTAGTGATATAAATGATGAAAATTATTTTTCATTAATATCTTCTGTAAGAAGAGAAACGATTTTTTTTGATACTTCAATAAAAGAAAATTTTACGATGATTAATTCAGATTTTGAAAAAGTTACTGATATTTGTAAATTAGTTGGATTAGATGAAGAAATAATGAAACTTGAAAAAGGATATGATACAGTGATTGATGATAATACTCCGCTATCAATGTCTTCAAAAAAGCTTCTTGTAATTGTAAGAATGCTGTTAAAAGAAAGTAAAATACTTCTTATTGATGATGTTATTAACATTTTAGATGAAAAACATGAAAAAAGATTAATGGATTTATTGATGGAAATGAAAAAAAATCATACAATAGTAATCGTTACTCATTCAAAAAGAATTACTGATAGATCTGATTATATATTAGATATTAGTAATGATATTGCAAAAGAAGTTTGGAAGTGATTGTTATTAATTACAATGATATAAATGTTTTGGTTTTAGCTTATTTAGGTGATAATATATATGAATATTATGTTAGAAGATTCCTTATAGAAAAGAAAATATCTAATGTTAATGATTTACAAAAAAATGCAGTTACTTTTGTTAGTGCTGTGAATCAAGCTAAATATTTAGATGAGCTTTTAAATAATAATTTTTTTAGTGATGAAGAATTATCAATTATTTATAGAGCTAGAAATCATAAGGGTGGAAAACATCCTAAAAATTGTGATGTTATTACTTATAAATATGCTACTGCATTAGAAGCATTAATAGGATATTTAAAGTTAAGTAATAGAGAAAATAGAATTGAAGAAATAATGAATATTATTCTTGGAGGTAGTATATGTTAGTATATGGTAGGAATGTTGCAAAAGAAGTTTTACAAAAACCAGAAAAAGTTAAGAAAATAACTTTGCTAAAGGAATTTGACGACAAAACAATAAATTCTTTAATAGAAAAAAATAAAATCAAAGTTGAATATCTTTCTAAAAAAGAGTTTTCTAAATTTGATAAATATTCTCATCAAGGTATAATTCTTGACATAGAGGATTTTTGCTACTCTAATTATAAAGATTTCTTAGATGTTCCAGATGCAAAAATAGTTATATTAGATCACATAGAAGATCCACATAATTTAGGTGCAATTATTAGGACTTGTGAAGCAGCTGGAATACTTGGAATAATAATACCAAAAGATAGATGTGTTGAAGTTAATTCTACAGTTATGAAAACTAGTGCAGGTGCTTTAGAAAATATGAAAATTGCTAGAGTTCCTAATCTTATTAATGTAATTGACAATTTAAAAGAAAATGGTTTTTGGATTGTTGGAACTGCTTTAGACGCTACTATAGATTATCGTGATATTGATTATACTGGTAAAATTGCTTTAGTAATTGGAAATGAAGGTAGTGGAATATCTAAAGCTGTCTTGGAGTCTTGTGATTATTTAGCAAAAATCCCTATGTATGGAAAAATTAATAGTCTAAACGCATCTGTTGCAGCTGGAATAATGATTTATGAGGTGATTAGTTTAGACAAGTAGGGGGATTATGCTTGGACTATAAAGATTTAAATGATTATGAACTTGTTTATCAAGTTAGAGAAAATAATGATGTAGCTTATGAAACAATTTTAAAAAAATATTCAGGATTAGTTAGGATAATTGCTAAAAAGTATTATTCGAAAAACAAAAATATTGGATTAGGTGTCGATGATTTTTATCAAGAAGGAATGATTGGTTTCCTAAGAGCATTAGATGATTATGATTCTTCTAATACACTTTTTTATACTTATGCAATTTTGTGTGCTAAAAGACAAATTGAGACATGTATTAGAACCAATCAAAGAAACAAACATTCTGTTCTTAATTATTCTATTTCATTTAATGAACCTGTTGGAAATGACTCTGATACTTTACTAGAAGAATTAATTCCATCAGAATATGATATTGAAAAAGATTTTTTTATTAAAGACTTGTTTAATAAATTGATTAAATATAAATATGAGCTTGATTTTGAAGACTCTTTGGTTTTTGAACTTAGATTAAATTCTTTTTCTGTAAGTGAAATTGCAAGTTTATTATGTTTAACTAGAAAAAATGTAGATTATAGGTTACGTCGGATTAGAAAAAAAATTATGCCTTTGTACTTAGATATGTTATAATTATTATGGTGATAATATGCAAACTTTAACTGATTATTTTTCTTATAATAATGATTATACTGAAGTAGGTAAAGTGTTTTATAATTTGTCAAAAAAAATGAAAGAAGCTCATAATAATGGAATGGCTATACTTTATTTTTCCAGTAATAATATAATTTATGATAATGGTTTTAAGTTTGCATATCAAGATAACTTTAATAACTATAATGTAGAGAAACGAGAGAATAGTTTATCTTTTGCGAAATTGATGTTAGGTACGTATTTAAGCTTATCTACTGGATTTAAGGACTTTTCTAATGTATCAACAGAATGGTTTCAGTTAAATTTAAATGATATATGCTCTTCTGTAAATCAAGGAAATGATTTTTATAATTATTTTAATAATGTTTTTAATCTTGGAAGTGATGAGTATTATTGTGACTATTTAGATAAAAAAATGCAAGAGAGAAGATTGGATGGAGCTAGTAATACTAATTCTTATAGAAAAGTTTTAAGTAATGCGGCTAGTGCTTTTTATGAACAAAGTGATGAAGAAGAAAATAGTGATTTATTTGATTACAATAATAAGACAGCATTAATCAATAAACTTTTTTACCCATCTTTGCTATTTTGTTCATTAATTATTATAGTTTCTATTTTATATCTTTTTATAAATTAAGCCACATTTTATGTGGTTTTGTTGTATAATAAGCATTAAGTTTAAAAAAGTGAATGAAAGGAATCAATTTATTGGTTATTTGTGATATTATGTCTTTTACTACTAATGTGAAAAATGAAATATGTTTACTTTCGTTTTCTAATACAGAAAATATAGCTGAGTTATCTGCTTTTGTAAGAAGTAATGCAAAAGTATCTAATAATATTGTTGAATTGTCGACTGAAAATGCAAAAGTTGCTAAAAGAATTTATTTATTGATTAAATCAATTTATGGTGTAGATGCCATAATAGAACAAAAGAAAATAGCAAATTTCAGCAAGAAAAAAATATATATAATATCTATTAATTCAAAAGTTCAATCAATTTTGAATGATTTGTCTGTTTTTAATTTAGATGGTAACTTTATTGAAAATCCAAGAGATTATATGATTGATTCTATAGAAGATAAAAAAGCATATTTAAGAGGAACTTTTTTATCTAAAGGAAGTATTAATGACCCAAAAACCTCTCAATATCATTTAGAGTTTGGTTTTGAGAATAAATATGAAGCTGTATTTGTTCAGAGATTACTTAATGAATTTGATATGAACTCAAAAATAATAGTACGTGATACCAAATATATGGTCTATATTAAAGAAGCAGAAAAAATAAGCGATTTTTTAAAAATCATAAGTGCTTTTAAAGCAGTATTGTATTATGAAAATATAAGAATATATAAGGAGCAAAAAAATAACACTAATAGATTAAATAATTGTGAACAAGCAAATATGGATAAGATTATAGAGACTTGTAACTCACAATTAAAGGACATAGAATTGATTGAAAATGAAATGGGATTTGATTTATTAAATGATAAAATACGTGAAGCTTGTTTATATAGAAAAAAATATCCGGAAACATCTTTATCTGAACTTAGTCAAATAATCTCATTAGAAACCAATACAAATATTACTAAGTCTGGTTTAAACCATAGGTTTAGAAAAATAAGAGAACTTGCAAATAGATTAAAAAAATAAATCATTATGATTTATTTTTTATTATTTTGTCTATAATTCCATACTTTAATGCTTCTATTGGTTCTAAATAATAATCTCTTTCTGTGTCTTTTTCAACCTTTTTTATTGGAATGTTTGTTTTCTTAGATATTATTTTATTTAATTTATTCTTAATTTTTAATATTCTTTCAGCGACAATTTTTATTTCTGTTGCTTGCCCTTTTACTCCACCTAATGGCTGATGAATCATTATTTCGCTATTTTCTAGTGAGTATCTTTTTCCTTTTGTTCCAGAAAGCAGTAAAAAAGCTCCCATAGATGCTGCTATGCCTATACAAATTGTTGATACATCACTTTTTATGTAATTTATTGTGTCATATATAGCCATTCCTGCAGTTATTTCTCCTCCTGGAGAATTGATGTAAAGATAGATATCTTCATTACTTTGTGAATCTAAATATAGTAGTTCTGCTATAACTGAATTAGCTAGTTCATCATTTATTTCTCCACATAAAAAAATAATTCTATCTTTTAGCAATCTAGAATAAATATCATAACTTTTTTCTTTTCCGTTTTCATTTTCTATAATAATTGGCACTAAATTCATTGTTATCACCTATTATTATAATTATTATAATTATTTTTTTATATACATTCTTTTCATTTTTTTTTATAATATTAAGTATATAAGTAATTATTTATAATATAATAATTTGTATTTTATTTTAATTTTTGATAAAATTATTTTGTAGAATAGAGGGATTAAATGATAAATAATATAGAAATTTCAGTGATGGGAGAAAAAAGAAATATTACATTCGGCATTACTTATAAAGATTTGGCTGATGAGTATCGTGATAAGTTTAAATATCCAATATTATTAGCTAAAATTGGGAATAAATATAAAGAATTAAATGATTATGTAAATGCAAAAGAAGATATTAAATTTGTAGATTTAAAAGATTCAATGGGAAATAGAGTATATGTTAATGGCTTAATATTTTTACTATCTTATTCTATTTCAAATCTGTTTGGCTATAGTGCTAAAGTTTCAGTTAAATATTCTATTGATAAAGGTATTTATATTACTTCTAATTTTGATATAACTGAGAAGAAACTTAAAATGGTTAAAGATAAAATGCTTGAATTAGTAGATAAAGATATGTCCATTACTAAATGTAATGTGGCAAGAGATGAAGCTATAGAATATTTTAAATTTCATAAGGATGTTTCAAAAGTAAACTTACTTCATTATGATACTAGTTCAAATGTTACTTTATATAAGCTAGGTGGGTTATATGATTATTTCTTTAGCTTAATGCCTATAGGTACTGGTGTACTTAAGGATTTTGATTTAAAATGGTTAAATAATAGAGGTTTTGTATTGTTATTCCCAACTATTTATATTGATGGTATAAAGCCTTATGAGCATCATCCTATGCTATTTGATGTATTTAATGAATATCAAAAGTGGGCAGATCTCATGAAGATAGGTTATGTTCCTGATTTAAATAAAGTAGTTTCAAATGGAAGAGCAGATGATATAATTAGAATTGAAGAAATGTTGCAAAGCAATAGACTATTAAGTATTTCTCGTGAAATTGTTAGTAGAAAGAAAGATGTTAAAGTTATCTTGATTGCTGGGCCATCTTCTTCAGGAAAAACTACAAGTTGTAAAAAGCTATCTATGTATTTAAGAAGTTTTGGATTATTGCCAAGAGAAATAGAAATGGACAATTATTTCGTAGATAGAGAAAATACTCCAAAGGATGAAAATGGTGAGTATGACTTTGAATGTTTGGAAGCTATTAATATCAAAGCATTTGATGTAGATGTTAAAAATTTATTGAATGGAAAAGGCGTAAGACTTCCTAAGTATAATTTTATAACTGGAAAATCTGAGCCTGGAACTGAAGAAACTTATTTAGGAAGTAATGAAGTTTTAATTATTGAAGGAATTCATGCTTTAAATGATAAGATATTGACTTCTATTGATAGAAAGAATAAATTTAAAATATATTTATCTCCATTGACAGTTTTATCAATTGATAATCATAATAGAATATCTACAACAGATAATAGATTATTAAGAAGAATTGTTAGAGATAATAGAACAAGAGGATACAAAGTAGAAGATACATTAAAAGGATGGAAAAAAGTTAGATTGGGTGAGGAAAAACATATTTTCCCTAATCAAGATTCTGCTGATGTAGTTTTCAATACAGCATTAATATATGAAATAGGTGTTTTAAAGACATATGTTGAGCCTTTATTATACTCTGTGCCTAATACTAGTCCTCAGTATAAAGATGCTGTAAGATTAATTAATATGTTAAAAACATTTTTACCAATAACTTCAGAGGCAATACCTGATGACTCTTTATTAAGAGAATTTATTGGTGGAAGTTGTTTTAAATAAAAGGAAGGATGATAAAATATGGTAAAAGTAGCAATTAATGGATTTGGAAGGATTGGAAGGTTAGTATTTCGTTTGATGGATAATGATCCTGATTTTGAAATTGTAGCAATTAATGATTTAACTGATGCAGAACAGTTAGCATATTTGTTAAAATATGATACAAATCATGGAAATTACAAATTAGATGATATTAGTTTTTCTGGTGATAAATTAGTAGTATCTGGAAAAGAGATACCTGTTTATGCAGAAAAAGATCCATCTTTACTTCCATGGGGAAGTTTAGGAGTAGATGTAGTATTTGAATGTACTGGTGCATTTACTAGTGATGAAAAAGCAAATGCTCATATAGTTGCTGGTGCAAAGAAAGTAATTATTTCAGCTCCTGCGAAAGGTGATTTAAAGACTATTGTTTATAATGTTAATCATGAAACATTAGATGGTAGTGAAAAGATTATTTCTGCAGCAAGTTGTACAACAAACTGCTTAGCTCCAGTACTTAACGTACTTGAAAATGAATATGGAATTGTTAAAGGATATATGACAACAGTTCATGCTTATACTAATGATCAAGCAACACTTGATATCGCACATAAAAAAGGAATTAAAGCTAGACGTGGAAGAGCATGTGCTGCAAATATTGTTCCTGCTTCAACTGGTGCTGCAAGTGCAATAGGACTTGTACTTCCTGCATTAAAAGGAAAATTAGATGGTGCTGCAATGCGTGTTCCAGTGCCTACAGGTTCTGTTGTTGATTTAACATTAGAGTTAAAGAAGAATGTAACTGCTGAAGAAGTTAACAAAGCTTTTGAAAATCATCAAAGTGAAACAATTAAATTTACAATGGATCCAATTGTTTCAAGTGATGTAATTGGTTGTCATTATGGTGCAGTTGTTGATGGTTTATCAACAAATGTATTAGATGTTGATGGAAAGCAATTAGTTAAAGTAGTTGCATGGTATGATAATGAAATGAGTTATTCATCTCAAATGGTTAGAACAGCAAAATACTTAATGAAATAATTTTAATTAAAATAATTGTTAGTGACTAAAGTCGCTAACTTTTTTTTATTCTAGAATAAACTCACATTTTACTTTTTTTATAAGGACTTTTCAATATTTAATAAATTTGATATAATATTCTTTGAATAGGAGATAAATATGAAAAAAACAATAAGAGATTATGATTTAAATAATAAAAAAGTTATTATTAGATGTGACTTTAATGTTCCAATTAAAGATGGGAAAATTATAGATGATAATAGGATAGTTCAAAGTCTTACTACTATTAAGTATGCATTAGACAATGGTGCAAAACTAATTTTAATGTCTCATTTAGGAAGAATTAAAGAAGAAGCTGATAAAGAGAAGAATAGTTTAAAGCTTGTTGCTGTTAGATTAAGTGAATTATTAAATAAAGAAGTTAAATTCTGCCCAGTAACACGTGGAAAAGAACTTGAATCTATGGTTAATTCACTAGAATCTGGTGATGTTATGTTAATGGAAAATACAAGATATGAAGATGTTCCAGGTAAAAAAGAAAGTGGAAATGATCCTGAACTAGGTGCATATTGGGCTTCTTTAGGTGATTTATTTATTAATGATGCATTTGGAACTGCTCATAGAGCACATGCTTCAAATGTAGGAATAGCAAGTCATTTACCTAGTGGATTAGGATTCTTAGTTGAAAAAGAGGTTAATGCTCTTTCTGTATTAGTAAATCCAGAGCATCCATTTGTAGTTGTTTTGGGTGGAAGTAAAGTATCTGATAAGATTGGAGTAATTGAAAATTTAGTAAAAAAAGCTGATAAAATTCTAATTGGTGGAGGAATGGCATTTACTTTTGAAAAAGCAAAAGGAATTGATATTGGAAAATCTATTTTGGATGAAGAAAGCATTGATTTTTGTAAGAGAATAATGAGTGAAAATCCAGATAAAATAGTTTTACCTGTAGATACTGTTGTTGCTAAAGAATATTCTAATGATGTGCCATTTAAAGAAGTATTAGTAGAAAACATTTCTTCAGATGAAATGGGATTAGATATCGGTTCAAAGACTGTTGAATTATTTTCAAGTATTTTAGATACAGCTAAGATTGTATTTTGGAATGGACCTTTAGGTGTATATGAATTCTCTAATTATGCTAAGGGAACAGAAAGAGTTTTAAATAAATTAGTTAATATTAATGCTACTACTATTTTAGGTGGTGGAGATATTGTTGCTGCTGCAAGTAATTTAGGATATAAAGATAAAGTAAGCCATGCTTCAACAGGTGGAGGAGTTACACTTGAGTTTATGGAAGGAAAAGAATTACCTGGTGTAGTTTCTATTTCTGAATAATGAAGAATGCTAAAAGAAATACTATTATATTATTACTAATTGCTGTTGTAGTAATGTATTTTATCTTAAAAGATAATTTTCAATCTATAGTTGATAATATGTTACTTGCAAATAAATGGTTAATTTTATTTAGTTTTTTATTAATTGTACTGTATTGGTTTTTTAGAGCATTATCATTGTATTTAGTTGTTAAAAGATATAAGAAAAAAATTAAATTCAGAGTAATACTACATCAAACTTTGATTACTCAATTCTTTAATGGTATTACTCCTTTTGCAACTGGTGGAGAACCAATGCAAGTATATATGCTTACTAAAAGTGGAATTAAAGTAGCTAATGCCACTAATATTATCGTTCAAGAATTTATAATGTATCAAATAGCTTTAATTCTAATCGGATTTATTGCTTTAGGATTAAACTTTAGATATAATTTATGTTCATTAACTCCAATCTTAGGAAATATGATTATTTTGGGATTTGTTATAAATATAATAATTGGACTATTTTTAATATTTGTAAGTTTTTCTAAAAAGTTTAGTAATTTTGTTGTTAAGATTGCTCTTAAATTAGGTGTTAAATTTAAAATTATAAAAGATGTTGAGAAAACGACATTATTGTTAAATGAAAAATTAGAAGAATATAATGAAAGTGGTACAATGCTTAAGAAAAATATGAAATTATTTTTAAGCTGTATTTTATTAAATTTTGTTGCATTAGTTATTTTTTATTTAATTCCTTATTTTGTCTTTAAAAGTTTAGGTTATAATATAGGATTGATGCAAGTATTTGTTTCATCAGCATTTATATTATTAGTAGGTAATTTTGTTCCAATTCCTGGTGGAAGTGTTGGTATTGAAGGCTCATATTTACTTTTCTTTGAAAATTCATTACCATCTGCTCCTTTGAATGCTTCGTTAATTATTTGGCGTAGTATTACTTATTATTTTGGCGTTCTTATTGGAGGAATATCACTGGGGTTTTTTAAAGGAGATGCAAAAAAATGAGAATAGGTTTATTTACAGATACATATCCTCCATTTATTAATGGGGTTTCTACTAGTGTTTATATGTTAAAAAAAGCATTAGAAAAGAAGGGACATCAAGTATTTGTAGTAACATTAAATAATGAGACATTTCATTATAAATTTGATGAAGATAATACAGTTATAAGAATTCCAGGACTACCAATTGGAATTTATGACTATCGTGTTACAAGTGTTTATCCTATTAGAGCGATGAATATTATTAGAAAGTGGAAGTTAGATGTAATTCATTCACATACAGAATTTAGTGTTGGAACTTTTGCAAGATTTGTAGCAAGACAATATAATATTCCTCTTGTTCATACATATCATACTTTATATGAAGATTATATTTACTATATTACTAAGGGTTATTTTGATAAACCTAGTAAAAAAATAGTTGAATATTTGACTCAATTTTATTGTGACAAAACTGCTAATGAGTTAATTGTACCTACAAAGAAGATTTATGATTTATTTAAAGAAAAGTATAATGTTGACAAAAATATTTATATTATTCCAACTGGAATTGAAATTGATAGATTTTATGCTGAAAACATAGATGAAAAGGATGTTGAAGAAGTTAGAAAAAAAATTGGAATTTCTAAAAAAGATTTTAATATTCTATTTGTTGGTAGAATTGCTCAAGAGAAGAATATTGATCTTTTGTTAGAAGGACAAAAATTAATTAATGAAAGTAATAAAAAGATCAATTTAATAATAATTGGTGATGGTCCTGATATGGACAATTATAAAAATATGGCAAAAAATCTTGGAATTGAAGAAAATGTGATTTTTGTTGGAAAAGTTCCATGGGAAGATATACCAAAGTATTATCGTGCTGCTGATGTTTTTGCAACAGCATCAACTAGTGAAACACAAGGATTAACTGTTATTGAAGCAATGGCAGCTTCAATAGCACCAATATGCATTGATGACGAAAGTTTTAGAAATACAGTAGTTGATGGTTTGAATGGAAGAATATTTAAAAATAAAGAAGAGTATGTTGATATTGTATTAGAGTTATTTAATGATAAGAATAAATTGAAATTATTACAAAAACAAGCAAGATTAAATGCGGAAGTTCATAGTTCAAAATATTATGGCGAAAGAGCACTAGATGTTTATAAACATGCTATCGAACATAAAAAATATGATAATTATGGTGTTATCGGTAAATTGGTTGGAAAAATAAAAAATAGTAAGAAAGTGAGTAAAGATAAAAATGAAATTAGTCGTAGGAAATCAAAAAACATATCTAAATAGGAGTGAAGTTTTAGATTTTATTGAAAAAACAAAAAAAGGAAATTGCAATAATGTTGTAGTTTGCCCTAGTTCTATTTATATTGATTTATATCTAGATAAGTCAAAATATTTAGTTGGTAGTCAAGATGTTTCTGAAAAGGGAAATGGTGCTTCAACAGGTGAAGTTAGTGCTGAGCAGTTAAATTCTTTAGGTGTTTCATATTCAATTGTTGGACATTCTGAAAGAAGAAGTGATCAACATGAAAATGGTCATATGTTTGTTAATAAGATTAATAATTTATTTAAGAATGATATAATTCCTATTTTTTGTGTTGGTGAACATTTAGAAGATAAAGAAAATAATGTTACAAAAGATGTTGTTGGAAAACAAATTATGGAAGTTTTTGATGAATTAAATCCAGACGATATGGAAAAAGTAATTGTAGCTTATGAGCCAGTTTGGTCAATTGGTACTGGAAAAGTTCCAACAAATGAAGATATAGAGGATGTAACATACTATATTAAAGATTTAATACAGGATAAGTATGGAAAAAGAGTAAGTGTATTATATGGTGGAAGCGTTAATCAAAAAAATGTGGATACATTAAATCAACTTGATATAGTTGATGGTTATTTAATTGGTGGAGCAAGTACAAAACCTGAGGAATTTTTATATATTATGAGTAAATGTGAGTAGATAACTCACATTTTTACTTTTATCGACATTTTTTTACATAAGTAGATAAAATATGCTATGTACTTTATTTTTTTCTTTTACTATAATTATATTGCGTGCAGTTGAAGAAAGGATAAATATGAATAACATTAAAGTGCTTATGATTGATGATGATGTAGAATTAATCAACATGGTAAAGAAGTATTTTAGTGATCACGCAAATATCAATATATGTTTAGAAGCTTATGATGGTGTAGAAGGGCTAAAATTGATTAAGGAGTGTCAAAGTGATTACGATGTAGTAGTTTTAGACTTAATAATACCTAAAAAAGATGGGTTAGATATTTTAGAAGAGATGAAGAAAAGTTTAATTGATAAAAAAGTAATTGTAACAACTTCATGTAATTCTGATGAAATGATTAGAAGAGTGTCAGAATTTGGTATAGACTATTTTATGTTAAAACCATTTGAATTATCTGACTTAGAAAGAAAAATAGTAAGCTGTTTTAAAAATAATAGTAATGTACGTACTATAGATATATATCATAACAATTTACAAATTTCTGTTACTAAGATTTTACATGAATTGGGAGTTCCTTCTCATATAAAAGGATATCAGTATATAAGAGAAGGTATAATGCTTATATATGATAATCCAAGTTTTATTGGAGGAATTACAAAAGAATTATATCCTGATATTGCAAGAACATTTGCTACTACTGTTTCAAGAGTAGAAAGAGCAATTCGTCATGCAATTGAGGTTAGTTGGAATAGAGGCAACTGGGATCTAATGGAAGAAATATTTGGTCACAGTGTTGATATAGATAAGGCAAAACCTACTAATTCTGAATTTATTGTAACTGTTGCAGATAAACTTAGATTAGATTATTGTAAAAATCTTTAATGCCTTTTGGAGGTGTATTTTGGGAAATAAAAAAAGAAGAGATATGTATGAAAAAGATACTTTAGAAGAAATAAGAGAAAATTATGATCTTATTGATATTAGAAAAGAATTATATAATATAGAAAAATCATTTCATAGTGAAATAAATGATATTAACAATAGTTTATGGGCTGATGAAGCAAATGATTTGCTTAAAGTTATTGGAATTGATTATATTATAGATTTCGACAATGTGCCAAATGATAGATTAAATAGACTTAGAAATTATTATGAAAAATATAGCTGGACTAGTGATGATTTTGGAAATATTATAGAAAGAGATCCTTTAAGTACATATAATTTTTCTTCTGATGATCCAAAAAAAGAATTATATCAGTTAGGATATACTCTTGGAGAAATGAATGATTTAGGATTTTACTATTTACTTTTACCAGATATTAACTTTAGTCGTGGATTTTGGAAAGGTAAATTTGATAATGCCATTAAAAATAGTGACGATAATATGATTCATGAATTATATAATGAAATAAAATTATATGATTCTAAAATTGTAGAAGAAGAACTTTCTATTGTTTTAAATTCAGATTTTTCTTCTATTAGTTTTGATAATTCATATAAAAGGAAACGTAGAAAAGTATTATAGTAATATTTTTCTTTTTTATTGTGTTTCTTTTTAATAAATTTTATAATAATAGTGTGAATAAATAAAGGAGTGTGATTGTTTTTATGGGAAAGGGAAAAGATAGTAGTAGCTCTATTGTTTCAGTAATTATTGTTTTGTTTGTATTATATTTTATGTTTACTATTTTTTATTCAGCTAATGATATGTCAAAAACAGAACAATTGTCTAATGTGTATGATGAAAATGTTTTTAGTATTATAACTACTCCAGATAATAAAGAAATGGAAAATACTATTAAAGAGTATGCTAATAAGAATGATATAGAAGTAAAAATAGACTATGCTGATAATTTAGAAATTGTAGAAATTCTTAATAGTGGAGTAAAATATGATGCGATTTGGTCATCTAATTCAATATGGCTTGATATGTTAGATTCTTCAGTTGTAAAAACAAGTAATTTGAAGTCTACTAGTATTACTCCAATAGTGTTTGGGGTTAAAGAATCAACTGCTAGAAGCTTAGGGCTTATGGATAAAAAAGTTACTATGGAAGATTTGTTATCCTTAATAGAAAAAGGAAGTCTTAATTTTAGTATGGCTAATCCTATTATGACAAATAGTGGTGCTTCTGCTTATCTTAATATTTTAGCTACTTTAGCAGGTAATCCAGAAGTTTTAAAATTGGAACATTTGGATAATAATAGTCTTAAATCAAAAATGAAATCTTTCTTTTCTGGTCTTAAGAGAACATCAGGAGATGAAGACTTTTTAGAAGAATCGTTTGTTTCAGGAGATTATGATGCTGCTGTAACATATGAGTCATCTATAATTAATATAAATAAAAAATTGGTTCAAATGGGAAAAGAGCCTTTGTATTTAATATATCCTGTTGATGGTGTTTCAATATCTGATTCTCCTTTAGTTTTTGTCAATAATGGAATAGAAGCTAAGAAAAAGACTTTTTTAGATTTCCAATCTTATATTTTAAGTGATGAAGGACAAAATGTACTCGCATCATTAGGAAGGCGTACATGGTATGGCGGTGTAACCAATAGTGCAGATAAAAAACTATTTAATCCTGATTGGGGAATTGATACTTCTAAATATATTTCTTCTGTTAAATATCCAAGTAAAGAAGTAATATTAGCAGCATTGAATTTATATCAGTCTGAATTTAGAAAACCATTACATGTTGTTTTTTGCTTAGATTACTCTGGTAGTATGTATGGCGAGGGAATAGATTCATTAAGAGATTCTATGAAATTTATTTTTGGTGAGAAAGCAACTTTAAATTTAATTCAATTTTCTAAATATGATAAAATAGATATGATATTATTTAATAATGATTTAGAAGTATTTAATACATTTTCAGGTGATAACACTGCTGATGCCTTATATAAGATTTTTAATGAGGAGCCTATGGGAGGTACTTCACTTTACCCATCAGTTAAGAAAGCTATTAATATGTTGAAAGATGAGTCTGATGAATATAATGTTTCAATTGTTGTAATGACTGATGGAGAGGGAAATGTTGGAACATATTCTGAGGTAAAAGAAGCCTATTCAAATTCTAATCGAGAAATACCAATTTATTCCATTACATTTGCACAAGCTTCAGAAGATCAATTAAATTCATTAGCTAAGTTAAGTAATGGCAAAGTATTTGATGGTCGCTCTGATTTATTGAAAGCATTTAAAGCTGTAAGAGGATATAACTAATTATGAAAAATAAAGAGATTGTTTCTGGTGTAGTAGGTGCTTCGTTTTTTGCAATTGGTTATTTAGGGCTTTCTGTTGCAATTATTCCTTCTTTGGTAATTGGAGCTGGTGCATACGTTGCTTCTGAATTAATTATGGGAGATTCTAAGGAAAAGAAATATGACTTCAAAGAAGAATCTTTATCAAAAAAAATTGATAGTGCAAAGAAGAGTAATAAACATATTTCTGACATGATAAAAGAAATAGAAGATGAAACTGTAAAAAAATATTTAAAGAATATTAATTCTACAACTAATAAGATAATTAACACTATTGAAAAAAATAATATTAATAATTCAACTTCTAATAAATTTCTTGATTATTATTTACCAGTTTGTGTTAACATAATAGATAGATATGACGAAATAGAAAATCAAGAATTAACTTCGAAAGATAGTAAAAAGTTTATGAAGAATAGTGCTAAAATGGTTGAGGAAACTTCTTTGGCTTTTAGAAAGATTCTTAATAGTTTATATCAAAACGATATTGAAAATAATGAAGCAGAAATGAAAGTATATAATCAAATGCTTAAGTCAGATGGCTATAATAGTAATGATTTAGTAGTTAAGGATGGTGATGATTCAAATGAATAAAAAACAAATAATTGGTATAGTTATTTTCTTAGTACTTATTGGAGTAATAATTGGAATTAAAACTTTTTCCGGTAAAAGTTCTGGTGAAGACTATTCTGATTTAACAACAATATATGTTGCAACTGGTGGTGGAAAGGAAGATTTCCTTGCAGATCCAGATGTAAATAAAATATTAAGAGAGAAGTATAAAATAAATGCTGTTTATGATACTTGGAGTAATGGTAAAACTATTTTATGGCCATTAATAAGAGAAAAAGTTGGATTAGGAAATGATAGTGTTATTTCGAGAATTTCTAATGGTGAAAATTTAACAATTAACTCTCCAGATGTTTCTAAATATGATGCTTTATTTACTTCAGATCAAAGATTTTATGACTATTATAAAAATTATCCAAATAAAGAATTAGGAGAATCTGATAGATATACAGTTTTATCTGGTGGACTTACGTTAAATACTCCAATTGTTATTTATAGTTGGAAAGAAGTTGTTGATGCTCTTCAAAATGAAGGAATTGTAACTGTTAATGATGATGGTGTTTATTTTATTTCTGATATGAATAAGTTAATGAATTATATTTTAAGTGGTAAGAAATGGAGTGAAATTGGCCTTAAAGATCTTTATGGTTCAATTAATATAGGGTCAACTGATCCAGTAACATCATCTCCAGGAGCAACATATTATGGTTTACTTTTATCAATTTTATCAGGTGGAGAAGTTACAAGTGAAAATATCGCAAATAATTTGCCAAAACTAAGAGATTTTTATATTAAATCTGGTTATATGAATAATACACCTGCAGATTTGTTTGAAAGATATTTAAAAACAGGTATGGGTGGAAATCCAATGATTGTAGATTATGAAAAAAGTATAATTGATTTTGCTAATTCTAATCCTAATGGATTTGAACAAGTAAAAGATAGTATAAGAATACTTTATCCAGCTCCAACAATTTGGAATAGTCACTGCTTTGCAGCGTTTACAGAGAATGGAAAATTATTATTAGAAGCCTATAATGATGAAGAAATTCAAAAGATAGCTTGGGAAAAGTATGGATTTAGAACTGGAATTACTGGTGGAAGTTATGATGTAACTAAGATTGGTCTTGCAGTTCCAAAAGTTATTTCAAGTACTGTATCATCTCTTAAGATGGACACATATAATAAATTAATAGAATTTTTGAAAGGAAATTAGTATGGAATTAAAAGTTGAAAAAATGGAACAAAAAGAGCTAGAGAAACTAGTAGATGTAAAAAATGTAGCTGATGAAAAGGAAATTGAATCATCTCTAAATTATGATAATTTAACTGAAGACGAAAAAAATGCTATTGAAAAGTTTAATAATGAAATTGATGTTAATGATCAAACTCAAATAATTCAATTTGGTAGTGCTGCTCAAGATAAAATTTCAAAATTTAGTGATTCAGTTTTAGAAAAAGTTAGGACAAAAGATGCTGGAGAAACAGGTAAGTTACTTAGTGATTTAGTTGGTGAAATTAAGTCTTTTGATAAAGCTGTTGATGATTCTAATCATACTTCATTTTTTGAAAAGATATTTTCTAGTGCTAAGAAAGAAATTGACAAATTAATTTCAAAATATAATAAAATTGAAAATAACATAACTACTATTGAAAGTGGTTTGGAAAAAGATAAGTTATTAATGTTAAAAGACATTAATATTTATGATACTATGTACCAAAAAAACTTAGAGTTTTTCAAAGAAATATCACTTTATATTATTGCTGGTGAGAAGAAAATTGAAGAGTTAAAAACTAAAGATTTAGTTGAACTTCGTAAAAAGGCAGAAGAAACTAAAGATCAAATGGATATTCAAAAAGTTAATGATTTGGAAAATGTTATTAATCGTTTTGAAAAGAAAATCTATGATTTAAAAACAACTAGAATTATTTCTTTACAAATGGCACCACAAATTAGATTACTTCAAAATAATGATGCTGAACTTGTCGAAAAAATTCAAAGTTCAATAACTAATACTATACCATTATGGAAGAACCAAATGGTTTTAGCATTAGGTATTAATCATTCTAAGACAGCTTTAAAACATCAACAAGAAGTATCTAAATTAACTAATGAATTACTTGTTAAAAATAGTGAAACATTAAAGCAAGGATCTATTAAAGTTGCTGAAGAAAGCGAAAAAGCAATTGTAGATATTGAAACTTTAAAGAAAACAAATCAAAATATTTTAGAGACTTTGGATAAAGTTATAGAAATACATGAACAAGGTAAGATTAAACGTCAAGAATCTGAAAAAGAACTTGAAAATATAGAAAAAGAATTAAAAGATAAAATGTTACAAATAAAAGTTGAAAAAAAAGGTGAGTAAATAAGTATAAAAAGGATGATTTATCATCCTTTTTCTTATATAATTAAATAGAGGTAAAAAAATATGGATAATAATAATTTTAGTAAAATGTATGATGACTTTTTTGGTAGTAGTTTATTAACTGATCAATCAAATTTTAAGAAAATAGAAGAAGTTAATGAAGAAATTGATATGGATAATCTTTTATTAGATGAAAAATCAATTGAATTATTAAAAAAGATTATTTTATATATGGATAATTATAATAATTCAAAAACAAATAATTATATTACTTTTAATATTAAACTAGTTTGTGATAATAAAGAAACAATTAATAAAGTTGTTAATATTTTTAAAAGCAAATCTGGTAGTTATATTACAAATAGTAGTTCTACTAGTTTATCAATGTTTAACTTAAATAAAAATACTGATTTGTCATCAATTTATAAGAATGGAATTGTTACATATACTGATTTAAAGGCATTTGATAGTCAAGATGTTCAAGATAAGAATTTATTTTTATTTAATTTAAAAAACAATTTAAGTAAAAAAAATATTTCTATTTTAATTGATAATAAAAATAATATTGATTCTTTTTTGACTTACGATAATGATTTAAAAAATAAATATTTTACTTTTGAATTAGTTGGTATAAGGCCTGATATTCAAGACGTTTATAATGAAGTTAAATCAAAAGTTATATTAGATGAAGAAAAAAGTGTATCTTTATTAGATTATATTACAAATACTTATAATAAAACATTAGATGATTATATTACTTATAGAGATAAGTTAATTAATTATATTTCTTTTAATAATGATATTCCAAAATATGGTGAATCTAAATCTAATGAACAGATATTTGAAGAATTAAATGATTTAGTTGGGTTACAAGATGTTAAAGATGCATTGAATGATTTAGTTAGTTTAATTACTTTGAAACAAAAAACTGAAGGGACATTAAAAATTAAAGATATAAATTTGCATATGTTATTTCTAGG
The DNA here is from genome assembly GCA_946541575.1 of uncultured Clostridium sp. Classification (GTDB taxonomy): domain Bacteria; phylum Bacillota_I; class Bacilli_A; order RF39; family UBA660; genus RUG13868. The sequence continues at coordinate 6,352 of CAMNJQ010000065.1, read as the reverse complement.
AAATCCTGGAACAGGTAAGACTACTGTTGCAAGACTATTATCTGGTATTTTATATAATTTAGGTTATATTAAAGAGAATAAACTTATAGAAGTATCTTCTAAAGATTTAGTTGCTGAATATGTTGGACAAACTGCTCCTAAGACTAATGCTGTAATAGAAAGAGCAAAAGGTGGTATTTTATTTATTGATGAAGCTTATGCTTTAGCTAGTGATAATGGCTCATATAATGATGAAGCAATTGCAACTTTGATTAAAGCTATGGAAGATTATCGAGACGATTTAGTTGTAATTTTTGCAGGATATACTAAAGAAATGCAAGACTTTTTAAATTCAAATTCTGGAATTGTTTCTCGTATTGGATATACATTAACATTTAAAGATTATTCAGTTGATGAATTAATTGAAATATTTAAATCATTTATTAATAAAGCTGGTTTTAAAATAACTGATAGTGCTATTAATAAAGCAAAATCTATAATAGAAAGTAATATTAATACTAAGAATTTTGGAAATGCAAGATTTGTTAGAAATATGTATGAAAAAACTATTGTTAGACATGCGACAAATACTCAAGAAAAAAAGAGAAAAGACTTGTTAGTTACTATTACAGATGAAGATATTAATATTGATAATTTAATACAATAAAAGATGATTTAGTCATCTTTTTTTAGTATTTTATCTGCTTGACTTTTATTTGCTATTATTATATTATATAGTATGAAAAATGATATTGGAGGTCACTTTATGGAGCGTAAAATAAATAAATTCCTTGAAAAATGGCAATTCGATGTTAACAGAAAACCATTAGTAGTTTATGGTAGCAAGCAAGTAGGAAAAACTTATACTGTATTAAAGTTTGGGGAGAATAATTATCGTAATACAATATATTTTGATGCTAATAATAATAAAAAACTTCTTGAGGTATTACAAAAACAAAATACAATTGATGGAATTATTAATGCATTAAGTGATTTATCTAAGCAAGAAATTGTAAAAAATGAAACATTAATTGTTATAGATAATGTTAATGATGTTGAAATTGTTAATACTATTAAAACTTTGGGTAAATTTAAAAATGATTATCATGTGATTATAGTTACTTCTTTAAAAGATAATTTATCTAAATTTAAAGGTGTTGAATTACAGTTTAAATCAATGCTTCCAATGGATTTTGAAGAATATTTAGTTGCTATTGGAAAAGAAGAGCTTGTTGAATTTATAAGAAATTCTTTTAAAAATAATAGTAAAATGCCTTTTCATAAAGTAGCTATGGATTATTTTAATCAATTTATTCTTACTGGTGGGATGCCTGAAGCAGTTGATTTATCAATACGTGAAAATAATTTATTACTTGTTAATTCCTCTTTTGATAAGATAATTGATTCATATAATAAAGAGATGTCTTTACAAGAAAACTTAATTGATATTATTCGTAGTAATGAAGTATATAATAGTATTTCAGAACAACTTTTAAAATCTAATAAAAAATTTCAATATGGATTAATTAAAGATGGTGGAAGAAGTAAAGAGTATGAAAATGCATTGACTTTTTTACATAATAATGGTTTTATATATAAATGTTATAAGCTTCAAGATGTTAAATCTCCAATTAGTAATTTCAAAGATAAAGATATCTTTAAAGTTTACATGAATGATACTGGACTTTTATATAAAAAATTAAATATAAATAAATCAATTGTTGATAGTGATGATCAACTAAAATCAATTTTATATGAAAATAGTGTAGCAGTGTCTTTGATAAGTTGTGGATTTAGTTTATATTATTATCAGTCTTTAGGAAAAGCTTATATTGATTTTGTTATTCAAACTAGAACTGGTAACATAATACCAATAGAATTAGTTCCATTTAATAAGACTAAATCTAAAGCATTATCTGTATATATAGAGAAATTTAAACCAATTGAAGCAATTAGGGTTACTCAAGATAATTTTTGTATTAAGAGGGGTATAAGATATATTCCTTTGTATGCAACATTTTGTTTTGGAGATTTAGTATAGAAAGTGAGATTAGAATATGAAAAAATTAGTTTTATGTATTTTGGATGGATGTGGAATAAGAGAAAATCCAGATGGTAACGCATTTAAAAACGCTAATAAGCCAACATTTGATCTGCTTATGAAAAAGTATCCTCATTCAATATTACAGGCAAGTGGTACTGCTGTGGGGCTTCCTGAAGGACAAATGGGAACTAGTGAAGTTGGACATATGAATTTAGGTAGTGGAAGAGTTGCTCTTCAACCTTTGCAAGCAATTACTGCTGCTATTGAAGATGGTTCAATTAGAGAAAATGATAAAATATTAGAAGTATTAGATCATGTAAAAAGTAATAAATCAAATCTTCATTTTATGGGGTTATTATCAGATGGTGGAGTTCATTCACATATAAATCATCTATTAGGACTTTTAGACTTATGCAAAGAAAAAGAAGTTACAGATGTTTACTTTGATTTGTTCTTAGATGGTAGAGATACTCCTAGAGATAGTGCTCTTAAATATTTAGATAAGTTACAAGAAAAAATAGATGAATTGGGATTTGGAAAAATATCTACTATTTCAGGAAGATATTATGGAATGGATAGAGATGATAACTATGATAGATTAAAACTATCTTATGATGCTATTGTATATGGTGATGGGCCTGTTTATAAATCTTATAAAGATTTAATAAAAGAAAACTATGATAAAGAAGTATATGATGAATTTGTTATTCCAGGATTAATAAATAATTGTCCTTTAAATGATAATGATGGAGTTATAACTTTTAATTTTAGAAAAGATAGATTAAGAGAGTTATTTACTTGTTTTACAAATGTTGATTTTGTTAATGATAAAGCTTTAGAGAAAAATTTACATTTAAAGAAATTCAATAATTTGAAAGTTCTAACTATGTTTCCTGTAGTAGAGTCTGTTAAAGCTCCACACGCATTTAACGATTTGGATATGAAAAATATTTTAGTAGATTATTTACATGATAATAATATTAGTCAGTTAAGAATTGCAGAGACAGAAAAGTTTGCCCATGTTACTTTCTTCTTTGATGGTGGTCGTGAAGTAGAATATCCAGACATGAAAAAAATATTAATACCATCTCCTAAAGTAGCTACATATGATTTGATGCCTGAAATGAGCGCTTATATTGTTACTGATAAGTTTTTAGAGGAAGTAGATAATTTTGATGTTACAATTATGAATCTTGCTAATGGAGATATGGTTGGACATACAGGTAATTATGATGCTGCGAAAGAAGCTGTTGAAGATATGGATAAATGTTTAGCTAAAATTTATCATAAAGTTGTTGAAGAATTAGATGGAACTTTGATAATTATTGCTGATCATGGAAATTGTGATATGATGTGGGATGAATCTCATAATCCAGTAACAAGTCATACAACTTTCCCTGTTCCTTGTATTGTTACTAAAGAAGGAATAGAATTGAAGGATGGTAAACTTGCTGATATTGCTCCTACAATGTTAAAAATAATTGGACTTCCTATTCCAGAAGAAATGAATGGAGAGTGTTTAATAAAATAAAAAAGAGCTTTTTGTAGCTCTTTTTTATTATCCCAATAATCCCTTAATTGAATTTCCAATGCTGTCTAAGTTGATTTTTGCTTTAACTCCATCAACAATATTGTTAATTTGGTCTTCTGGTAAATCAACTCCAACTATGTCTTCAACAGCTTTAACTGGATTTTTTTGAAAATTTTCAAGCATCTTTGGATCACTTTGAACTTTCTTTACGATTTCATCAATTTTTTCTTTCATTTTCTTTCTCCTTACATTCTTGGACTATATTCTTCGTTTTCATCATTTCTTTTAGTAGTTAATGGAACTGAATCAATTTCTGCATTTTCAAACATTTTAATTCTTGCTTGTGCTATAGCTTCCTCTTTATTAGTGCTATATAATTCTCGCAATTCCGGATCACTATATATTATTGCAGTTATTCTTTCTTCTTCATTCATTTGTTGAAATGATTTATTATCTTCATTCATATAATATATCTCCTATGTTTTTATTCTAACATAAATTATAATGTTGAATCAATCGAAAATACTTTCTATAATATAATTGGTGGTTTTATGGATAGAGTAATTTTTCATATAGATGTTAATAATGCTTTTTTGTCTTGGACTGCTGTTAAATTGTTAAGTGAAGGTTATCCAATTGATATCAGAACTATTTCATCTGTTATTGGTGGAGATGAAGATAAAAGACATGGTATTGTTTTGGCTAAAAGTCCAGTGGCAAAAAGATTTGGTATTGTAACTGCGGAAACTTTATATCAAGCTAGAAAGAAATGTCCAAATGTTAAAGTATATCCGCCTAATTATCATTATTATCGTGAAATGTCTGATAAAATGTTTAATTATATATCTAAATATTCTCCTGATGTTGAAAGATTTTCAATTGATGAATGCTTTGTTGATATGAGTGGAATGCACTATATTTATGATGATTTAATAACACTGGCTTATAAAATTAAGGATGAAATATATAAATTATTTGGCTTTACAGTTAATATAGGAATAGCTAATAATAAATTATGTGCTAAAATGGCGAGCGATTTTGAAAAGCCTAATAAAGTACATACTTTATTTAATAATGAAATTAAAACAAAAATGTGGCCATTACCAATTAATGATTTGTTTATGGTTGGGAAAAAAACATCTGAAAAGCTAACTAAAATGGGATATAAAACGATAGGAGATGTTGCGAAAGCAAATCCAACTTTATTAGTTAAAGAGTTTAAAAATCTTGGGATGGAATTATGGAATCATGCTAATGGAATAGATGATTCTATTGTTGATTCTAGTGTGTCAGTAAATAAAAGCATAAGTGTATCTTTAACTTTAGATCATGATAGTGACGATATAGATTATTTAAAAAAAATACTTTTAAAACAGGTTGATGATATAGGAAGAAGTTTAAGAAGAAAAAAACTATATGCTACAGTTGTTACAGTTACTTTTAAAACATATGATTTTGTTAGCTATTCAAAACAGATTACTATTGAAAACCCAATATGTTCAAATAACGAAATATATGATTATGTAATTGATATATTGTATAAATCTTGGAATTTTGAGAAAATAAGAAATATAGGTATAAGACTATCAGGTCTAGTAGAAGAAAAGATAATTCAAAATGATATTTTTAATTCTAATGGTAGTGACAATGACAAAGTACAGTTTGCACTTGATAAAATAAAAGATAAGTACGGAAGTAATATTATTAATCCGGCTTCTTTACTAGAAAAAAAGGAATGATTATATGGATTTAAATCAAAGTAATATTAATATATTTTTAAATAAATATATTTCTTTTGTTAATAATATTTGTGATAAATATAAATATGATTCTAATATAAGACATTTATTATATTTGATTGTTCCCGTGTTTGTTTATAAGTATGGTATTTCATATGAAAATTTGGTGTTAAAATGTTTTAATGAGGTGGAAATATATACTTCTGAGAAAGATAATAATATGATAAGTGCTTCTTTTAATAGATTATTAAAAAATGAAAATGGTAATTATAGAACTGAAAAATATATAATAGTTAACAATTATTCATCAACTGATTTATCTACTTTAATAGATGATCTTGTTCATGAAATAAATCATGCTATTAATTCTATTAATAATGAAATTATATATGATGAAAAATATGTTTATGTTAGGACAGGATTAAGTAGAACAATTTATGATAAAAAGACATTGAATATTTTGAAAAAATCTAATGAAGTTACTTTAGAAGAAATATTTAATACAAACGATACGGAAGAAATCATTAATATCATTAATTCTTTTAGAAAATTTAATATTGAAAATAGTGAAATAGCTAATTTGTTATTTGCAATAAATGGAGAGATTAATGGAGATCGATATGAATCAAATGCATATTCATATCAAAAATATGTATGTAAATCTTTGGTGGAGAATAAAACATTTACTTCAACAATAAATAAGTTAAGATTAAATGGTTTTATAGAAGAAATACCAAATCTTTTTGATGATGTTATTGGAGTTAATGGAAGCTATGAAAAGCTTAACAAAACATTATCTGAAATGCACGTTCTAATAATTAAGTATTCAAATAGTAAATTTTTTAAAAGAATAATATTAAGTAAGATTAGAGATAAAGCTTTTATAGTGAATAAATTAATAGATGATTATGAAGAGAAATGTATTTTTAAGTAGATTATTATGTTATAATATAAAATAGAGGTAGATTGTATGAAGAATAAAAAAGGCTTTACATTAATCGAAATAATTGGAGCAGTAATAATAATAGGAATAATCTCAATAATAGCGGTTTTAACATT